>CAZFZT010000023.1:9903-39266 GCA_964523675.1 uncultured Isosphaeraceae bacterium
ACCGCATTGAGATCAATGGCGAGCGCGGCTCCATTCGCTTCGATTTCGAGAACATGAACGTGCTCGAGTTCTATGATGCGAGCGACTCGCCGCGCACCGACGGCTGGCGACGGATCGTGTGTACCCGCGCAGGTGAGCATCCGTATGCGGGCAACTGGTGGCCAGACGGGCACATCATCGGCTACGAACACGGCTTCGTGAATATTGCGGCGGACATTCTGCGCGTGCTCGGCGGCGATGAGCCGGAGATTCCACTGCCTGACTTTGAAGATGCGTACCAGACGCAGCGCGTGCTCGAGGCGGCGATGATCGCGGCGAAGCAGCGATGCGCGGTATCCATGGAGGAAATACGATGACGTTTAGCCGCGATGCGCAGCGGAGCGTGCTTTCACGGCAATTTTCACGGCCGCGCTCCGCTTCGCGTCGCGGCTAAACGGGTACATGCAATGCAACGACTGCTTACGCTCTTCACTGGCCAGTGGGCGGATCTTCCGCTTGAGACGCTTTGCGCGAAGGCCGCTTCGTGGGGGTACGACGGCCTTGAACTTGCCTGTTGGGGCGATCACTTTGATGTGGCGCTGGCAGAGGATTCAGATCAATACTGCCGCGACAAGTGGCAGATGCTCGCCGATCACAACCTCACGTGCCTCGCCATCAGCAATCATCTCGTCGGCCAGGCGGTGTGCGACAACATCGATGAACGCCATCGCGCGATTCTGCCCGATCGCATCTGGGGAAATGGCGAGCCCGAAGGCGTTCGCCAGCGAGCGGCTCAGGAGATGATGGACACCGCACGCGCAGCGAATCGGTTCTTTGCACATCGCCCTGCCGAGTGCCGAAAGCCGACAGCCGACAGCCACCCCATCGTCAACGGCTTCACGGGCTCATCGATCTGGCACATGACTTACCCGTTCCCGCCGATTCCGTCCGGCACGATCGAGCGCGGCTTTGCCGACCTCGCAGCCCGCTGGCTTCCAATCCTCGAAGTGTTCCGCGAGCAGAACGTGCGCTTCGCGCTGGAAGTGCATCCTGCGGAGATCGCCTGTGACATTGCCAGCGCTCGCCGGGCGCTTGAAGCGGTGCAGCATCACCCCAACTTCGGCTTCAACTACGATCCATCGCACTTTGCGTATCAGCGTGTGGATTACATTCGGTTCATTCGGCAGTTCAACGACCGCATCTTTCATTGCCATGTGAAGGATGTCTGGTGGAGCGATCAACCGTGCGAAGCGGGCGTGTTTGGCGGACATACCGAGTTCGGCGCGGCCGAGCGGTGCTGGGATTTCAGGTCGCCGGGCAGAGGCAGGATCAACTTTGAAGCGGTGATTCGCGAATTGAACCACGCCGGTTATACCGGACCGCTTTCGGTTGAATGGGAGGATCCGATGATGGACCGGGAGCATGGCGCAGCCGAGGCGGCGGGAGTTCTGCGCAAACTCGACTTTGCGCTATCGCAGCAGGCATTTGATGCCGCGTTCTCACGACTAACGTGAGTCTGCCTCTTCTGCGATGAGCTGGCACGACTGCAGACGATTGGCGCAGCGTCGCATGAGGCCGGCTAAACGTACGACCGAGACGATCAGGCCGAGTAGAGCGATAAAGCCGACGCAGCCGATGACTCCGCCGAACATGCCGACAACCGCGCCGCCAGGGCCGGCCATGCCGCCAGCGAGCAGGATTGGTCCCATGAGCAGATACAGTCCGGCTGCGGGAACCGCCCATCGCAGGAACCGCCTCTCTTTGGTGATCTCCTCGACAAGCGCATCGTCCGGAATGCGGCGGAGCAGTGATTCCAGGTGCGCAAGGAGTGACAATGCCGACGTGGTGATCATGACGAGCAGGGTCAACCGCATGGCGATGTCGATCACGATCATCGGCCCGCCGGGAAGCGTGGCCGATCGAACGGCAAGCACGACGAACAGCGCTGCAACAGACAACGGCGCGCTCCACCGCGCCAGATTTCTCGCCGACCAAATCGACTCCCGATCGGTCAATCGTCCCTCCTGCTTCGTCAAGAAGAAGATGCCGATCGCAACGCCGCAGAGCGCAAGCGGAATGCCGAGACTAACGAGCGTGATGACGGCCGTGATGGCGTCCTCGAACTGTCGTGGCAGGCCCGGTGCAAACAAAGTGGTGAATACGAAGGCGGACACAAGGACAATTACCGTGAGCATACTGATCAACGCCACCATGAAGCCGCGCGCGATAAACCGCTGGCCGCGTGCGATCGTGCGCAGCCAGGCGGGGTCGGCCGCGCTGAGCAAGTCGCCGCTGAGCGACCGTTGGATTGCGGTGCCGCACTCGGGGCACATGCCCCCTTTCTGCAGGCCGCGCAGTTCATAGCCGCACGTCACGCAGGGCAGATTCAGTGACAGTACGTCGTCCACGACAAGATATTAGGAAACCGATGCAGCCGCTTGCGGCTTAGCACCGTCGGCGTCTGCCCACCGGGGCCGAACCCCCTTCCGGGCCAATTCAGGCGGTCATGGTACGATCCGCGCACTTCGAGGATATCACCATGCCCGCACTGCTGCCTCGCCTTTCGTTCATGATGTTTCTGCAATACGCGATCTGGGGCGCGTGGCTGCCGCTGCTCTGGCCGTTCCTGCACGATCATCGCGGCTTCGCGGTAGGTGAAATCGGCGACATGTTCGCCATCGGCGCCGTCGGCGCGCTGCTAGCGCCGTTCATCGCAGGGCAAATCGCTGACCGGCATATTGCGACACAGAAAGTCCTCGGCGTCAGTCACATCCTCGGCGGTCTGCTCGTCTGGCAACTGGCGTGGATCGACGGCTATTGGATGTTCCTGGCGTTCTCGCTTCTTTATTCGCTGATCTATGCGCCGACGCTTTCGCTGACGAACTCACTCTCGTTTCATCACCTCACCGATCGCGATAAGCAGTTTGGCAAGATTCGCGTGTGGGGCACGGTCGGCTGGATTGTTGTGGGCATTGCGATCGGCCAGTGGCTGCTGCGAAAGTATGGAGCGGATGGCGCGGTCGAAGGAATGGGCGATGCGTTTCGTTTGAGCGGTTTGCTGGGCATCGTGATGGGGCTGTATTGCTTTACCTTGCCGCATACACCGCCTTCGACCGGAAGGAAATCCAACGCGAGCATCGAGGCGCTTGGCGCGGTGAAGCGCAATCCATTGCTGACGCTGTTTCTGATTGCAGTGCCGATCAGCATGATTCATCAGTTCTACTTTGTGCATACCGCAGGGTTTCTGGGCCAATTTCAGTCGAGAACCGCCACGATCATCAATGACATCTTCGGCGTGGGCGGTGGCGGCATGATGACGATCGGCCAGATGTCCGAAGTCGCGGTCATCGCGCTGATTCCGCTGGTTGCGAAGAGAATGTCGCGAAAGTCGCTGCTGGCGATCGGCATTGCGGCGTATGCCCTGCGCATGTTTCTCTTTGCGTATGTGGATGCCATTGCGGAAGTGACGAACATTCCGGAAGTTGCGATCCTCATGACCGGTGTCGCGCTTCACGGTCTGTGTTTCGGCTGCTTCATCTTTGTCGCCTTTATGATCGTCGATGAGCAGACCACCGGCGACGTTCGCGCGAGCGCCCAGTCGCTGTTCAACATGGTCATCATCGGCGTGGGCATCATTGCGGGAAGCAAAATCGCGACCGGCCTGGCCGACTGGGCCAAGGTTGATGATGCCATCAACTACACGCAACTCTTCAGCGTGCCGATGTGGGCGTCGGTGGCGTGTCTCGCACTTTTGCTCGCGCTTTACCCCGGCGGGCGGGCGCCGGTAGTGGAGCCGAGCGCGAGCGAGGGTTGAAACGACGAGTCAAACTGGGGCTTTGCCTTGATATCATTGCACCATGCGCATCAGCCGCATTATGTTCTGGGTTCTCGGGGCGGCGTTCGGCATGTCGTGCGTCATGCACATGGGGCTGGGGACGTTCTTCACGCCGCAGGCGGGAACGGTGTATCTCGTTGGACTGATGTGGCTGTTCACCGGGCACCTTGCGGCAGCGTCGGTCTGCATCAGCGCGTTCGAGCGGAAACGCGCGCAGTTGCTGATGGCCATCGGCGTCATCGCCAGTCTGTGTGGCTTCATATTGTGGGCCACGTACATCTTCGGCAGTGAGTTGTCGAATGTGATTGAGGATTGGGGGCATATCGCGGCGACGCCTGCATCGGCTGTGGCTGGATACGCCGGCTTCGCAGCGATCCTGTATCACATGCCCGACCGCAACGTCGCGGTATCGTGGCTGCGGCGGCTGGTTCTGACCATCGCGGCTCTCTCTGCCACGCACGTAATACTTGCGGTGATCGGCTATGAGTTTCTCAATCTTGCGTATGCGCAGGAGTACGAGTATGTCGATCGACATGTGCGCTGGGGAGCGGCGCTTGCGATTGCGGTCGGCTACTTCACGATGGTGATGATCGGCATCCTTTACTTTGCGCGGCTGCGATCAGGTGATCGACCCGCGGTTGATCCATTGCCGCTGCGTGTGACGTGTCCCCGCTGCAAGGCAGCGCAAAAACTCAAAACGGAAGGGGACTCGTGCTCCGAGTGCGGCCTGCGCATCAAGGTGTCATTGGCATGAGCGACGTGAAGAAGCCCAAACCGCCGCGCTGGACGACCGCGCTCGTGGTGTTGCTCACCGTTCCCTTTGCGGTGTGCTTTACAGCCATGGCCGTCTATAGCATCGCGCAGTTGGTGGACGATTCGCTGCGGCACGGCAGGTATGCGGATGAGTTTTTCGTATCGGGAATCTTCGCATTTCTCTATTCCGGCCTGTTGCTGATCGCAGCCGTTCTGGTGCGCGAGAGCCGGTTGCGATGGTTTGCGATTGCCGCGATAGCACCGGCGGTGATCGGCTTTCTGGTCGCGATGGTCTTGATCGGCACGTTGATCTGGCGCGAGCCGCACTACGCGGTGTCTCGAACCGATGAGTACATGGGGCTCGCAGCGGCTGTGATCACGCTCCTCGGTCTCGGCCTCATGCACAATGCAGGCGCCACATGCTTCTTCATCCGCTCGGCGGGCCTCCGCCGCGCACGGGTCGGCTTGTGCATCGCGATTTGGGGCGCGATCCTGCCGCTGACTAGCGCGATCATCTTTGCCATATTCATCGACAGCCCCTGGCCGATGGCGGTCTTCGGCCTGCCAGCGCTGCTCCTGGGTCTGCTCCTGCTGATTGCGACCTCTGCAATGCCCGGCCTCATCCGCCGATCGAATGCACGTTGGGAAGCGGCGCGCGAAACGATCTCAGAAAAGAGCGAACTTGCATTCACCTGCCCGACATGCCAGGCGGCGCAGCGACTGCGGTCGGGGAGGCGCGCGTGTTCATCATGCGGGCAGAACTTGTTCATTGAGATTGAGGAGCCGCGCTGCGACTGCGGTTATCTGCTCTATCAATTGCAAAGCATGACCTGCCCGGAATGCGGCCGGGATGTGCCGGAGGAGTACAGTCGTCTACTCGAAACACATAGCCCGGGGCTTGCCCCGGGGCAAGAAGCGGAAGAGGAGCGTGTACCCGCGCCACAGGACGTTCAAGAGAGTGCCCCTTCCGAGGATGCAGGCCACAAGAATGTCAATTCCTAAACCTTGAGCGCGAGCGCTCCGCTGCGCGTCGCGGCTAAACGGACGATGTCCTCTACCGTGCTTCGAACATTCTTCGTGCGGTGCCGTCCGGCCCGATGAGCGCGTGGACCTGGCCACCGCAGCGCGGGCATCGGCCGACGTACATCGTCTCCTCGCGATTGCGGTACAGCCGGCCGTAGGTGTGGCAGCAGCGGTACCAGACCGAGAGGAACTTCGATCGCGCTGGGGTGGGGGCATCGGCCGAAGGTCCGCAGACGCGCCTGCCGCCGATCTCGACGATGTCCTCGTATCCAGCCATTCTGAGCATCTATCGGCTCATCGGGGGTGTCGGGTTCACTGGTGCCTCGTGAAGGCACCGCCGCCGCACATGCCTGATTCAGGATCACGCTCTACACTTGTGTTCTATGCCCGAATCCACCGCTGACCAGTCAAGATCGACCGCGACCGCCTTCCGCAGCGCGGCTCAGATTCGCCGCGATTTCCTGGATTTCTTCTGCGAGAAGCACGGCCATACATTTGCGCCATCCTCGCCGGTCGTGCCGCATGATGACCCGACGCTTTTGTTCACCAACGCGGGGATGAACCAGTTCAAGGATGTGTTCCTGGGTCAGGGAACCCGGCCGTACACGCGGGCTGCGAACTCGCAAAAGTGCATCCGCGCAGGCGGCAAGCACAACGACCTTGAGGATGTCGGCAAGGACACCTACCACCACACGTTCTTCGAGATGCTCGGCAACTGGTCGTTCGGCGACTACTTCAAGGCCGAGGCCATTGCGTGGGCGTGGGAACTGCTCGTTGATGTGTGGGGCGTTGATCCGACGCGCTTGTATGTGACATACTTTGAAGGTGATGAGTCGCAGGGACTCAAGCCGGATACCGAAGCGCGCGAGTTGTGGCTCAAGTACCTGCCGGAGGATCACGTTCTGCCGGGCAACATGAAGGACAACTTCTGGGAGATGGGCGACACCGGACCGTGCGGACCGTGCAGCGAGGTGCATTACGACGCCACGCCCGGCAAGGGCGGGCGCGAACTGGTGAATGCGGGCGATCCGCGCGTGATCGAGATATGGAACCTGGTTTTCATCCAGTTCAACCGTGAGCGCGGCGGTCGTCTGACGCCGCTGCCTGCGAAGCATGTTGACACCGGCATGGGCTTTGAGCGCATTACGCGCGTGTTGCAGGGCAAGGAGAGCAACTACGACACCGATATCTGGACGCCGATCTTCGAGGCGATTCGAGAAAAGACGGGAGCGCGGCCGTATCAGGGTGGTCTTGAAGATGCAGTGGACATTGCCTACCGCGTGGTGGCGGATCACATCCGCTGCCTGACGGTGGCGATCACAGACGGCGCGACGCCGAGCAACGAAGGGCGCGGCTACGTGCTGCGGCGCATTCTAAGGCGAGCGGTGCGTGTGGCGCGGCAGACGCTCGGCGTCGAAGGGCCGGTGCTGTGTGAACTCGTGCCGGCGGTGGTGGATTCGCTCGGCGATGCATTTCTTGAGTTGAAGCAGAATCCAAAGCGCATCGCGGACGTGATTCGCGCGGAGGAGGAGGCGTTTCTCAAGACGATCGACCGGGGCATCGAACTCTTCGAATCCGCTTGCGGCTTAGCACGCTCCGGCACCATCTCCGCCGACAATGCCTTCAAACTCCACGACACCTACGGCTTTCCCATTGACCTCACCTGCGTCATGGCGGCGGAGCGCGGTGTGAGCGTCGATGTCGCCGGCTTCGAGCGGCTCATGGAGCAGGCGCGGGAGAAATCGCGCGCTGGAACTGAGCAGGAAGAATCGTTCACGCTGACGCCCGGCGCGATCGATGAACTTGGGCGGCTCGGCGCGAAGCCCACGGACGATCATTACAAGTACAACCCGCGTCCGCTCACCGCAAAGATCGAAGCGATCTGGAACGGCGCCGACTTCGACAATTCCGCGCACATCGGCCGGCGCGTCGCAGTGATTCTGGATCGCACGAACCATTACGCTGAATCAGGCGGCCAGGTCGGCGACACCGGCGAGATCGGGCGCGATTATGAAGCCGGCTTCGGACGCGCAGACTCTCATCGTGCGGGGCGCTTTGAGGTTGAGGACACGCAGACAGTTGCAGGTTACGTGCTGCACATCGGGCGCGTCACCGATGGCCGGCTGCGTGTCGGCGAGCGGGTGCAGGTCGCGATCGACCGTAAACGCCGGTTGCCGATCCAGGCCAATCACACGGCAACGCACCTGCTCAACTTCGCGCTGCGCGAGGTGATCGGCGAGAGCGTCGATCAGAAGGGTTCGCTCGTCGCGCCGGATCGTTTGCGGTTCGACTTTTCAGCGAGGCACGGCATGAAGCCGGCGGAGATCGAGCGCGTCGAGTCTATTGTCAACGATTTCATTCAGAAGAACCTGCCCGTCCAGGCGGAGGAGATGCCGCTTGAGCAGGCGAGATCAATCGACGGCGTGCGCGCGGTCTTCGGCGAGAAGTATCCCGATCCGGTGCGCGTCGTCGCCATTGCGCCGGCCGGCGGTCTCTCCGAGATGAAGGAGAAGCCGCATGATCCCAAGTGGCGGCAATACTCCGTTGAATTCTGCGGAGGAACCCATCTCAATTCAACCGGCGAAGTGCGATCGTTCGTGCTCACGGGGGAAGGCGCGCTGGCGGCAGGCGTGCGGCGCGTAACGGCGCTGACGGGCGAGGCGGCGGTGCGGGCACGTGAAGCAGGGGAGAAGGCGATCGAGCGACTCCGCGAGGCAACGGGCCTTGAAGGCGATTCACTGGTGCGCGCCTTCGACTCGATCGCAGGCGACATCGAGCAAATCGTGACAAGCGGTTCCATCAAGGCGCGGTTGCAGGAGGGACTTGATGCGCTGCGCGAGAAGGTCAAACAAGTGCGCAAGAAGTCGCAGGCCTCGGCGCGCGATGAGGTCGTTGAGCGGGCGCGGCAGATTGCGGATTCACAGGGGCGTGACGCCCATGCCACCGTTATTATCGAGTGCATCGATGGCGCGGACAAGGATCTGTTGCTTGCTGCAATGGATGTCATTCGCGCGAAGTGCGAAGAGAGCGCGGTGATGCTCTTCTCTACAGATGAAGCGGAAGGCAAGGTCGCCATCGCTGCGGCTGTACCCAAGCCGCTGATTGAGAAGGGTCTCAAGGCAGGCGACTGGGTGCGCGAGGCGGCGAAGGCGTGTGGCGGCGGAGGCGGCGGCCGGCCTGACATGGCTCAGGCGGGTGGCAAGGATCCTTCAAGAGTGGCTGACGCAATGAACATCGCGCGAGACTTCGCTCAGGCGAGAGTGGCGTAATGCGACGACCACGCAGGAGCCCCGCTCACCTCATTATCGAAGCGTGAGCGGATCGCGGAGCGGCAGCTCGGTCGCTTCGCCGCCGAAGAATTCGGCCATGGACGCGCGGCCCTGCAGGTCGCCCGGTGCGATGTCGTCCCACCGGCCGACGACAAGCATGATCATGCGCTGCGGGTCGATGTGCTCTTTGGCGACGCGCAGAATGTCATCTGCCGTCACCGCATTGATGTTTGCTCGAAACTCCTGCCAGAACGTGGGATCCCGGCCGGTGAGTTCGTCGTTCACGAACTGGGCCAGCATTGATTGGCGCGACTCGAACCGACGTGGAAATGTCTCGATGAACGAGGCCTTCGACATCGCCAACTCATCTTCACTCACCGGTTCCGTACGGATGCGCTCGAACTCTTCAAAGATGATCTTGGCGGCAAGCGCGACGGTGCGGCTTTGCGACTGGAAGCCGGCGCTCAGTTCGCCCGGAAAATACACCTCAGGCGAGAAAGCGGTCCACGCAGAGTAGGCCAGCCCTTCATCACTGCGCACCCGGCGAGTGACGCGGCTGGTGAACCCCGAGCCGCCGAGAATGTCGTTGAGCAGCAGCATCGGGAAGTAGTCGGGATGATCGCGCTCGATGGCGCGCTGGCCGATCGCAACATTGCCTTGCGGGATATCCATCTCGATCCGGTACACCCCTGGTTCCAATTGAACCTCCGGGGCGGGCGGATCCTGAACGCGCTCGCGCATCGGCCAGTCTGAAAGGGTCTTCTCCAGTATCGCCAGCATCTCCTTTTCATCAAAATCGCCGGTGATGGAGACGATGAGATTGCCCGGCTGGAAGATACTCTCGTGCAGGGCTTGCAGGTCGTCCTTCGTGATTGATTCAATCGACGCGAGCGTCGGCTGGCTGGCGCGATAATGATCCGAGCCGTACATCAGGAAGTTCCACTCGCGGTTGAGAATGGATTGCGGCCGGTCGTTGCGCTGGCGCATGCGCTCGATGGCCTGATGCTTGTACACGTCAAGCCGATCTTCCTGGAAAGCCGGTCTGCGCACCATATCGATGAAGAGCGCGAACGCCTCATCGAAGTTGGAGGCGAGCGCGTTGAGCGAAGCCGAGGATTGCGTCGCGCCGACGGAGGCGCCGATGTTCGCAGCAAGGAAATCGACTTCCTCATCGAACTGATCGGCTGACAGCTCCTGTGTGCCGCCGGTTCGCATCATCGCGCCAAGTGCGCCGGCCAGGCCGACTTGGTCGTCCGGATCAAGGTAGGAGCCGCCCTTGAACGTGAAGCGCACATCAATGAGCGGAAACTCGTGCGACGGCGCCAGGTACACCGGTATGCCATTGGAGAGTTCATGTCGAAACGCTGAAGGGTGCGGCGGTTCAAACTGGAGCGGCGGAAACTCGATCTCCTCCGGACGCGGCGGAATCTCCTGCGTCTGCGCGAGGGAACCGACAAACACACCAACGACACATAGCGGAATGAGCGAACGAAAGTGGTTGAATTTCATGTTGGTTTCTATGGTTGTCTTGATTGCTTGCGCCATGAAGCGTTGATCATCGTTCATCGTCGGTCTCTTCTGCGGATTCACCCGAATCAAGCTCCGCAATGCGCTCTTCAATTTTGCGAAGCAGGTAGCGAATCGCCGCGCGATGCTCTTCTGGCGCAGCATCGACCTGTTGGGACAGGATTGCGGCAATCTGCCGCAGCTCATCAATGTTCTCGACCGCATTGAGTTGACGGAGCATCTGCGAAACCTGCGCCTGGGCCTGGGGCGAGAGTGCGGCGAACTCAGGGTCGTCCGCGCCCATCGGCTCTGTTCCCGCCTTGCGCGTGTAGATTGCCACGGCCCGGTTGCGTGGCTCGAAGTACGTCTTGGCCACGCGCTGAATGTCCTCCGCCGTCACTTCCTGGAGACGCCGCGGCGCTTCATTGATGTATTCCCAACCGCCAAGCGCCTCGTAATACCCGAGCTGCACCATGATGAAGAAGTTCGCCTGAAGTGAGCGATAGGCATCGGCGGCCGCCTGATTCTTCACCTTCTGCAATTCTCGCTCGGACACCGGTTCATTCTGGAGCCGTTCAAGTTCCTCGTACCAGGCCTGTTCGAGGTCGTGCGGCGTGGTCTCGCCTTTGACTTGTGCGGTGAACGTGAACGCGCCCGCCAGCCGGCGCGATTCCTGCATGGCGGCCGCGGTTGAAGCAATTGATCGGCCTTCCACCATGCTCAGATACAGCCGTCCGCTGCGCCCGTTCAGGATTGCAGCAAGAATCTCCAGCGCGAAACTGTCCGCGTGGTTGTGCGGAACCGTGTGGTAGCGCACCTGAATCTGCGGATGACAATTGCACTCCGCCTCCATGCGCTTCTCCGCGCGCTGCTGCATCTCGAGAGTCACTACCGGTGGCACGCGCGGGGCGACGACGGGTTTGCCTTCAACCGTGTCCTCCCAACGCGCGCCTTCCCGGCCGAGCCGGCTGAAGTACGTCCCGATCACCGGTTTGATTTCATCAGAATCGAAGTCGCCGACGATGACGCCGACGAGGTTGGCTGGCTGGTAGTAGGTTTCATAAAAGCGAAGCGCCTCTTCGCGGGTGTAACTGTTGAGATCAGACGGCCAGCCGATCACCGGCCAGGAATAGGGTGAAGACTGCCAGAACATGGCGTCGAACTGCTCATCGAACTCGCCGGTCGGCGTGGCTTCGGTGCGCAGCCGCCGCTCTTCGTGGACGACATCGCGCTCCGAGTGAAACTCACGAAAGACCGAATCGATCAGTCGATCAGATTCCATCCACGCCCAGAGTTCAAAGCGATTGCTGGGCACGTTGATGAAATAGAACGTCAGGTCGTGGCTGGTGAAGGCGTTCATCCCCGAGCCGCCCAGGCGTGTGTAGATGGCATCGAACTCGTCCTTGACGATGACCTCACGATGCTTCTCAATCATCTCGTTGAGCGTTCGACGCAGATTGGCGAGTTCTTCAGTGTCGTTGCGCGGATCCCATGGATCGTCGATCTCGCCGCGACGGTAGCGTTCATACTGCTCGTTCCAAATGATGTGGAGCATGTTCTCGCGCAGGCCGTCTTGTGTGAGGATGAGGCGATTGTCAAGGCGCCAGTCGCTGGTGCCGATGGTGCGAGTGCCCTTGAACATGAGATGTTCAAAGAAGTGCGCCATGCCGGTCATGCCCGGCTGCTCATCGACGGAGCCGACTTTCGCCACCCAGCCGGCGGCAATGTTGTGCGGCTGGTCGGCGCGCGGCAAAAGCAGAAACTTCATGCCGTTGTCCAGCGTGAATACTTCCGGCTCGACCTGCTGTGCGTCGGCGGGCTTTGTGGCCGAGGCACATGAGACGCAGAGGACGGCGAGGACAAGCCGGGAACGACGTGATGAGATACGCATAGTGATGAGAAGATGTGTTGGAGAGGGGGCCTATAAGTTGCCGAACTCCCGCTGCTGCGGCAATCGACTGCAACGAATCGGGAAGGGCATCGTATTGCAGATCATAGAGAAGTGCATCACCGGTGGATTTTGCTTGGATCGGCCAGCGTCGAACAGTACGATTGAATCCACTCCTGTGCCGCGCTCCGACACCGCCATCACACCGTCTCGCCTCCCTTCATGACCCGCATCGACTCGTACAGACCCATCACCGTCCTCCTATGCGTCCTTGCCATGGCGCTGCCGTTCATCGTCCTCGGACGGGCGCACGGCCAACTTCGAGTGGTGAACTACAACGTGGCGCATCTGCTGGGTGATCCGGATGCGCTGATGGATGTCTTCGCATCCCTGCACGAAGATGACAGGCCGGGGTTCGCGGTGCCGGTGTCGCTCTTCATCTTTCAGGAAGTGCGCAGCAATGACTTTCCGGTGCTCCAGCAACTGCTCAACGCCAGCGCTCCGCCGGGTGTGCTGTACGCGCCGGGAACATTCACCAATGCTTCCGGTGAGGACGATTCAGCCGGCTCGCAGGCCATGTTCTACCGCGCGGGCATGTTGCTTGAAAATCCCTCCGAACATACGGATATCGCAACAGGGGCCGGTCGTATGGCTGATCGCTGGCATCTGCGCGTACTCGGCTATGACTCTCCACTCGCGGGGTTCTATATCTACTCCGCGCATCTGAAATCTGATACGGGCGCCGCGAATCAGAACCTGCGACTGTGGGGTGTTCAACAGATTCGCGATGATGCGCATACGCTCGGCCCGGATCGAAACATCATCTACGCAGGCGATTTCAATTTCTATCACAACGCTGAACCGGGCTATCTGGAATGGCTTTCGGGCGCGCTTCATAATCGCGCGTTCGATCCGCTGGGGATCGGTTCGTGGGCCGGACCGGGCAATGCGATCAAGCACACACAGTCGCCGCGCACCATCACGGCAAACGGCCTGGCCTCGGGCGGCATGGATGACCGGTTTGACTTTCAACTGAGCACCGCGCCACTGCAGGACGGCAGCGGCTTGTCGCTGATTCCCGGCACGTATCGCTCCTTCGGCAACGATGGTTTCAAGTACGACGTTGCGATCAATCAGGGCAACAACTTCTACATTCCGGGAGATGTCGCCTTCTCGAACTTCATCGCCGATGCGCTTCATGACGCCTCCGATCACATACCCGTTGTCGCGGATTATCAACTTCCGGCGCGAATGACTGCGACTATTTCACCAGCCGATTTTGGAATGGTGATCGCTGGCGCGCAGATTGAAATCGAATGGAGCGTCACGAACAGCGTCAATGCCTCGCATGTGGTGACCCCCATGGGTGCGGATGTGCTTCAATTTGAAGTGAGCGGCAGCGGACTGATCGTTGGAGGTGACTTTGGTGAGGCAACTGCGCTCGAAGGACCAGTGATCGGCATCTTGGCGCTGGATACAACCGGCGCACCATCCGGACCCGCAAGCGGCTCGGTCACCTTTGCGAGCGCCAACGATGCCGTCCAACCGCCGCAGATCGTGCGCCACACGAGCGGCCAGATCATCGCTCCGTCCCAACCATCGTTCTCATCCAGCTCGTTGGACACGACGTTGATCGTTGAACTCGATCTGGAGCCGGACACGGGCGAACACCTGATCGAGGTGCCGGTGTTTAACTTCGGCTATCTTGCAGAATCTCAGGCCCTGATGAATGTCGATGAGGTTAGCGGCGAAGCGCCGCCGCTTGCGATCATCAGTGAAAGTGCAGACGATATCGGCAGCGTTCCGGCTGTGCTCGTTTTCACGTTTAACACGGACGCTGCGCCGCTTGGCATTCACAATTTCTCGCTCACCATCCACACGAGCGATGAGAACCTCCCCGGCGCAGGCAGCAGCGAACTCGACCTTACGCTCAAGATCGGTGTCGGCGACACCGCTGCGTGCCCAGCCGACCTCACCAGTAGCGGCGCGGTCGGCGTGCCGGATTTGTTGGCACTGCTCGCAGCGTGGGGGCCATGCGAGGCGACGTGCACGGCAGACTTTACGGGCGATCTTCATGTCGGCGTGCCCGACCTGCTTGTACTGTTGGCGTCGTGGGGGCCTTGCCCGCGGTAGCGCCAAGCTGAACCGTTTGATTGCGCCGCTCTCCTGTTCCGCTCGGTTTCGCGCAACTGCATTTGCAACAGAACCGCGCAAAGTGGCGAACATTCTTCCGCTCTCATGCGTTCTTCCTAAGGACGCAACCGGCACCAGTGATGTTGCGAACTGTGAAGTGAAAGACGCGGCGATTGCACTCAGAAGAACGAGCAACCGCCGCCTGACAAGAAATCGTTCCCCGATGCGTGAGCAGAGCAGGTAGGGCGTGCCGTGCTCTGGCATCGGGGTTTTTTTATGGGCCGACGTGGAGTAGAAGCTCACTTCAGCGATGTTGCCGCAATGGCCCGTGAAGGAATTGCAGTGTTCGTCTGCCGCGCGGTACGCTACGATCATCGCCCGAACCATGAGCGACTGGTCCCCTTCATCCTGGCAGAGCCGCGATGCGCTTCAGCAGCCGCAATACCCCGACGAGCGCGCGCTTTGCGAGGCAGTCGCGCAACTTGCGAAACTCCCGCCGCTTGTCTCTTCCTGGGAGATCGAATCGCTCAAGTCACAGCTCGCCGACGCGCAAGAGGGCAGCCGCTTCCTCCTCCAGGGCGGCGACTGTGCCGAATCGTTCGATGATTGCGAGTCGTCCGCAATAGCTGACAAACTCAAAATCCTCCTCCAGATGTCGCTCGTGCTTGTGCATGGCACGAAGAAACGCGTCATCCGTGTCGGTCGCTTCGCCGGCCAGTATGCCAAGCCGCGCTCCGAAGACACCGAAACCGTCGGCGAGATCACGCTGCCAACATACCGCGGCGACACCATCAACCGCATTGAATTCACTCCGGAAGCCCGCACACCCGATCCAACGCTCATGCTGCGCGGCTACGAGCGGGCTGCGCTCACGCTGAACTTCATCCGCGCGCTCATCGATGGCGGCTTCGCCGACTTGCACCACCCCGAATATTGGGATCTCGATTTCGTCAAGCACTCACCTCAAGCGGCGGAATATCAAAAGATGGTCGAAGCCATCGGCCAATCGCTGCGCTTCATGGAAACGCTTTCCGGCGTGCAGATCGGGCAACTCTCGCGTGTCGATTTCTACACCAGCCACGAAGCGCTGCACCTGCTCTATGAACAGGCCCAAACCAGACGAGTGCCCCACCGCGAAGGATGGTACAACCTCGCCACACATTTCCCGTGGCTCGGCGTGCGCACCTCCGATCCGATCGGCGCACACGTCGAGTATCTTCGAGGCATCAACAATCCCATCGCGATCAAAGTCGGTGGCCTTGCTCCCAACAGCCGCGTGGCGGAAGCCCCCGGTTCTCACGACAGCCGGCTCCTCGCGGACCACGTCCTTACGCTCCTCGAAGCGCTGAATCCGAACAATGAGCCCGGTCGCATCACGCTCATCACGCGCTTCGGTGCGCATCACATCGGCAGGACGTTGCCGCCGCTGATCGAAGCCGTCGCAAGGTCAAGGCGCCCCGTACTCTGGGTCTGCGATCCCATGCATGGAAATACAGAGCGCACTGCGACCGGCGTCAAGACGAGAAAGTTCGAGCACATCCTTGCTGAGCTTGAGCAGTGCTTCGAGATCCATAAGCAAAAGGGCACCTACCTCGGCGGTGTACATTTCGAACTCACTGGCGACAACGTCACCGAATGCACCGGCGGCGCACGCGGCCTCTCCGAAGACGACCTCACCCGCGCCTACCGCACACAGGTCGATCCGCGACTGAACTACGAGCAAGCGCTGGAGATGGCCATGATCATCGCCCGCCGTGTGGGCTAACGGTCATGCTTTGCACAGCGTCAATGACCGCTGGCGAGCATGGCGTCGCAACCAGCCGCCGGGCGCGAAGAGTCCTGCAATCACGAGCAGCAAGCCGAGAATGACGCCGATCATGCCGGCGGCATTGAGATCGAATGCTGCTGCGGCGATGTAGCCACCCGTTGAAGCGATGATTGCGACGAGAACCGCAACGATCAGCATCATGCTCAGCCGATTGCAAAAGAGATGCGCGATCATGGCGGGCACGATGAGCATGGCGACAACGAGTATCGAACCGACGGCTTCAAAGGACGCAATGACCGTTACAGCTGTCATTGTCATGAGCAGGTAGTGAATGAACCCCGCGCTGATGCCTTGCGATGCTGCAAGGCCTGGGTCGAATGTCGCCAGGCGAAACTCCTTGAACAAGGCGGTGACGAGACCGAGATTGAGCGCAGCCACAATCGCCAGCGTCGTCACCTGTCGCGGAAATCGGTCAATCCATAGGACGTTCTCCATCGCGCCATAGAGGACGCATTCCGCATCAAGATGAACCGCGCCGGCTCCGGTCTGTTCGAGCATCAGAACCCCGATCGCAAAGAGCATCGTGAACACGACGCCCATCGACGCGCCGGTTTCGATGTGGCCGTGCCGGTGAATCATCTGCGTCAGAAAGGCCGTGAGCACTCCGACCACCGTAGCCCCGATGAACACGGGCATGGCCGTGATCGCGCCGGTGAACACAAACGCCGCCACGATCCCAGGTAAGACAGCGTGGCTAATTGCATCGCCCATGAGCGACATGCGCCGAAGGACGAGGAAGCAGCCGACGGTCGCGCATGAAATCGAAGCAAACATTCCCGCCGCGAGCATCGGAAAGTCCTGCATGAGAAAGGCATCAATGCTCATGGCAGCGTCTCCGGATCGCGGCGTGTGGTCGACGGCGCCTCTCCGAGGAGGTGCGGCGACTCGGGCATTTCCTGTGTGGACGCCGACTGCATCGAGCGTTCAAGTTCCGCCACAATCGCATCACCCAGGACATGCTCAATTTCTTCGACGGCGCGATCGACCTGAGACGGTGCGACATCGGCCTGCGTCGTGAGGTAGTGTTCCCACAGCCGGTGTGTGCGGACGATCCGTGCAGCGGATTCAAGTCCGGTCGGCGTGAGGATGTGTCCGCCCTCTTTGGAGGTGACTTCACCTCGCCGCTGCGCCCCGCCGAGCAGACGCGCCAGCCGAGCCCGCGACCAGCCGCGGCGTTCGCGCAGATCGGCCAGCATGACCGGCGCATTGATGTCGCCTGTGATCTCACCACGTTCATACATCGCGCGAAGTAAGTGCTGCCGCGCGATTTCAGCGCGAAGCGACCATCTGCGCCCAAACTCAATGATCAAGCCGCGCCTGGGCGCAATCATCATGCTCACAAGAAGAAGCCCGCCACAGGCAAGAACCATGGCCGGTCCCGTGGGCACACGCGCAGCGGCCGCCGATGCGGCTGCGCCGGTGTACGCGCCCATCGCGCCGATCAACGCGGCAATAGCAGCCATTCGTCCGAGCCGCTCCGTCCAGAAGCGCGCAGCCACAGCCGGAATGATGAGCAGCGCCACCATCAGGAGCGCGCCAACGGCATGCAGACCGATGACCGTGAGGACGACGACCAATGCCATCAGCAGTGCGTCAAGAGCGCGTCGCGAGAAGCCGATACTTCCCGCAAAGTCAGGATCGAAGCAAAGAAGGCGCAGTTCCTTGAACGTCGCAATCGACACGACCGCAGCAAACGCAGCGGCAGTAAGAATGAGCCGGCTGTCGGCGCTGGTCAGCGTCGCCGCCTGTCCGAAGATGAAACTATGCAGGCCGGCTTTCTCCGATGTCGGCATCATCTGGATAACGCCCAGGAGCACGACTCCGATCGCAAAGAAGACGCTCAACACAGCCCCGATCGCCGCATCTTCGCGCACGCGCGGCAGCGCTTTGAGCAGGTTGATGCCCAATACTCCGATGACGCCGGCGATGGCCGCTGCTGGAAGCAGAATGAGAAGTGAGCGTGCATTGTGTCCCAGAGCGATCGCGAGCAGGAATCCAATGCCCACGCCCGGCAGCGTCGCATGCGCCAGCGCATCAGCCACAAGCGACCGCTTGCGCAGCAGCAGAAAAACGCCGATCAAGCCGCAGGCAGCCCCCAGCGTCGCTGCGCTGCGCAGCACCAGCGATGTGTTGTACGGCACATCGAGCAAGAGCGTCCGGCCGAGATCGTCCCAGAATCCACTCATGGCTCATTCCAGTTCGCCGCGCACAGCAGCAGCCGTCGCCTTATCGAGCAATGTAAGGCGTCCGCCATAGGTCTTGCGCAGGTTTTCATGCGTAAAGATCTCTCGCGTGGGACCGGCCGCGATCAGGCGCATGTTGAGCAGCATTACGTGGTCGAAGTACTCGCCGACAGTATGAAGATCGTGATGCACGACGAGGCATGTCCTGCCGCGGCTGCGCAGTTCACGCAGGATCTCGACGATCGCGCGCTCGGTCGCAGCGTCAACGCCGGCAAACGGCTCATCCATGAGATACAGGTCCGCTTCCTGCGCCAGTGCTCGTGCCAGAAACACGCGCTGCTGCTGGCCACCGGAGAGCTGGCCGATCTGCCGGTGCGCAAACTCAGCCATGTTCACCTGCTCAAGACATTGCATGGCGGCATGCTTGTGTTCACGGCCGATGCGGCGGAGCCAGCCGATTTTGCCATAGCGTCCCATGACAACCACATCGAGCGCAGTTGCGGGAAAGTCCCAATCCACCGATTCGCGTTGCGGCACATAGCCGACTCTCCGCCGTTGCGTCACGGCCGGCTGGCCGAATATTCTCACTTCGCCCGATGCCAGCGGCACAAGGCCGAGCGCGGCCTTGATGAGCGTGCTCTTGCCCGCGCCGTTCGGACCGATGATTCCAACCAACGCGCTGTGTGGAGCGTCGTAGTCGATGTCCCACAGCACCGGCTTGCTTCGGTATGCAACGGTGATATCGCGCAGTGACAGCGGAGCGGCGTGTTCGACCGGCGCATGTGTCGCTTCGATCTGAGCGTATTGCTGGGCGGTCGTCATGGCTGCTCTGCGGCTGCATGTTCAAGGGAACGCCGATCAGGTACGCTGCCGCCGAGCGCGCGGGTGATCGTCTTGATGTTGTGCTCGATCATGCCGACGTAGGTTCCGCCCGAAGTTTCCTGTGCACCAAGGGCATCGGAGTAGAGCTCGCCTCCGATGCGCACCGCCTGGCCGCGCGCCTTGGCGCCCTCGATCAACGTGCGTACGTTCTTGTCGTTCACCGAGGTTTCGGTGAAGACGGCGGCGACTCGGCGCGAAACCAGCAGTTCGACGACTGATTCGATCTTCTGGAGCCCCGCTTCAGACTCAGTGCTGATGCCCTGGAGCGCCTCAACTTCAATGTCGTAGGCCCGGGCCAGATAGTTGAAGGCATCGTGTGCGGTGACCAGAACGCGCTGCTCCTTTGGAATGGTGGCGATCGACCGCTGCGCCCAGTCATGCAGGGATTCGAGTTCCTGCCGATAGGACTCGCTTCGGCCCGTGTATGTTGATGCGCCCGCCGGATCAAGTTCGATCAGCGCATCGGTAATCGCGTCACAGACGTTCATCCACAACCGCACGTCCATCCAGACGTGCGGGTCGTATGTGCCCGGGTACTCGTCGGAATCAAGGAGTTCGCTCTCTGGAAGTGCTTCTGCGACAGCGATCACGCGCGAGCCGCTCGAAGCGATCTGCTCCAGTGTTTCACTCATGCGCCCTTCGAGGTGCAGGCCGTTGTAGAGCACGAGGTCGGCTGCGAGGAGCCGGCTCACATCGCTGCGCTTGGGGCGATATAGATGCGGATCGACGCCCGGACCCATCAGCGCGTGAACTTCGGCCCGATCGCCAGCGATGTTGCGCACGACATCCGCAATCATGCCGGTTGTCGCAACGATCGTGATTCGATGGTCTGCCGTATCGTTGGCCGTCGCGCCGGAACCGCAGCCGGCGATGCCCGAGATCACCAGCGCGAGCAGCACGAGCACGGGCAGTTGAAAGTTCATGCGTCTCATCGCAACTCCGATTGATGATGTCTCTTCAGGAACGCGTCCATGCACGAAAGGGTGGCCTCGCCCACGTGATGCTCGATGCCCTCCGTGTCACGTTCCGCCTCATAACGAGGCACGCCGAGCGCGAGCAGAAAGTTGAACACCGTCTCATGGCGGCGACGAGTGGCGGCAGCCAGTTTTTCGCCGGTCGCGGTCAGCCGAACCGGGCGGTATGGCTCGGTTTCGATCAGCCCTTCCTCCTGCAGCCGTGCGACGATGCGCGTGACCGTCACATGCGAGACACCCATGTGTTCCGCCAAGTCGCGCACTCGGCACTCGCCGTTGCGATGCACGAGGTCCGAGACTGCTTCCACGTAGTCCTCCGCCGTTTCCGTGGCATGATCGGCTCGAACCTTCACAAAGGGATTGGGCTCACTGGTGCGCAACGTCATCTGAATAGTAGCATATGCTACAATTTACTGGGGTCAAGGCGGCTTGGCGGATGTAATGCGGCGTAATCCGCCTCTTTAGGGGGATTCATCAGGCGATGGATGTAGGTATTGCTACCGATAGGCGCCTTCAGTCACCCGGCGCGGGTGTGGAGGCGTGCCGCACCTGTTGCAGGCCGTCTTTGTCCGATCAGCCGCGCTGCGGTACGCTTCTGAGCTTCATGCTCACGACTGCACGATGGCTCAACGACTACCTCGATCCACCGGCCTCACCTGAGGAGCTGGCCGACCTGCTCACCCGGGCCGGCTTCCCGTGCGAAGGCAGTGAAAACGTCACCGTAAGCGATGGGAGTGATACCCGGCTGGATTTCGAGCTCACCTCGAACCGAGGAGACTGTGCGTGCCATCTTGGCCTTGCGCGTGAGGCGGCAGCGCTTTCGGAGCGCCGGCTGAAGACGCCGCAGTTCACGCTCCACTCGAGCCGACCCACAGCCTCGTCGTTGATTCAGGTCGCCAATCACGAGCCAGACCTGTGCCCGCTTTACACGGCGCGTGTGATTCGCGGCGTGAAGGTCGGCCCGTCTCCCGCCTGGCTCGCCGATCGCATCGCTGCTCGAGGCGACATCCCGCGCAATAACCTCGTCGATGCCACCAACTTCGTCCTCTTCGAACTCGGCCAGCCGACGCACGTGTTCGACCTGGCAACGCTTCAGGGTTCGCAGATCATGATTCGCCGCGCCCGTGCTCAAGAGCCGTTCCTGCCCATCGGTGAAGGCGCTGTTGAAGTGAAGTTGAGTGAGGAAGATCTTGTGATTGCCGACGCCGAGCGGGCGGTCGCGATTGCAGGAGTCAAGGGCGGCGCTCTCACAGCCGTGCGCGATTCAACCACCGACATCCTCATCGAGGCGGCGACCTTTGCCCCGGCAGCCGTCCGCGCCACCAGCAGGCGGCTTGGCATTGCGAGCGACTCATCGTATCGCTTCGAGCGCGGCGTTCATCCGGGCCAGATCAACCAGGCCGCCGATCGACTTGCTGCGCTCATTCTCGAACTGTGCGGCGGTGAACTTTGCGAAGGCGTCGTGGCGGCCGGCCTGTCGATACCGGAACAGCGCATCGTGAGTATGAGGCCTGACCGGTGCCGCGCGCTGTTGGGCGTTGCGATCGAGGATGCGCGGATCATCGCCGCCCTCGATCGCCTCGGCTTCTCGCCAGTGAATTCGAACGGCCGAATCGAGTGCACCATTCCATATGAACGCATCGACATCGAGCGCGAGGCCGATCTGATCGAAGAAGTCGGCCGCATGTTCGGCCACGACAACATTCCCATTGCGGAGAAGCTCGAAGTGCGCATCGCACCGCCGCAATCGACCGTGCTCGCCAAGCGCGCGGTGAATGATGCGCTCGTCGGCATGGGCTATCTCGAATCTGTAACGCATTCGCTCATCAGCGAGCGTCATGCCACCGCCTTTCTGCCGGGCGGAATGGGGTTGCTGCTGATTGATGATGATCGCGCGAAGGCGGAGCCGGCGCTGCGGCCGTCGATTCTGCCGTCGCTCTTGCGCGTGTATGCGCACAATCGTGACAACGGCGTCGCGGATGTGATGCTCTTTGAATCGGCAGCCGTCTTTGCCCGTGCGGGTGATTCACATCTCGAACGCGACAACCTTGCATTCATTCACCCGGCCAAGTCGCCGGAAGAAGGCATTCGGCAGGCGCGCGGTGTGATCGATCGGCTTGTGCAGATTGTGCTCGGTCATGAGGCGAGTGTGGAAGTCGAGCCGCTGGAAGATGAGCGGGTGACATGGTTTGCGCGGGGCGCTGCTGCGGCCGTGCGCATCAGGAGCAAGAGAGGAGGGCAGGCGGGGAATGAGAGCGAGGTGCTTGGGACGTTCGGCCTGCTCAGCGAGGAGGCGCGGCGGCTGTTCGATCTCGATGAGAGCATTTGCGCTGCGGAAATCGGCCTGCCTGCGCACTATGTGCACTATCCGCCGGAGACGGAAGCGCACGCGCTGCCTGCATTTCCGGCGATTGAGCGTGACCTGTCTGCGGTGCTTGATGATGTTGTGCTGTGGCGCGATGTTCACGTCCTCGCCGCCTCGCTCGCGCTTGACCACTTGGAAGCGATTGAGTTCGTCACGACGTTTCGCGGCAAGCAAATTGAACCCGGCAAGAAATCGCTTACGCTTCGTCTGCGGTTCCGAGCGCCTGATCGCACACTCAAGCATGATGATGTTGATCCGCAGATGGATGCCTTGATGAAGGCGCTGGAGAAGACGCTCAATGCCTCGATCAGGCGGTGAGTGAGAGTCGATCTGCCACCGCTTGGAGGGGCTCTGCCCCGGCTTGTGATGCCTGAATTATGCGACTTGATGATTTGACCGTTCAGGAGTTGCTCTCGCAGATTGCCGCGAAGACGCCGGCGCCAGGCGGCGGCGCAGTTGCGCCGGTGGTGATGGCTCTTGGGGCTGCGCTCGGGCAGATGGTGCTACGGTTCTCGGAGGGGAAAAAGTCGCTCGCCGGCCATGAAGAGCTTCATCGCGAGGCAATCGCAGCCATGGAGAAATTCTCGAACAACGCACTCGACCTTGCGGAGCAGGATGCGAATGCGTACAGCGCGCTCAATGCTTTGTGGAAGCTGGAGCGCGATGATCCGGCGCGCAAAGCGCAGTGGGCGGACGCTGTGGCGGCGGCGATCGATGCGCCGATGCGCGTGCTGGTGGCATGCAATGAACTGTTGGAGATGCTCGATCGACTGGTGGGAAAGACCAACAAGATGCTCGGGAGTGACCTTGCGATTGCTGCGGTGCTCGCCGAAGCCGCGGCGCGTGCCGCGGCATGGAACGTGCGCATCAACCTGCCGCTTCTTGATGATGACGACATCGTGCAGCGAATGAGGAGCGATCTGACAAGTGCGGTAAGTGACGCCATCGACGCTTGTTCAGCGGTTGAGGATCGAATCGCAACGCCATAGCCGTGTGGCGGAAGCCGCTGTCCTGGCGGATCGCAATCACATCTACGGTTGCACCATCACGGCCTACACTCCCCCGTGCCGCTTCTTGTGCAACAACTGACGCATCACTATGGTTCTGTCCACGCGCTGCGCGGCGTCACGGCACAGGCGGCTCATGCGAAGATCACCGCCATCCTCGGCCCGAATGCGGCGGGGAAATCGACGCTGCTTCGCTGCATCATCGGCGCGATCACGCCCACTTCCGGCGCAGCGCTCATTGATGGAAGGGCTGCCCATCGCATGAGCGCGTATCACATGGCGCAGCAGGTCGCTTACGTTCCGCAGCGATCGACCGTCTCAGCGTCATTCACCGTGCGCGAAGTTGTCGAACTTGGGCGTTACGCACTGCCTGGAAATCCGGAGGCCGTTGCACAGGCGATGGCGCGATTGGAGCTGACGGATCTGGCGGATCGGCCATATCCCGCGCTCTCGGTTGGGCAACAGCAGCGCGTGACGTTGGCGAGGGCGATCGCGCAACTTGCCGGTCCTCGACTAGCCATGCGTGGCCAATCGCAGCCGAACGCGCACCAGCGTCACCTCATTCTCGATGAGCCGATGTCCGCAATGGATCTGCGTCATGTGCGCGAATGCGCGCGCTTGCTGCGCGAACTTGCCGAAGAAGGCATCACGATCCTGATTGCCTTGCATGACCTGGCGCTTGCTGCCCGGCTGGCGGATGACGTTTGGCTCTTGAATGACGGGCGGCTGATCGAAGCCGGGCCCGTGCAGGATGTGCTGCGGATCGACCTGCTGCGGGAGGTGTACGGTGTGCAGTTTGACTGGGCGCAGCGGGCCGGCGGCGAGCGCGTGCTTGTCGCTGATGCATAACGCCGCCGCTCTGTGTGCCGGGCCAGAGCCGGGCCGAACCGCACGAATGGCGATATCTCATGCAATGTTTTCTGCCACTGGTCCCTTGCGCTTCCGCTACAATGTGCAGAGATGCCCGGACAAAGCACGCTCTTCTTCATCATCCTCATTATCGCTGCGGTCTGGCAGATCGTTGCTGCAATCGTCAATGCGATCGCCAAGAAGCAGCAGCAGGAGAAGATGGCGGAGCAAGCGCGGCAGCGGCGCATGGCAGGGGGGGCAAGCCCTAGCGAGAGTGCGTCAGCCACAGCGCCAAGCCGATCGCGGCTTGATGAGATTGCGGCACGCCGTCAGGCGCAGCTGGAAGAGCTTCGCATGCGGCGGCAGTCGCAGGGCCGTCCGGTGCAAGTCCGCAACAGCGGCGCAGCCTCGATCCCGACGCCTGCTCGGCGACCGGGGCGCGAAACTGCCTCTCGGCTGCCTCAACAGCCGCCCCAGCGCGCCCCGCAACAAAGTGGCAGAGCCGCCCGATCTCCCGCCGACATCGTGGCAGAGCGGCAGGCCGCGGAGCGAGCGGCGCGGCTTCAAGCGCAGCGGCGGTTGGAACATCAGGCCAGATTGCGGGAGCAGCAGCGCGAGGCCCAGGAGCGGAAGCGGCGGCAGATGGAGGCGGCGGCTGCACAGCGGCGCGAGCGGGCATCACGGCTGGCCACGGAACGGGTCGAGGGCATCAGCCCCTATGCATTGCAAGGCCCGCAATTGGGCCTCGTTCGACAAATACTCGAAAAGCCCGGCGCACTCAGGCAGGCGATTATCCTGAAAGAGATTCTCGACCGACCCGTCTCATTGAGGCCGATCGATCATGAGTCGGGGCAAGTCACGGCTGGTTGATCCAGCCAGCCGCGCTCATTCTCTGCCGATGCCGCGATGTTCGGATCAGATGGCACCATGATCGCGGAAGCGGTATACTCCCGGCCATGAACTCGCAGGCCAAACCCGATTACGTCGGCCGGCTGAATCGGCTCCGAACTATCCTCGCAGAGCAGCGGCTTGACGCCCTTCTCGTCACCACGGAGAAGGACATCTGGTATCTCACGGGGTTCCTCGGCCACGATAGTCTGCTCGTCGTGTGGGCCGGCGGTACCGCGGCCATCATTTCCGATCCGCGATATGACGAGTTTCTCGACCCGTGGAAGGGCGGTCAGATCGCTGAGGTCGTCATGGGACAGCGACACCGGCTTGAGGAATCCGTCGCTTCGCTTCTGAGCTCAAGCTCCACCGCGCGCTTGGGTGTTCAGGGCGAAACCATGACCTTGGCCCGCCGCTCCAAGCTTGCAGCGGCGGTGGATAGTCTTGAGGTCGTGGAGACCACCGGCCTTGTGAGCCGGCTTCGCATGAGAAAGGATGCGGGTGAGATCGCGCTCATTGAACGAGCGATCAACGTGCAGCAGGATGCCCTGGAGGCCGCCCTCACAGGTCTTGAAGTCGGCATGAGTGAGATGCACTTCTGCGCGATCCTCGAGTATGAAATGAAGATTCGCGGCTCGTTTGCTCCGGCTTTCGACACCATGATTGCCTCGGGGCCACGGTCGTCCGTGATTCACTATCAGACGAGCGATCGGGCGATCGGCGAGGGCACGCTGCTTATCGACTGGGGCGCGATTGTGGATGGGTATCACTCCGATCTGACTCGGACGATTTCCATCGGTCCGCTGCCGACAAAGGTGGCGGAGATGTACGCCATCGTTTTCGATGCGCAGGCAGCGGCGATCGATGCGATCAAGCCGGGAAAAACTTGTGCGGAAATCGATGCAATCGCCCGCAAGGTGATTCGTGACGCCGGTTATGGTGATTACTTCGGCCACGGTCTCGGCCACGGGCTTGGCATGGATACCCATGAGCCGCCCTTCTTCAACAACCTTCAGACGGATGTGGCGCTTGAGCCGGGGATGGTGATGACTGTTGAACCAGGTATTTATCTTCCAGGGATCGGCGGCGTGCGCATCGAGGATGATGTGCTCGTTACCGAGAATGGCTCGCGCGTGCTCTCGAACTTTCCCAAGAGAATCGATGAAGTTGAGCGGGGCGTGAATTCAGAACCGACCGCGGCCGCCTTGGGCGCTCAAGGAAAACACCGATGATTGATATTCGCAAGTTGAAGGAACTGGTGCGATTGATGGTCAGCAATGACCTGACCGAACTTGATCTGCGCGACAGCGAGGAGCAGGTCACGCTCCGCCGGTCAAGCGTGCATGCACCGCCGCAGGTGTTCACCGCTCCACCCGTGCAAACCCAACTCACCGCGCCGCCCGCTCCAGCGCAACCTGCCGCCGCTCAATCACAAGGGGCGCAGCAGACACCGTCGGGAGCTGATGAAGAGGAAGGGCTGATTCGCATCGAAAGTCCAATGGTGGGCACTTTTTACTCCGCGCCCAACCCCGATTCCCCGCCGTTTGTCGAACCCGGCAAGCAGATCAATTCTGAAACGGTCGTGTGCATCATCGAGGCCATGAAGATCTTCAACGAGATCAAAGCCGAATGCTCCGGCACGATCCGCCAGGTGCTGGTCAAGAACGGCCAGGCGGTCGAGTTCGGCCAGCCGCTGTTCCTTGTCAAGCCGGATTAGTGCATGGAGCCACGAATGAACACGGATGAACACGGATGCGGGCAGCACTGGGAGGAACTCACCGGTGCCATCATCGGCTGCGCGTACCGGGTCTCAAATGCGCTCGGCGTCGGCTTCTTAGAAAGAGTCTATGAGAACGCAATGGTACATGAGTTGCGACAATCGGGGCTGACCGTTGCGCAGCAGAAACCCATACGGATCAGATATGACGGTGTTGTTGTGGGGAGTTATGCCGCCGACCTGCTCGTGGCCGAGACTGTTATCGTCGAATTGAAGTCAACTCACTGAAGATGTTCATATGGCGCAGTGCCTCAACTATCTCAAAGCGACATCGCTGTGTCCAGGTTAAGAGGATCCCGGAAGCATGGGTCCATCCCGCCGACGATCTGCTCGACGACTGAGCATGAATGATCCGACATTCTCTCTCTGCTCTCAACCGTGTTCATCCGTGTTCATCTGTGGCTCTCATCCATGTTTTCACGAATTCTCATAGCCAATCGCGGTGAAATCGCTCTTCGCATCATTCGCGCAGCGCGCGAACTGGGTGTGGAAACGGTGTGCGTGTACTCGCAGGCCGATGCGGACGGGCCGTGGCTTGCGCACTGTGATGAGGCGATTTGCATCGGCTCCGGGCCGGCGAGCGACTCGTATCTGCGCATTGACCGAATCATCTCCGCCGCTGAAGTCGCCAACGTCGATGCCATTCATCCGGGCTATGGCTTCCTTGCGGAGAACGCACATTTTGCAGGCGTCTGCCGCGACTGTCACATCGAGTTCATCGGCCCGTCGCCTGAAGCGATGGCGCTGCTCGGGGACAAGATTTCATGCAAGCGCATGGCCAAGGCCGCGAAGACGCCGATCTTCCCCGGCAGTGAAGGGGCGATCGAAGATGAAGACGAAGCAGCAAAGGTGGCCAAGGACATCGGTTACCCGGTCATCGTGAAGGCCTCGGCAGGCGGCGGCGGGCGCGGCATGCGCATCGCGCACAACGAAGTCGCGCTCCGCACCGGAATCGCCGCCGCCAAACTGGAAGCACAGGCCGCGTTTGGCAACGGCGCGGTCTATATCGAAAAGTTCCTCGAACACGCCCGGCATGTGGAGATACAAGTACTCGGCGACAAGCACGGCAACGCCATCCACCTCTCCGGTCGCGACTGCACTTCGCAACGGCGTCATCAGAAACTCGTTGAGGAAGGCCCGCCGCCCAATGTGGACCCGAAGAAACTCGATACGGTGGCGCGATCAGCAGCTGAGATGATTCGCAAGGCGAACTACGCTGGCGCTGCGACGGTTGAGTTTCTCATGGATCGCAAGCAGAACTTCTACATGCTCGAGGTCAACACTCGCGTGCAGGTGGAGCATCCGGTGACGGAGATGATCACGGGCGTTGATATTGTCAAGGAGATGATCCGCATCGCGGCCGGCGAGCCGCTGCGCTACAAGCAGCGCGACATCAAGGTGCGCGGCCACGCCATCGAATGCCGCATCAATGCTGAAGACCCCGCGCGCAATTTCATGCCGCAGGCGGGATTGATCCAGGAATTCGCTCCGCCCGGCGGCTTGGGCGTGCGCTTCGATTCACATGCAAGGGCCGGCTACCGCATCCCGCCCAACTACGACTCCATGATCGGCAAACTCATCGTGCATGGCGAAGATCGAGATGAAGCCATTGCAAGGATGCGCGGCGCGCTGGATGAGTTTCACATCGCGCCCCTCAAGACCACGATCCCGCTGCACCGGCGAATCATGGACAACCAGCAGTTCGTCGATGCGTCGTTCAATATCCACTACATCGAGCGCATGCTGAAGGCCGATGACGACGAATCCAGCGCCGCGTGAGCGATGAAAATGAAGTGAAGATGCTCGGCGTGGCCGGGCCGCACGACTACGTGCCCGCAAGTCTGCTCGAAACGCTGGAGCTGGCGCTGGCGAACGCATGGGAGCCAGAGGCGTTCCTCGAGCACCCCTCAGAGAGCGGCGATGAGGACAACCCCGAGGTCATGTCGGCCTACGGCCAGCGCATACTCCGCCTGATCCTGCGCGAAGCCATGCGCGAACTGGAACGACAAGGCCTGGAGTTCGCGCTGGAGCAGGATGAGAAGCGGCGTGGGGGGTGAGGGTGCTCGGCCCGTCATTTGCCTGGACCGTGCATACCCGAAGATGACATCCCACTAAGTAGGGCATGCACCGTCTTGTTGATCTCCTCAGCGTACTGCACTGGCGTGGTACTACTTCTCTCTCGCAGTTCGCTGTAGGTATTGACGAGGTCCTCGGCGATTAGGAG
>CAZFZT010000024.1:0-31563 GCA_964523675.1 uncultured Isosphaeraceae bacterium
GCACGATCGCGATCTATTGCGTCTCCTCACTCGAATCGGCAGGTCGGGCGCCGCGCCAGCGCACAGTGTTGAACTACTTTACGGCGCTGAGCGATTCTTCCCGGAACTGCACAAAGCGATCGACAACGCAAAGCATCATGTCCATATGCAGTTCTATATCTGGCGAGATGATCGATGCGGCAGAGAAATGCTTCACGCGCTGATCCGGGCCGCTGAACGGGGCGTCGAGGTGCGACTTCTCATTGACGAGATCGGCTCCGTCAACCTGCGCAAGAAATTCTTCTCTCCGCTCATCAAAGCCGGCGGCAAGTTTTCATGGGCGCTGACGATCGATCCTCTGCGGAACCGGTTCTTCTGGCACCTGCGAAATCATCGGAAGTTGCAGATCATCGACGGCTCGATCGCGTTCGTCGGCGGGATGAACGTCGGTCGTGAGTACTTCGGTGAGGACCCCGCGATCGGCCCCTGGCGCGATGCGCAGCTCAAGATCGCCGGCCCGGTCGTCGCAATGTTCCAGGAGTCCTTTGCCGATGATTGGTACTTTGCGACCGAGGAGAAAGTCATTGCCGACGTGTATTACAGCGCGATCGATGAACGACAGGCAGCGGGAACGAGCGGTGAGCAATCGCTCGTTCAGATTCTCTCCGGCGGGCCGGATCGGCATGACGAGCCGATGCAGAAGTCGCTGGTCGCTCTGCTCAATCACGCTACACACCGCGCGTGGATTGCGACAGGATATTTCGTGCCGAATCACATGATGCAGACGGCGCTGGAGTTGTGCGCAGCACGCGGCGTGGATGTGCGGCTGCTGGTTGCCGGGCACAGCGATTATCCGTGGTTGATTCACGCAGGGCGGTCGTACTATGAGGAACTGCTGGAAGCGGGCGTGCGCGTGTGGGAATACCACGCCGGCTTCATGCATGCAAAGATGATGCTCATCGATGACGACTGGATCAAAATCGGATCAACGAACTGGGATGTGCGATCGCTGCGGCTGAATTTCGAATTGGGTGCATTAGTCCGATCTGCCGAGCAGAACAAGCAACTTGAGGCCATCTTCCTGGAGGAGTTCGGTCACGCAAGGGAGATTCATCTCGCTGAGTTCGTCGAGCGGCCGTTCAGTCAGCGGCTGCGCGAGGCCGTTGTACGACCGATATCTCCTCTGTTGTGATGTTGCAACTGAATCGCAACGCGCTATTGAGACGCCTTCTCACTCGCCTTTCTTGCAGCGCATTGGAGAATGTCTGTGGCATCTTTCCGCCGCCGCTGCGTCACGCAGGCGAGCAAACGCAGCGGTGAGCTGACCTGTTGAAACAAGGAGAATCACCATGCTCAAGTTACAGGACGGACAATGTGGACTTTGTGCTCATTTTGCTGAAAACCATTCACAGGAGCCGCGCATTACGCAGATTCGCATCAAAGGCGAAGCGCCGGAAGATCTCGTGGATGAGTGCGGCCATCCGAAGCATGCAGCCCTTCATCTGCGCGTGACACCTCACAGCGGTTGTGATGGCTTCAAGCCCGCCAAGGCGGCATGAGCGAAGCAGCCATCGGCATCAAGGGCGCGGGAGCGGCCCTCACGCCGCGCCTGCCGCCATGCCTACATCCGCAGGCAGCGTGTCGATGATGTTCTGCAGCACTTCATCCGTCGATTTTCCTTCCGCTTCACCCTCGAAGTTCAGCAGGCAGCGGTGGCGCATCGCCGGCAGCACGATCGAGCGAATGTCCTCCACCGACACGTTCGCCCGCCCGTCGAGCAGCGCCTTCACCTTCCCGCCCAGAATCAGCGCCTGAGCCGCGCGCGGGCTCGCGCCGAAGCGCAGGAACTTGTTCACCATCGGCGTTGCAAGATCGCCCTGCGGATGCGTCGCCAGCACTAGCCGCACCGCGTAATCCTGCACGTGCGGCGCAACAATCACCCGGCGAACCAGATTCTGATGCTCCAGAATGCGCGGCCCGTCAAGCACCTGCTGTATCTCCGACTGCGCCCCGGCTGTGGTGCGGTTGAGAATCTCCGACAAATCCTCGCGGCTTGAATAACCGACTTCCAGCTTGAAGAAGAACCGGTCGAGCTGCGCTTCGGGCAGCGGGTACGTGCCTTCCTGCTCGATCGGGTTCTGCGTCGCCATGACGAAGAACGGCTTGTCAAGTTTGTGCGTCACGCCGCCCACCGTGATCGACTTCTCCTGCATCGCTTCAAGAAGTGCCGACTGCGTCTTCGGCGTGGCGCGGTTGATTTCGTCAGCGAGCACGATCTGCGCGAAGAGCGGACCCTTGCGAAACTGAAAGTCCCGGCCGTCTTCGGTTTCAACGACGATGGTCGTGCCCGTAACGTCGGCGGGCATGAGGTCGGGCGTGAACTGAATGCGATTGAACTTGAGGTGCAGCGCTTCGGAGAGCGAGCGAATGAGCAGCGTCTTGCCCAGGCCGGGCACGCCTTCAAGCAGCGCGTGGCCGCCGGCGAACAGGCAGATGAGCACGCCGTCGATGATCTCCTCGTGACCGACGATCGCCTTCTGAATTTGCTTCTTCGCCCCGACGTAGTCATCGCGGAACTGCTGGGCGGCCGCTTCGACGTTGGCGAGATTCTGCTGAGCGGGTGCTTGGGTCATGATTGACATGATAACGGCGAGGGTGCAAAGGAGAAACATGGAAATCAGGCCGCGGCCCGCGGCGCGCCAGAAGCGCTCAATCCCGCGCCGCCGCCTGAGCCGGCTGCCATTCATCCAGCTCCAAAAGCGGCTTGAGATGGTCCAGAACTCGATACAACCCGCTGCGCGCACAGCCCTCGGTGAAATGGGGTTTAGTTCGCGCGCGCCCACGGCGCACCTTCTTACGCACCTCCCCACGCACCCCGGACATCCCGCGCACCCGGTGATCCGGCAACTGCCGCGCGGAAATCTCAGCCGCGCGCGATGAAGATGACTGAAAGGAGAGACGCTGCTCATGGCGCACTTGGCGCAAGAGGAACACCGTGCGCGCGCCCGGTCAATTCGCCGCCACGGCAACAACCTCAAAGAGCCGACATGAGAAGCCCACCGCCGGGATTTCGATCAATCTGCAAAGTGCGGGAATTCGTCGTACGGTGTCATCTCAATAGCGCGCACGACGGCCTGGACATCCACCGCGCTGCAGAAGTCAGGTTGTCCACAGCAGCGGTAGGACACGCAAGGTCCGACACAATCTATGGTGGCGATTACGATGAAGTAGCCACTTGCCAACTTTGGCGAAGCATCCTACCATAGGCCGAACTACATCAGGAGCGAAATGTGATTAGCTACCGATCAAATGGGAATGGGCAGGTGCGGCTCTTCAACGAACCGGGTCGCAGGTTGCGGGTGCGTCGGCGATTCGATCAAGCAAACGATGTCACGCTTGCCAACGGGTGGTACAGGCGCCTTTGCCACTCGTCACGAGTTGGAGAGTCTGAGCAATGAGCGACCAAAACATAAGGTGGGCAGTTGCGTATGTCTGGCGCGGCATTCCGAGCTCCGTGAAGTTGTTCGCTGACGAGATGGCCGCATGGCAGCATGTTGACGAACTGCGCGAAACGATGCCGCAGGAGGACGAGGTTGATGTCTTTGAGGTCGCGGTCCCCGCAGCGGAGGCGAAAACTTTCAGATGAAAGCGATGCAGGAACACATGTCATCCGGCCCCGGCTACTACGAGGGCGCGCTTTACGACACTGCTCGGCAGGGAAGAGGCGTCCCGGCGGTGCCGCTTGTGATTGTGGGGGTGGTGCCATAAATGAGGAGAACGCAATGTTCACGTTGACAGAGCGCCGGATGGAGAAGATTTCCCCGATTCTCGAAGCATATTCGGCATTTCTCGCCGAGAGGAATGCCTTCGACTGTATGTCGCTAGAACGAGAGTTACGTCAATCACTGGACACTGGCTATGGCGAGATCAAGCAGATAATGTGCCAGTTGATCAAAAGAGCTGACTTTGCGCTCGTTGCAGCGTTCTACATGCAACACGTAAACGCACCAGGCCCGATTTCAGAATTCAAGGCACCTCTCGCTGAATTCTACGGAGTTGGACGCTACGACTCCCCTGAGTGTGATGAGGCGCGTAACCAATATTGGAAGCGATGAGACAGCCGCAACGATGCCACATCGCCCTACGTCCCATGTTGTTGCTGATCGAGCCATTGCAGCGGTAAGTTCGATCTGCGCAGACGCGGGACTTGCCTGCGAGCGCGTAATGAATGACTACGGCGAGGATTTGGTCGTGCAGCCATCATTCAATGGCATCGTCGATCCCTTTCGCCTGTACTTGCAGGTCAAGGGCACCATGAAACGACTTCGTAGCGAGTGTACCGATACTCGCTGCTGCGTTCGAGTCGGCACTCGTCACTTTGCGAAGTGGATGAACAGCATTGACCCTATGATTGTTGTACTTTGGAGTGTTGCTGAAGGAGAAGGATGTTGGTTGCATATCGACTACCGAACTCCCGAGCGGTACACGCAGAACCGCGCTTCAGTTTCGATAGAGTTGAGAGGGCAGCAGCAGTTCACACCGTCGTCAATAAACAGGTTTGTCTGGGAAGCCCGACTAGCACATTACGAGTCGATCGTAACTCTGTGTCTACGCTACGAAGAGCAGGAAGATGGCGGAACGCACGGAAAGATATGGCGGGCACGAGCCCATGATGCCGTCGAGAACTTTCTGCAGCAACTAGGCATCATTCAGGACGATGGCCTGACGATCGAATTCCTATCTGCGAATCGCGAGGAGATTGAGATCGCAAGAAACCACGCCAGCCTTCCTGTACAATCGGAGGCCGTATTCGCAATGTTGCGGGCTTTCCTTCGGCATGTCCAACGGCATTGTGATCTGGGCGTGCCTTGCAACCTAGCGATGAATTGTGGCATCGACCTTGCTGCGCTGGTGGCGCTTGGCTGCTTTGAAGAGGACGGAACGGCTGCTGGCTGGCTAGTTGTGGAACGTGGCCGAGATGACAAGAAGCGATATCATTTAGCAAGTAGAATGGGTGTGGCGTAGCGAAGCCCACAGTTGCCGCGCGGCGTCGGACGGCATCGGTGGGTATCACTCCTTGAGTTGCTCCACCCACCCTACCGCTGGCCGCGCAAGGAGAGAGGCGTGACATGACCTATACCTCTGATGAGTTCTTCCACTTCGTCGGTCGACCATCGCCAAACGATCACGATAGAAATTACCTGACGTTGTGCAAGATACTCAATTCGGGCTTTGTGACACACAAGCCGCATCGCGCCGAGTGGGGACCACAACAACTGACGTACGATCCCTCTTGCCGCCTTCTCGATGCAGAACTTGTGGTTGGCAATATGGTGTGTTTTTGTGACATTCCGAAGCACCTACTCAGCATTCACGTCAAGAAGTACGGATACTTCGGCCTGTCGCTCAAAAGGACGCACTTGGTCAAATATGGAGCGCGCCCAGTTCTCTATTTTCCGTACGATCCCGCAGATATCCATTCCATCTATGGTGTCAAAGCGATCGAGGACATCGAGGCGGTGTACCGCTCCGCGTCGGACGCACTTGAAAATATCCCTGATCCACTGGCGAGTGGTCGCAACATGGGACGTCCAATCCAATCAGCCGATGGCACATTTCATACGCTTGCGGGACAGATGGGCCTTCACTTCCTCGCTCTATTGAAGCCGTTTGATTCCACCCTCACTCCAGACCATCCGGAGAACTACTACATGGAACGTGAATGGAGAAGGATCGGGAACATGAAGTTTGATCGAGAACAAATCGGATGCATTCTGGTGCCGCGTGACTACGTGGACCGGTTATGCCACGAGTTTCCAATGTATGCCGACGTGGTGGAAGCGATTGAGGTTTCGATTGGTCCGTAGGTGGCTCCACAGCGGCCGCCCGGCGCGAATCCCTACGGCTTGTGGTTTGCGCAGCAGTGAGTGACGCTGGGCCGTCGAACACAATGCAAGACGCCCACTCCGCCGAGCGCCTCTTTCGATTCACTGGGTGCCACAATTCGCCGACTGTGTCTCAACACCCGATTCCTGAACACGCGCCGCCGGCGCCTGTGCATGGAGCCCGATTCCCTTGGTCTAAGCAGCCGGGTGCCGTGGTCTGTAGCGGAGCGGAAGGCCACGCCTGTCCGCCGTGGCGGGTGGTTGCAACTTGTGCGTTATGTCTGACTGTGCATCCGCCGCGTGGCCTCGTGGCCTTTGGGCGGAATTGCGGCATCGGTGAAACTGTTTGCGGCTGAAGCGGAGGCGCGCAGGCATGTCGCCGAGGTGCGCGAGACGATCGCGGCTGAGGATGAGGTCGAGGTCTTCGAGATCGCGCTTCCGGAGTCGCTCATCACGCTTCGCGACTGAATCATCGTGCTTCCCGGAAGCCTCATCGTGCTTGCAGGAAGGTTCATCGTGTCCAACGAGACCTTCCGCGCGGCCCTACGGCACATTCGCCTCCATAAACCACTCCGCATCATCCGCCTGATCCGCCCAGTAGCGCATGTCGGTCAACTCATCCTCGCCGAGCAATCCTGTGCGGCCGTCCATGAAACCGATGACCGCGCGGCCTCGATAGCGCGGCGAGACGAAGCCGAACTGCGCCGGCTCCAGATTGGCGGAGAACGACTCGGCCCAAGTGGGCTCCTCATTTGTAAACCGCGGCGACTCGACCTTGAAGTAGCCCTCAACGTTGTTCGTCCCCCAACTCTCAAGCGGCGTCGGGCCTCGGGCTGAGGCGAAGACGATCAATCGGTCAGGCGTGCGCGGCTGGGTGATGCGGCTGATCCAGAACCTGCCGAAGAGCGCGTTGTACGTCGCGCAGGGTTGCTTGGACATGTCCTGCTCAAGGCATGCCGGCGGATTCGCGCTGGTGCTGTAGTCGCCGCCGACCCATCGCGCGTTGATGCCGAATGACGGCGCATACGAAGCGTGATAGAGGTACATGTCGTATGAGCTGGTGTGCTTCGCCTCTTCGATGAGTTCGCGCTGCTCGTGGAGGAAGAGCGCATCGGTGCGGCCGCTCAAGTACGGCGCGATGCGCCAGAAGTAGCGCTGCCGGGCCGGTCCCATGCTGATCGGTTTGCCTTGCGTGTCGGTGGCGGCGAAGGAAGGCGGCGCGTAACCGGGCATCACGCGCTCCTGATTGACGTTGGCGTAGGCGATGTAGGCGACCATGAGTTGCCGGGCCGCGTTTTGCTCAACGGTCATGCGGCCGGCCTGGCGCACGCCGCTGATGGCGGGGAGCGTAATCGCCATGAGCAGGGCCAGGATGCCGACGACGGTGATCATCTCGATGAGCGTGATGCCCCTTCGCCGTGATTGTGCATGCGTCGAAAAGCTGGAACGAACGAACGTACCCATGTGAGACCTCAGTGGGAAGGGCGCGGTTGACAGGAGGAACGCGGGTTCATACTTTACTGCACTTGCGTCTCATTCTCAATAGGAGGAAGATTGATGGCAGTTGAAGTGAAGGTTGGCGTGGCTGCGCGATTCGGGTTCGCGGCGGGTTTCGCCTTGGCGGTGGTCACCGTGGCTGGCGCACAGGAGGTTTCGGCCACCTTCGACCAGCCGTTCCTTGATCGCTGGATGTATCCGTTCAATCAAGCGCCGGGCACGCGGCCGACGGTGCCGGTCTTCTCGTCGTATCTCGAAACGGACTTCTATCCAGACTTCGATCAACGCGACGGCCAGTTCCACATCGGCTTCGACACGAGTACGGCGGTCGAGCCGAACCTCGGGCCGCAGGCCTACACCGTTGTTTCGGCGCGGGTCACTGTGATGGTCGCAACGAGCAACGCCTTCACCTATTCGCTCACCGAGCCGCTTTGGCAGTGGTATCTGCCGCCGGAGCATCCTGAGTTTCTCTGTCCGGTCGATCAGAATCCGTGTCCGCCCGGCAATCAGGTAATTCCAACTCCTGCGCTCGAACTCTTCGGCACCGGTTTCCGCAACGGCTTCTCGCCGCTTACGTTCCAGGAGAACTCGCCATATTCACCGTTCGGGCCGTTCGGCCAGGGCATTCGCAGCGCGTTCGCAATGGATCATGATCCAGAGACAGGTGAAGCGCGCGATGTTTCGAACAACGTCGCAGCCGGCTTCGCGCCGGTTCCGTTCGCACTCGGCATGACGAGCGCAGTGCAACTCGGCCAGAGCGTTCCTGCGCAGACGACGTTTGCGTTTGAGATCGACGTTGATAATGAACATGTGCAGAACTACCTGCGCGAGCGGCTCGACCTCGGCATGCTGCATTTCTCCATCGCAACGCTGCACATCACCGAGCAGGAATCAGGCGGTAGCGCGCCGGAGTTCTTCACCAGGGAGAACCTGCTCGTGGAGCTCGGCTTGGCCGATGCTGCGAGCCTTGAGATGACCGTCATCGTCGATGATGCGCCATGCGCCGCTGCCGACCTCAACTGCGATGGCGCGGTCGGCGTGCCCGATCTGCTTGCGCTGCTTGCGGCATGGGGGCCGTGCGCTGATCCGGACAACTGTCAAGGTGACCTTACCGGCGATGGGAGCATCGGCGTTCCGGACCTGCTCGAACTGTTATCGCAGTGGGGCTGAGCGCGCCGTCTCACATGATCGCCTTACGAATTCACAAGGAGAGAGATCACATGAATCGAAGCATCGCACGCGTTACCCTCGGCGTCCTCGCGCTCACAGCCGCATCAACGCTCGCCCAGGCAGGCGTCGCGCCATACACAGAAATGTTTGCCGCCGACAATGCGAACTGGGGCGGCAGCGCGGGTGGTGACTGGACCGCATTCGAGCCACTTGCCTGGAGCGCGCCGGGGGGCGGGCCTGTCGCAGGCGCGGGTTTCGTCACCTACACGCGGAATTTTCTCGATGTTCAGCCGGGCCAGTTCCCGGCACTGACGATTTTCCGCGGCCAGGACAACTACAACTCCTCCGGCGGCGCGTTCCTCGGCAATTGGAATGAAGCAGGCATCACCGAGTTCTCATTCTGGGTTCGACATGATGCGGCGGAGAATGTGCTCTTCTCGGTGCGATTCACCCCTGCGGGCGGCAACGGCCCTTCGATGAACTACGAGTTTGTCGATGACCTGGTGCAGAGCGGCGTGTGGACGAAGTTGACCCTCGCCATCGATCCCGATACCGACGGCTGGGTCATCGGCGGCGGGCCGGGCACCTACAACATGGTCTTCAACAACCTTGGCAAGATTCAGATCGGCATCAATCCTGACCCGCTCGTCGGCATCGATCAGGACGTGAACTTCGACCTGTCAATGGTGTCGATCGCTGTTCCCGCGCCTGGCGCGATTGCGCTGCTGACGATGGCGGGACTCGTTGGAACTCGGCGACGTCGCTCATCGTGAACGCCAGCACGATGCACCTCACGCATTGGCGACCCGCCAGCTATGGCCATCGCGAATCACCTTGCGATAAAGCGTGTCGCGCTCGACCGGCGTGAAGCCGGCGTCGCGGATCGCCTTCTGTAAGTCCCACACGGTTGTCTCTTGGTGGGTCGTCTTTCCCGTGAGTTTGGTGATGTCGTACCAGACGACGGTGCCATCGATGTCGTCCGCGCCGTTCTGGAGCATGAACTGAGCCATCGGCAGCCCCTGCATGATCCAGAACGCCTTGACGTGCGGGAAGTTGTCGAGCATGAGCCGGCATATGGCCAGTGTGCGCAGGTTTTCGAGGCCGGTCGGCGCGGGCAGGTGTTCGAGTTCGCTCTCATCCGGGAAGAACGGCAGTGGGATAATGGTTTGGAAGCAGCCGGCGGGCGGCAGGCACGGCGGCTCGGAGGCATGAAGGCACGAAGCGTGATTCAACACTTCCTTCGCGCCTTGCATCCGCGCAATCGCTTCATCCTGCGCTTGGCGCAGCAAATCCATGTGCATAATGCGCTCGCGCCGCTGCTCGACGTGGCCGTAGAGCATCGTCGCATTCGAGTTGATGCCGAGTTCATGCGCGGCTCGGTGGACATCGAGCCACGTTCCGGCGCGGATTTTCCCCTTGAACACCTCATCATGCACGCGGTCGTCAAACACTTCCGCCCCACCGCCCGGCAATGAGCCAAGCCCTGCCTCGATCAGATCGCGCAGCACCGCTTTGATGCCGTCGAAGCCATCTCGGCCACGCTTGCTGATGCGCACCAGATGCACGATTTCAACAGCCGTGAATGCCTTGATGTGCAGTTGCGGCGCGGTCTCGCGGATTGCGCGCAACATGTCGGTGTAGTAGTCGAAGGGCAACCACGGGTGCAGGCCGCCCACGATATGAATCTCCGTCGCGCCGGCTTCAGACGCCTTGTGCGCCTCTTCGCGAATCTCATCAAGTGAGTGTTCATACGCGCCGTTCTGATCTTTCTTGCGATAGAACGCGCAGAACTTGCACGAGAGCGCGCAGACATTGGAGTAATTCAGGTGGCGATTGACGTTGTAGTAGGCGATGTCGCCGTGCAGCCGCCGGCGAACATAATCGGCGAGCGAGCAGACGGTCCAAATGTCGGGTGTCTCATAGAGCAGCAGGCCGTCTTCGATTGACAGCCGAACCCCCTGATGGACCTTGTCAATGATCGGCTCAAGGCGAGAGTCAACCCCGGGAAGTTGGTGGCGAATTGCAGATGGAGCGTACGTGAGAGGCATGCCAGAGCATCGTAGCAGCGAGGGCAGGATGCCACCGAAGAGATGTGGACGAACTTGAGCCGTTTCACGATCGCCGATTCTGATTTGACGCCGCGTGCAAATCCCGCCGAGAATCCCGCTGCATGATTCTCCTCATGATGGGAGCCATCACGGATGCAGCCGACAGCGCGAAGAGTTCGCTGCTTCCGCTGCACGATCCGGTTGCCGTCTTCGCAGCCGTGTCAGCGATCATTCTCCTCGCTCCGCTGCTTATGCGGCTGGCGCGACTGCCGGGAATTGTCGGCCTGATTCTCGCGGGCGTTCTCGTGGGCCCCGGCGCGATCGGCTTACTGGACGACTCCCACGACCTCGTTCAGATGCTGGGCATGATCGGTCTGCTCTATCTGCTTTTTCAGGCAGGCCTTGACATCGATCCGTCACGGCTGTTGCGGCATCGAAAGAACGCCACCGTCTTCGGCCTGCTGACGTTTGTCATTCCCCAAACGATCGGGGTGGCGGCTGCGCTGCTGGTGTTGGAGATGAATTGGCTGGCGTCAATCTTGCTGGCGAGCATGTTCGCTTCACATTCGCTCGTCGCGCATCCTGTTGCCGCTCGTCTCGGCATTGCTCGCGGCAGGGCAATGACGGCAGGCGTCGGCGGGACGATCATCACCGATACGCTCGCCCTGTTCATACTTGCCGTTGTCGCGGCATCGCAGGGCGGTGGGCTCTCCATACCGCTCTGGGTCATCTTTCTCGCAGCCCTGGGGATGTTCAGCTTTGTCATCCTTTGGGGTGTGCCACGGATCGGGCGGTGGTACTTTCGTCAGTATGCAGACGGCGGCGTGCGCGACTTCGTCTTTGTGCTTGCGATTATCTATGGATCGGGATTTCTGGCACATCTGGCGAACATCGAACCGCTGATCGGCGCTTTCCTTTCCGGCTTCGCATTGGCGCGACTGATCCCCGTGCAGAGCACGTTGATGAGCCGCCTCAAGTTCGTCGGATCAGCGCTGCTGGTGCCGTTCTTCCTTGTCTGGGTCGGCATGCTGGTCGATGTTGGGGCGATCATGGAAGCCCCGGGCGAAGCGCTCCTTGTCATGGTCGTCATGTGCAGCGCGGTCCTCACGAGCAAGTTCGTCGCTGCGAAAGCGGCACAGCGGGTGCTTGGGTTCTCTGCTTCTGAAGGCACCGCACTCTTTGGCCTGAGCGTCCCGCAGGCAGCGGCGACACTTGCCGCGGCCTTCATCGGATTGCGATTGGAACTGTTCGATGCTGCCGTTCTCAATGGCGCGGTTCTCATGATTCTGCTGACGTGCCTCATCGGGCCATGGGTTCTTGAACGCAGCGGACGCATGGTGGCGCTTTCGGAAGATGCGAAAGCGTTTGAGCCCGGCACCGCACCGCTGCGCATTCTGATTCCGATGGCCAACCCTTCGTCGGCGCTCCCGTTGCTTGATCTGGCCTTCATGATTCGTCGGCCGCACTCGCCCGAGCCGGTGTATCCGATCACGGTTGCGAGCGATGCGGGGAATGTTTCGGCGCAGGTCGCGCAGGGAGAGCAGATGCTCGGGCATGCGGTGATTCATGCATCGAATGCAGGCGTGCCGGTCGTGCCGATCACAAGCGTTGACCTTGATATCGCAGCCGGCATCGGCCGCGCGGTCAAGGAATATCGCATCAGTACGATCGTGGTCGGGTGGAGCGGAACCGCGCCGTCAGGGGTCGCAAGAAGTCGGCGTGGCGGGCGCAGTGCAATTCTTGGGGGAGTGATCGATCGCATTCTCGAAGGCAACCCGCAGACGGTTCTGGTCTGTCGTTTGAATTCGCGTGTTCAAGCCGGCGCCGTCAACCGGATCTTGTTGATCGTTCCTCGATTCATTGAACGTGAGCCGACATTTCCAGAAGCGGTGCGCATAATCAAGCAATTGGCGAGCCGCCTGAAACTGTCGATGGTGGTGTATGCCTCAGATGTCGAAGCTGCGCACGTCGAGGCGACCATAGGGAAGATTCGCCCGCACGTTGAGACGGAACTCAGCCCGGTCGGCTCTTGGCAGGAGATCAGTAATCAGGTGGCTCAGGACGTGAGAGAAGAAGATCTGCTCATCATGTTCAATGCGCGAGAAGGACGGCTGCCATGGTCGCCTGATTTGCACCGCCTGCCGCGACACCTGGCACAGCGATTTGGATCGAACAATCTCGTGGTGTTCTACCCGGCTGAACTCACGACCGAGATGTCTTGGCTTGGGACTGCGCATGCGGGCTCGTCGCCTGGTCTGGGGATTCCGCCACTAAGCGCTTCTCGAGTGCGATTGAACCTGCCTTCCATGTCGTATGAAGATGCGTTGCTTGAGGTTATCTTAGAGCAGTTTGCAGACGACGCGACAATCGCTTCAAACGTGCGTGATGCACTTGTCAAGAATGCAATGGAATATTCCACTGAAGTGGCGCCTGGCGTCGCGTTATTGCATGCGCATGTACAGCATGTGGACAAGCCGAGGTTCTTCCTTGCAACGTGCGCGACGGGACTCACCATGCCTCGCTCGACAGCTTCGGTCCATGTGCTCCTCATTCTGCTCAGTCCTGTCAACCTGCCGCCGGAGACACACCTGCGATCCCTTGCGGGTATCGCTCATCTGGTGAGCGGCCCGGACATTGTGGAGCGGCTCCTCTCGGCGGGCACATTCCATCAACTGCGTGAGCAGCTTCGCATTTCGTAATGAGGCGATGACGATTACACCACGGGAACGTACCTGAACGTCGCTGCCACGTCGGCACCACCCGGCATCTTGTCGCGAGGCAGTGGAATGATGCCTGCGCCGGTGAGGAATGCGCGGCTTGCCGCCAGATCGATGAGGTCATCGTCGCCCGGCCAAGGCTCGGGATGCGTTTCCATCTCACGTGCATCAGCATCAAATCGGCCCCAGCACGCGTCGTCGCCAGCGTCGTTTCCCGCAATGAACAACGTGCGGATCTGTCCGTTATGGGCGGCGGTCAGCACCTCCTGCAGATCAGTGGAGGCATGACCCGCGCCGCGCGCTTCTTCAAAACGGCCGACTTCTCGATCGGCCGCGGCCTGGACAATCGGTTCAACGAGGGGCCAAGCGGCAATCCGCAGTTCATCGGCAGACAATCCGTCCGGATTGCCATGCACGACCTCCTCGTGGAGAAGACGATGATGGCTGGCGTCGCGGTAAATGGAAGCGGTTGGTTCCGCAGCGGCGAGGATGAGCGGCGCTTGCACAGGCACGTTCTCCAACACACGCTCAACCCCCTCAGCGACCATGTGGCAATAGTCCAGCGTCTGCCGCTTCTCCCAGCGGTCGTCGGTGCCGACACCGGAGCCGTGGAACATCGCCGCCCTCACCCGCGATTGACCGATCGGTTGGGTGCGCGTATGCCATTGCAACTGTCGCTCAGTGTCGATGTAACGCGCAAGATCCTCGAAGCTGTGCGGCGTGTCAGGCGGCAGGTCCAGTTCACGGATCATCCAGCGCGTCGCTTCGTAGAGCTTGACGCTGTCTCGGCTCAGCGCGAGGAGGTAGAAGCGGCCATCAACGGCAAACATTCGGAGGAGATGCCGTGTGTGGAACCGCCGACCCACGTAGACTCGCTTCGGCAGCGGAATGCGCAAACCGAACACTCGCGTCTTCCCTTCCGTGATGAATATCGCAGTGCCACGCGCGCCGCGGCGCCAGATTCCTGAATCGGTAAGCAACTCCCGCGCGTCATTCAGATGCTCGCGCGCCTGCGGGCCGCTCATGCGAGCGTTGCGCAGCGATTCTTCCGCCTTGTCGAGCAACGTGCGAAGCACAATCGGGTTTCTCCTGGTCTCAGGACCGCCCAGATGAATGGGCATGATCAGCGACACGGAGTTCGGCCGCTCGTGCGTCATCAGCGCGTCGAGGTCGTTTCTGTTGAGCTCGTCCATAGCGTCTCCTGGTTCGTCTGCACCGTAAGTCGAAGTGGCTTTGCGCAGCCATCCGGATTTCAGCGAGTTCGACCCTGTTGAGCCGGCTATCGAAGCCCTGAATCCGCCGCCCACCGCACAGACGGCACGTCCCGCAAAGCGTAGACATCTTCAGTGAGTGTGAAGGCGGTCATCCGCGCGCTCTGGCCGTAGCGCGGGGCATGCCGTCACGCAGGATGCCGAGGCGCACGGTGCTGGAGCGGGTGGGTTCCTACACTCTCTGGTTATGCTGATCCCACTGCGCACCGACCGCGAGGCAGCACGCCGGCCGGTGATCACCGAAATTCTGATCGCGATCAACGTGTTGGTGTTTGTCGCCAGCCATGCCGGCCCCCATTTTGGCTGGTTTGAAGAGGGCGCTCTCTGGCAATGGGGGTGGTACATGGCATCGCAGCCCGAGGGAATGCCGGGCCTGCCACATTGGGCGCGGTTGTTCAGTTATCAGTTTCTGCATGACTCACAACCATGGCACATCGGTTTCAACATGCTCTTCCTCTGGGTCTTCGGTTCAGCAGTGGAGGATCGATTCAAGCGAATCGGCTTTCTCTCCTTTTACTTGATGGGCGGAGCAGTCGCTGCGATCCTGCACGGCCAGTCAACCGCCGCTCCGGTCATTGGCGCAAGCGGGTCGGTCGCGGCTGTAACAGGCGCATTTCTCGCGCTGTTTCCCCGCAGTACGATTGCGACGCTCATTTTCTTTTACATCCGTCACGTTCCAGCCGTCTGGCTGATCGGCCTCTATTTCGTCATTGATTTCCTGCGATGGACGACCGGCATGTTCACCGCAGCGACGATGAGCGTTGCGCACCTCGCGCACATTGCGGGCTATGTCTATGGCTTTGGGCTCGCGTTTACGCTGCTGGGCCTTCGGATCATCCCCCGGAAGGAGATGGACGTCTTCTTCATGTTCAGCCAATGGCGGAGGCGGCGGGCATTCCGCGCCGTGTCACAGCAATCACGCGGCGCTTCATGGGATGCGCCGATCAGAACCGGTCACGAGCAGTTGGCGCAGCACACCCCGAAGCCACGTGCGATGACCGAGCGAGAGCAGGCCGAAGCGGCCGAACGCGCTGCCATTGCGAAGCTGATGGCGGACCACGACTTGGCCGGGGCGGCGCAGCGGTACCGGCAACTCCTCTCCCGCAATGTGGAAGCGGTTCTGCCCGAGGATCGGCAACTGGACATTGCCAACCAGCTTGCGGCTGAGAAGCACGATCGTCATGCCGCAATCGCATACGAACTGCTGTTGAAGTCCTACCCCAAGTCACCCAAGGCCGATGAAGTCCGGTTGATGCTGGGCATGATCTATCTTCGCCGCCTCGGCAATCGTGAGCGAGCAAAGGAACTCCTCGAAGCTGCCCGGCCGGGCTTGCGTGATCCGAAGCAGACGCAGTTCGCAGACCTGCTCCTTGCCGAAGTGTAACGGCAGCGTCTTGAGCACTCAAGAGAGCGATGGCCGCTCCGCAGCTGCCGGGGTTTGCGCGCTATCGCGCTGCTTGCCGCACCCACATTCTTGCGCAGTGTTCGGCAGACTTTGCGCGTGGGCCTGTTTCTCCGGACACTTGAAGATGCCAGGGCCTGTGGCGCGCAACTTGCATCTTGGGGTGCGGAGTCTTCTCAGGCAAGGAGTGCCGACATGCGAGAGTACGTTCGAGATTTGATTCACCGCGCGCGCCAGGGCACGGACGCCAGGCGCGCAGGCGGCGGGATGGATGGTGTCACCGGCATTGAGACGCTGGCGGCCGACGCGGTTCGACTCGCCCGCGTCGCCGCCGCCGTCCATGCCGGCGGCGCGGCTGGCGCCTTGTTCGATCAAGGCGCCGCACTGTCCGAAAAGCGTCAGCGTCGCTCCATTGCAGTCGTGGCTTGCGATGAGCATCAGCACGGAGGTGACTTGCGATGAATTACGGCCTGTACCTTTCAGCGGCTGGCGCGATGACCAGCATGGCTCGGCAGGATGTCCATGCCAACAACCTTGCCAACATCAATACAGTCGGCTTCAAACCGGATGAACTCTATACGCGGCATCGACTGCCGCATCGTCTCGAAGTCAATGCGCCGGTGGACCCGAACTGGCTGATGGAGCGCCTTGGCGGCTCGCAGCACATTCACCCTTCACAAGTGCGACTGATGCAAGGTTCGCTCAACGCGACCGGCAATCCGCTGGACATCGCCATCTCCGGCGAGGGGTTTCTCGTTGTTGATAACGGCCGTGGGCAGGGCGACGACCGGCTTCGCCTCACACGTGATGGTCGACTCACGCTCAACGATCACGGCGAACTGGTGATGGCAACCAATGGTCTCAGGGTGCTTGACGCCGGCGGCGATCCGATCCGCCTTGATCCGTCTCGCGGAGAGATTCGCATTGATCCAAATGGCGAGATCCTGCAGCGTGGCGCGGTCGTCGCTCGACTGCAGTTTGTCTCCCCGACTGATCCGTCGCTCTTGCGAAAGGTCGGCGACAACCTGCTCGAATTCCCCGAGGGAGCGCCGCTGAACCGGGTTCCCGCAACTGGAAGAATTGTGCAGGGGCATGTCGAACAAAGCGCGGTTGACCCGATCGCAGCCATGAACGCGATGATCTCGTCATCCAAAGCCGTCTCATCGAACGCAGCGATGATGCAATACCACGATCACATTCTGGGGCAGGTCATCAACACATTCGGACGGGTCGCCTAAGTCACGTAAAGGAACACGCCAATGGCAGTCCTCGCACTTCATTCCGCATCGACCGGACTTCGCGCACTCAGCACGAGTCTTGATGTCATCGCAAACAATCTCGCAAACTCGAACACGGATGGATTCAAGTCCAGTCGTGTCAATTTCCAGGACCTTCTCTACATCGAGCGGGCCCAGCCGGGCGTTGAAAACATCAATGGCGATCAGCGGCCGACCGGGGTTTATGTCGGTCTCGGCGTGAAGGAGTCGGGCACGCAAGTTGATTTCCGACAAGGCGCCGCCCTCAACACCGGCCGGGAGCTCGACATGATGATTGAGGGGAACGGCTTCTTTCAGGTGCAGGTCGAAGATGAACTTGGCGCGGACGGGCTGGCGTACACCCGTGCCGGCAATTTCGCAGTGAGTGCGGAAGGGGAGATTGTGCTCGCCAACGATCAAGGCCGGCGGTTGGTGCCGGGCATTCAAATACCTGCCAACACGACCCAAGTCGAAATCCTTACGGATGGCACTGTTCTCGCATTGGTGAATGGTGAAGCAGAGGCCGTGCAGATCGGGACCGTCGAACTGGCGTCATTCGTCAATCCGCCCGGGCTCAAGCCGATCGGCGAGAACCTCTACGTTCGCACCGCTGCATCAGGAGAAGCGGCAGTTGGCGCGCCGCTGGAAGGCGGCCGCGGCGCTATTCGGCAGCGGTTCCTCGAAGGATCGAATGTCGATCCGGTTGTGGAACTCGTCAGTCTGATTCGCACACAGCGCGCCTTTGAACTCAACAGCCAGTCCATCCAGGCCGCAGACGAAGCGCTCCAGACCATTAGTCAGCTCCGACGGTTCTAACACCCTTTGATGTCGTTCGCGCCCCTGAGCAGAGTTGAATCGCCCAGGAGGTGAAGCAACAGCTCATCAGATACGAACAGGAAGGAACACGCGCATGTTCGCCACCGCACTCGTTACCACAGTCGCGCTTTCGCTGGGAATGGTCGCAACGCCTGATGCCGCAACCATTTCCGTTCGTGCTTCGGTTCGACTTGCACCAGATGCGCAGCATGTGCTGCTTCGTGACATCGCTCATCTTGAAGGCGATGCGGCGGAAGCGCTCGCCGAGGTGGTGATCGGAGTGGTTCCGCAAGCCGGTGCGACAGCTGAGTTCTCCCTGAAGCAGATTCGCGACGCCCTTGACGAGGCGGGCGTACACTGGGGCAGAACGCACCTGAATGGGCGCAGCGTCGTCGTTCGCGCGCGTCATGCGGGGGCGGCATCCGCGCCACTGCCCATGGCGCCCGTGTCGCTCAATCAGGCGGTTGTGGAGACAGTGGTGGACCGGGAACGGCGTGAGCCGACACCGGAATTGGCGCTGACGCTGCTTGCTGACAACGATCTGCGCAGCGCAGTGGCAGAGTTTCTGGTCGAGAATCTTTGCGTGGAGCCAGATGATCTGCAATTGACATTCGACGATGGCGATGCGGAGTTTCTTGCACTTCCACTAGCAACCAATCGCTTTGAGTTGGCGCCGATAAGCAGCTTGCATTCCAATCGAATCGAACTGGCCATCAGGAAGTGGGATGGCGAGCGCGTGAGTGAACGCAAAACGATCAACGTTGTTCCGGTCGTGCGCACTCAGGCGTTGACAGTTCAGCGTGATTTGAGCCGTGGCGAGGTGCTGTCGCTGGCTGATCTTGACTTGCGCGAGCAGTGGCTGGGGCCCGGCCTGATGGATGCGGCGCTTGGCGACGCCGACGCAGTGGTCGGCCGAACGCTCAATGCGCGACTGCGGGAGGGCGATGTGCTCCGCGACTCGCACCTTCAGCGCGAGACGATCGTTCGGCGGGGTGAGCTGGTGATGGTGCGATGTATTGTCGGCGGCGCGGTCATCTCGCTTCAGGCAGAAGCGCGGGCAAGCGCTGCCATCGGTGACCGCATCGAGTTTCGCAAGCCAGGCGAGCGAGAGACCTTTCTCGCGACGGTAACCGGCCGAGGTGCGGCGGTGGTCGATCTTTCCCGGCGATCCAAACAATAGGCGATTTCACATGCGCATTCTGACATTGACGATCTCTTCATTCGTGTTCGCGCTCGCTCCCTGTGCCGCAGGTCAATCCGATGCGAACAACGAGCCGAGCAGTTCCCTCATGGTGCGGCCGCCCACCGGATCACAGACGGAGGATCGGCCGACCGAACCGCCACACGCGCTGCGCCAGGTGAGCATGTTCGCCGTCGCACCGCCGCAGCCGCGATCGTTTCAAAAGCACGATCTCATTCAAATCATCGTGCGCGAACAAAGCGAAGCGAGAAGCCGCCAGGAAGTGGACACGGAGAAGAAATACGCACTCAACGGCAAGATTTCGGCCTTTCCCAACTTCCAGCTCTCTGACCTGTTGCAGTTCCAGCTTCAGGGGGGCAGCGGAACAAATATGCCGGAAGTGAGAGTGGATGGGAACCAGAAGTTTGAAGGTGACGGCGACTACCGTCGAAGCGATGACTTCACCGCGCGCATCACTGCGGAGGTCATTGAAGTGCTGCCCAATGGCAACCTCGTCATCGAAGCGCGTACCTTCATCAAAACCGATCGGGAGGAGCAGACGATGAAGGTGACCGGAGTTTGCCGGCCGCAAGATGTCACAGCTGCCAACACGGTGCTCTCCAATCAGATTCATAATCTGACCGTCGAGAAGGTGCATAACGGCGAATTGCCTCGGGCGGCAGAGCGCGGTATCATCGCCAAGGTGCTCGACTTTGTCTTTGCGTTCTGAGCAAACAAGCAGCCGTGACGCCGTACCCCACAGGGGGGGAGTCACATCTGAGGCAAATGCAGTATTCTCTTCTCACGACAGGAGGAGTACGAATGCTGCGATGTAGTTACGTGACCTTGTTCGCCACGCTGATCTTTGCCGTCACATGTGCGGCTGCCGCACTCGCACAGCCCACAGCATACGTCGGCGCGCACCTGATTCCGATCGACGGACCGGAGATCCAGCGCGGCGTCTTGATCGTGAAAGACGGCCGTATTGCCGCGATCGGCGCAATCGATGATGTTGCGCTGCCGGACGATGCGCGCTTCGTCGATGTCTCCGGCAAAGTCATCATGCCGGGGCTGATCTGCACGCACAGTCACATCGGCGGCATCGGCGGCGCGGACTCAGCCGGGCCCATTCAGCCGGATGTGCGCATTTATGACTCGATCAACGTGCTCGACTCCGGCTTTCGCAGGGCGGTCGCAGGCGGACTGACCACGCTCAACATCATGCCCGGCTCCGGTCACCTGCTCAGCGGCCAGACGGTCTACGTCAAGTTGCGCGGTGCGACGGATGATTCCCGCACCATCGATGACCTGTTCATCCTGGATCAAGACGGCGAGATCATGGGCGGCATCAAGATGGCCAACGGAACGAACCCGATGCGGAGTTCCCAATGGCCGGGCACGCGCGGCAAGGCGGCTGCGCTTATGCGCGAACAGTTCATTCGAGCGCAGGAGTATCGCGAGAAGATCGAACGTGCGGCAGGCGATCCGGAAAAATTGCCGAAGCGAGACATCGGCCTTGAGGCCATGGTGAAGGTGCTCGAAGGCAAATGGGTCGTCCATCATCACACGCACCGGCACGATGACATCATGACCGTTATCCGCCTCGCCAACGAGTTCGGCTTCCGCGTGGTGCTGCATCACGTGAGCGAAGCGTGGAAGATTTCGGATGAAATCGCAGCAGCGGGCGTGCCGTGCTCAGCGATCATCATTGACTCGCCTGGCGGGAAGCTCGAAGCGATCGGGCTTTCATGGGAGGTCGGGGCTGCGCTTGAACAGTCAGGCGTGCTCACCGCGTTTCACACGGATGACTACATCACCGACTCGCGGCTGTTTCTGCGAATGGCGGCCCTTGCGGTGCGTGGCGGCATGTCGCGCGAAGGCGCGCTCAAGGCGCTCACGCTTGCGGGAGCGATGATGCTCGACCTCGATCATCGCATCGGTTCACTCACTGCGGGGAAGGATGCGGACTTTGTGATCCTTGATGGCGATCCGCTCTCGGTTTATTGCAAGGTCTTGGCGACGTATGTGGAAGGTGAGCGCGTCTTCGATCGCAATGATCCGAAGGATCGGCTGTATGCCGTCGGCGGCTACGGCGCAGGTCACGATCAGTCGCCGTATTTCTGCTGCTTTGGACCGCTGATGTTGATGCGAGGAGGTCAATGACATGGGAAAGGAGCCACGGATGAACACGGACGAACACGGATGGAACGCATGGTTGACGCACGATCTCTTTAGCCATGTGTTTCCTTGTGCATCCGTGGTATCTGTTGTTCTCTTGATCTGCGCTCTTGTTGCAGGAGAGGCGCATGCGCAGATTGCAGTGAAAGGCGGGACCGTGTACACCATGGCGGGCGAGCCGATTCAGAACGGAGTGGTGCTCGTGCAGGACGGTCGCATTACCGCCGTCGGCCCTGCCCGCGAGATTCAGATTCCGCTTGGTTACGCCATCCACGAAGCAGCGGTCGTTACGCCCGGCTTGATCGATGCGCACGGCACCGTCGGCTTGACCGGTATCTACAACCAGGATCACGATCAGGATCAGATCGAGCGCTCCGGCGCGATCCAGCCCGAACTCCGCGCGCTCGATGCATACAACGCGCACGAAGAACTCGTTGCGTACTTGCGGAGCTTCGGCGTGACGAGCGTGCATACCGGCCACGCGCCGGGTGAACTTGTCTCCGGCCAGACAATGATCGTGAAGACTGTCGGCAACACCGCGGAACAGGCCATGATTGTTGAAACGGCAGCGATCGCCGCCACTCTCGGTCCCGGGGCGCGTCGAAGTGGCGGCTCGCCCGGCACACGCGGCAAGATGATGGCGATGCTGCGCGCTGAACTCATCAAAGCGCAGGAGTACCTTGATGAGCGCGTGCAATTTGACGATGTCGAAGCAGAGGATGAGCGCGAAGCACATGCCGATGCGGAGGAGAGCGGTGATGAAGAGCAAGCCCCGAAGGAGCAGCGCATGCCGCCGCGCAATCTGCGACTGGAAGCGCTCGGCAGGGTGCTCTCGCGCGAGTTGCCGCTGCTTATCACGGCCCACAAGGCGCAGGACATTGCCTCCGCGCTGCGCCTGGCTGAAGAGTTCAACATTCGCATCATTCTCGACGGGGCGGCTGAGTCGTATTTGCTTGTCGATGAGATTCTGGCGGCACAGGTGCCGGTGATTCTTCATCCTTCCATGCAGCGGATGTATGGCGAACTGGAGAACGCCAGCTTCGAGACAGCAACGAAGCTGCGTGAGGCGGGTGTGCCGATTGCGATGCAAAGCGGCTATGAGGGGTATGTGCCCAAGACACGCGTTGTATTGCTCGAAGCGGCAATCTATGCGGCAAATGGTCTGGGAATGCAGAACGCGCTCGCTGCGATCACGCGCGATGCTGCCGTGATGCTCGGCATCGATGATCGAGTTGGCACGCTGCAAGTCGGCAAGGATGCGGACATCGCGCTTTACGACGGCGACCCGTTTGAATACACGACGAAGTGTCTCGGCACGATCATTGATGGCAAGCTAGTCAGCGACACGCCGCGATAACGTTGGGCAAATGCACCACAGAGGGCCACGGAGAGCCACGGAGAAAGACGTATGGCGGTTGGCTTTCGGGCCCGCTGCGCTGGAACGCTCCCGCGCACCCATACATTTGCATTTTTCTACATCTCGCTCCTGCTTTCTCGGTGGCTCTCCGTGGCCCTCTGTGGTTACAAAGAGTCAACCCGTCGTGCGAAGGCCAGCGGCGATGCCCTGGATGCTCATGCGAACGAGCCATTGCAACGCTTCGTTTGTGTCGGCTTGCCGGTCAGTATCTGCTTCGCGCAATCGGCGAAAGAGTTCAATCTGAATCAGATTGATCGGATCGACGTGGGGGTTACGTACTTCGATCGAGCGCTTCAGCCAGGGAACGGAGCCGAGCAGTTCATCGTTGCCGCTCATGGCAAGGACAGCGCTTCGCGAGCGATCGAACTCTGCGTGGATTCTGCCCCAGACCGCTTCGCGCTGCGCTTCATTCGGGACCAAGTCAGCGTAGTGGCGTGCGATGCCGATGTCGGCTTTCGCGAGCGCGAGCGCTGCGTTGTCGATCGTGGCCTGGAAGAACGGCCAGTGCTGGTACATCTCGCGCAACTCACTGTGCAGCGACGGCTCCTGCGACGCGCGCGACTCGATCGCTGCGCCAAGGCCGTACCACGCGGGGATGAAATGACGATTCTGCGTCCATGAGAAGACCCAGGGAATCGCGCGCAGGTCTTTGAGCGTGCGCTGGCCCGATCGCCGCGCCGGCCTTGAGCCGATGGGCAGGCGTTCGATTTCCGTAATTGGCGTCGCCAGGTCAAAATATGAGAGGAAGCCGTCGGTTTCAACGAGTTCGCGGTAGTGGCTCAGCGCACTCTCTGAGAGCGACTCCATGATCTGCCGCCAGCGCGAGGGCAGGTCGTGCGGCTTCGCCTCGGCTGCGCTCACCAGCATCGTGGCCCACGTCACCTGTTCGAGATGTCGGTACGCCACCTGCGGATCGTCATAGCGCTCGGCGAGTACTTCACCCTGCTCGGTGATGCGCACCGCGCCATCGACGGTGTCCGGCGGAAGCGAGAGGATGCTGCGTGCGGCAGGTCCGCCGCCGCGCCCAAGTGAACCGCCCCGGCCGTGGAAAAAAATCGCGCGCACGCCATGCCGATGCGTCACCTCGCGCAGTCGCACCTGCGCTTCGTGCAGTCGCCATGAGGCGGTAAGATAGCCGCCGTCTTTCGTGCTGTCGGAGTAGCCGATCATGATGATCTGGCTGTTGTCATGTTCCTGCACATGCTTGCGATAGAGCGGATGCGCGAGAATCGCATCAAGTGTTTGCGGCGCGCGTTTGAGGTCATCGATCGTTTCAAAGAGCGGCGCGATCGGCATGAGGGGCGTTGCATCGCCATCGCCAGCCGCCCACTGCGCAAGCCACAGCACCGCCAGCAGATCGCTCGGTTGATGCGTCATGCTGATGACGTGCGCGCCGAGCGAGTTGCGGCCGCTCATTCGCAACGTCTCCGCCAGCAATCGAAAGAGCGCGAGCGTCTCGCGCGCCTCACCCGACAAATCAGCGTCATTGAGATCGCCTCTCGTGCCCATCGCGCGGGTCAGCGCGTCCTGCCGCGCATCCTCATCGCGCGCTGCGTAGTCTTTGCAGGCGCCGATTACGCGGAGAACCTCGTCGATCACGCGGTGATATACCGACGATTCCTGGCGAATATCCAGCCGCATCATGTGAAAGCCGAACACCTCGGCCTGGTCGATCCACTCATCAAGCATCGAACTGACGACATTGCCGCCTGCGTGCTCGTGCAGGGATCGGCGGATCATCATCAGATCGCCGACCAGTTCCTCGCTGCCTTGATATGCACCTGAAGGCAACTGCTCGAACGGTCTTGCCTGCTGCGTCTGCTCGATGCGCCACTGCACAAGGCGCAGCCATAGGCGATACGGCTCATGCTGCGCAATCGGCTCGAGCAGCGGCGCAGCGTCGGTCCACTTCGAACGCGCCTCATCAAGCGCATTAAGGAAGAACTGCGGCACGCGCGCCCGCCGCTGCGACATGCTCAGCGATCGTCGCAATCTTCTGCATTGAAGCTCATGCCGCTCCAGCGCGACTTCGCGCAGGCGCCGCAGCGTCCGGCGGGTGATGTCGGCAGTGACATTTGGATTGCCATCACGATCGCCGCCGATCCACGAACCGAATCGCAGAAACGGCGGTACGTGGAAACTGCGGTCGGGATAATGCGCTACAAGCGATTCACGCAGATCGCGATAGAGTTCCGGCAGGACGTGCCAAAGCGTGGTTGAGAAGAACAGCCCGCGCTCGACTTCTTCGAGCACAGTCGGCTTGCGCTCGCGCAGTGAATCGGTCTGCCATAGCGCGGTGAGGTCAGCCCGGATGCGCTGCATGAGCCGATCGCGCTCGCGGGGGAGTAAATCCTCTAGATCGATCTCGTGCATGTGATCGCGCAGATCACGAATCTTCTCTCGCACCGACTTGCGCTTCGCTTCGGTCGGATGTGCCGTGAAGACGAGTTCGATGGAGAGGCGATCGAGCAGCGTCTGCATCTTCTCCGCTGAGGTGCCTGCCGAGGCCAGCCGCTCGACCGCTTCGCCGATGGATTCAGCGCGCGGGTGTGGATGTCGCTGTCGCTCGCGTTCCCGAAGGACGCGCACCCGGTGGCGATCCTCAGCGAGGTTCGCAAGGTCGAAGAACGTGCTCAGGGCCTGCACGATCGGCCCGGCCTGACTTGCATCAAGGTCCGCGATCAACGTGATCAGGCGATCTTCCGCCTGCTGGTCGCCCTCACGGCGGGCTTTCGCAAGGTCGCGCACCCGGCCGATGAGGTTGAGCGCCGTTTCGCCTTCAAGGTCGGCGACGGTTTCATCGAGCAGCCGGGCGAGTAGTCGCACATCATCGCGCAGAGCCGCCGGGTCCGCCATGGCTGATTCAGGATCGCCCATGGGCAGAGGATAGGCGATGAGGTCAGTTCGTTGAGCGGCTGATCGGCATGTTGGAATCCCGGCTGCTGGATACAATTGCCGCATCGCGGGCGTAGCTCAGTTGGTAGAGCGTCAGCTTCCCAAGCTGAATGTCGAGGGTTCGAGTCCCTTCGCCCGCTCTCTTCCCTTTGGCGGCGCGAAACCGCAAGCGACTTTGGATGACGCTTGCAGTTTCGCGCGCTACCATCCGTACCATGCACTACGACGCACATCAGCCGATCATCGACGATCTCGAGGCGCGGATCTTGACCATCCGCGACTCTCTTTAACTACGACGCGAAAGTTGAAAAACGCGAAGCGCTCCAGCAGCGCATGAACGATGCTGACTTCTGGAACAACCAGGAGAAGGCCCAGCAGACCATTGCTGAATACAAACTGCTCAAGGCCCAGACGGAAGGGCTTGGCGATGTCATTGACGAGTTCGACAACGCCAAGGTCGCCTATGAACTCGCCCGCGAGGAGAACGACACTGATCTGCTCAAAGAAGCCGATGAGCAGTTCTTCCAACTTCAGCAGAAGATGGAGCGCGTCGAATTGCAATCGCTGCTCTCGGGCAAGCACGACCATCGCAACTGCTTCGTGACGATTCAGGCGGGCGACGGCGGCACCGAGGCTGACGACTGGGCGTCCATGCTCGAGCGCATGTATCTCTATTACTGGGAGTACATGGGCTGGAAGCCGGAGGAAATCTCGAAGGTGCATGGCACTGAAGTCGGCGTCTCACAGGTGACGTATCACGTCAAAGGGCCGATGGCGTTCGGCTATATGAACTGCGAACGCGGCACGCATCGACTGGCCCGGGTCTCGCCCTTCAATGCGCAGGGCAAGCGGCAGACTTCGTTTGCGACCGTGGATGTTGTGCCCGAGTTTGAGGAAACTGACGTCGAGATCGACGAGAACGATCTTGAGATCACGGCCTATGCACGATCAGCCGGGCCGGGCGGGCAGAACGTCAACAAGGTGGCCAGCGCGATCCGCGTCGTACACAAGCCGACCGGCATCATGGTCGTTTCATCAACGCATAAAGCGCAGCAGCAGAACAAGAAGCAGGCACTGTCCATCCTTCAGGCGAAGCTCGAACAACTCGAAGAAGAGCGACGCCAGGCGGAACTCGACGCTGCGACCGGCGGCAAGGTCGATCGCGGCTGGGGCACGCAGATTCGCTCATACGTCTTCTACGACAACCGCGTCAAAGATCACCGCACCGGGCATGAAGTCGGTAACCCGCAATCGGTGCTCGATGGCGACCTCGAAGGGTTCATCTACGCCGAGTTGCAGCGACGGCGAGCGGCACGTGAAAAGACGCCGGCCGTTTAGCCGCGATGTGATAGTAGAGCGCGGCTCGCTGCGACTTCCCGAAATGCCCCGCTTTGCATCGCGGCTGAACAGGACCGATCTACCTATTGATCACGCGCCGTTGATCGGTGATGTCCACCTCACCACGATGATTGCCATCAATGTGCTGAAACGATGCGTCATTGTGATTCAGAAACTGGAGTTTGCGTTTGGTGTCGGCCTCCATCGGCGCTTCGTCGCCAGGCGCTGAACCCCAGAGAATCCACGAGCCGCGGTCGGTGATGAGCTTGATCGTGCCGGTCCCTGCATTCGAGAGGTGGCCGGTGACATCAATCATGCGCACCTGTGATCGCCACGACTGTTGCTCGACGATCTTGAGTACGCGAAGCGCCGCAACGACGTCGGCGCCGGGCCATTCAAGTCCGGGTCGGGCCGGTCTGTCGAACTGTGTTCCAACGATGACGGTGAAGTGATCGGCGGTGCCGCGGGAGAACCATTGCGGCAATAGTCGGCCGCGCGAATCGATCAGATGATCGCCCTCATGATTGCGCACAAGCGCGACAGGGTCGGCAAACTCAGTATCAATTTCGATCAGCCCCGCGTGGACCCGGCGAACTTGGTGAACTTCCTGAAACCAACCGGTTGTCAACATCGCATGGCGTATAGCCGGAAGATCCCGCATTTCTGAACCCGGCCGCTGAAGTGGATCATCGTTCAGCGACATGCGGGCTTTATGCACCAGTTCCGCCTCCAAGTCGGCGCGGAACCATGCGGGGGCGTTGGCAAAGCGAATCTCAACGTCATCTGGGTGAACCTGCGCCTGCGCAAGCGCTTGCTTTTCAAGATAAGGAACGCCGTAGATCGCAGCTGCGACGAGCGCACCGCCGCCGACGAGCCAACAGGCAGCGATTGCAGCGCGGCGCACATTGCCCCAGTTGATGTTACGAAGCCACTCGAAGCGAGGGCCGGTGCGGGCTTTCTTCTTTCGTCGTGACATGGGGGGGTAGGAGTTAGGTGTTAGGAGTTAGGTGTTAGGTGTTAGGAGGTGATTTCGGCCGCTTGCGGCTTAGCGCGGTCGCGCGTGAGCGCCGCATCCACAAGTTCCGCACACAGTGTGGGCATGTCGACCCCCGTCGCCCGTGCAGCCATTGGAACGAGCGAATGCGTCGTGAAGCCCGGCATGGTGTTGATCTCGAGGAACCATGGCCCGTGTTCATTCACGATGTAGTCCACGCGCGCGACATCCCGGCAGCCGAGCGTTTCAAACGCCAGCAGCGCAGTGCGGCGCATCGCGTTTGCCACGGCGGCGGGAAGCGGCGGATCGATGATGTATTTTGTATCCTCGCGCGTGTATTTCGCTTCGTAGTCGTAGAACGTCACCGCAGGAATGATCTCGATCAGCGGCAGCACCTTGCAGTTGACGATGCCTGCCGTGATTTCCCGGCCGCGCACGTACTGCTCGACCATCAGGCGCGGCCGCTGCGGATGCAGTTCACAGCGAGCCGCAGCGATCGCATCGCGTGTCTTGCAGATACGCAGATCGACACTCGAGCCGTCATCCACCGGCTTGAGAACAACCGGCGGCTCGAGCCGGCACTCATCATCCGGGCCGATCTCGAATGACCTGGGCGATTGCATTTCACCCGCCGCTTTGAGCAGCGACTTCGTAAACAGTTTGTCCATTGCTCGCGCCGCTGCCTCCGCCCCGGAGCCGACGTAGGGCAGCCGAAGTTCATCGAGCAGTTGTTGGAGCGGGCCGCCTTCGCCCCAATGCCCGTGCAATACCGGGAAGACAACATCGCATTGCGATTCGGCTGCGATAACGGCAAGTTCATCAAGGGACGGCTGGTCGATCACGCGATCCACTACGCGGAATCGAGCGGACTTGCGCAGCGCAGCAGCCACCTCCCGGCCGGACATGATGCTCACCTCACGCTCCGCATCCGGGCCGCCCATGAGGACGAGTATTGTTGCAGTGTTCTGCACAGTGTCTCCATTTCATCCGGGGATGCGTAGCGTCTCGGCGGCTCTGTCTGCGCGGCGTTGGATCATTCACTCTCGCTGCGCTTCCAGATCACCACCTCTTCTTCCAGTTCGATTCCGCTGTGAGCGAGCACGCGCTCCTTCACCTGCTGGAGAAGCCGCAGGACATCATCGGCTTTGGCGCCCGGCTGGGTCACAATAAAGTTGGCGTGGTGCGGGCTCACCGATGCGCCGCCCACTGTCATCCTTTTCAGACCTGCTTCGTCGATCAGTTTCCCCGCAGGCACGCGCTGCTCCGACACTGGGTCGATCGGGTTCTTGAAGGTGCAGCCGGCTGAGTGATCTGCGAGCGGCTGGGTCGACTTCTTATAGGCAAAGATCTCCTTGATGCGCTGTCTCACCTCGACCGGGTCGCCCGGCGTAACGTTGAACACGACCGAAAGAACGATTGGATCGGGAATGTTCGTCTTGCGATACCCGAAGTGAAGTTCAGCTCGCGGATAGGTGACGATTTCACCATCGCGCGTCAGGCACGTGACGGCTTCAACGGCATCGCCGATGCAGCCATATGCTCCGCCGGCGTTCATGCGGATCGCGCCGCCGACGCTTGCCGGGATGCCTGCCATTTGTGAAAGTCCATCAAGCCCCCTGCGAGCGGCGTCCATGAGCGTCTTCGCCATGTCCGCGCCCGCGCCGACTTTCATCGAGTTCAGCTCACCTCGCGCGTTGTATTTGATTTCGCGAAAGCATGGCTGGCTCAGTTCAATCACGACACCATCAACCCCTTCATCCGCTACCAGAAGATTCGCACCCGAACCGAGGACGCGCAGCGGGGTTCCCGACCGCCGGCACCGACGGACGAGCGTGGCGAGGTCATCGATGCGGCGCGGCCGGATGAGCAGGTCAGCCCGCCCTCCGATGCCATACCACGTCATGGCGGGCCCGACGGGAGCATCCGGGATGGCCTCAACATTGAGGTCGCCGAAGAGACTGGACCGGCTTTGGAGCACTGCAGCCATGATAGGAATCATCGGCCACACTGCCCGGCGGCAAACACTCACAGGCGATCGCTGAACGGGCGGCGAGACCGGCCGGCTACTGACCCCACGAAAGCGGGGGCCACCTGTTGCAACACCGGCTGGAATGGATATAGTGAGCCGCTGGGCCGTCCCCAACCGCCGCGAGGATGCGGCGGCTCGCTGCATATGCGGCGGTTTGCTGCATCGCGGCTTGCCGGCCACAGCGGCGGGGGTGGTGCGGACAGACCGATTGAACTACTCAGGAGACATTACCGTGACGGAAGCCGAGATTGAAGCCAAGGTGATTGAGATCGTTGCCGAGCAGATGGGCGTTGATAAAGGTGAGATCACCCGCGAGACCTCCTTCGCCAATGACCTGAACGCCGACTCCCTCGACACCGTCGAATTGGTCATGGAGCTCGAAGACGAGTTCGAGACCTCGATCCCCGACGAGGAGGCCGAGAAGATCCAGACGGTCGGCCAAGCCATCGAGTACGTCGTCAGCCGATCCAAGCAGTGAGAGCCGTGTCGAAGAGTGCGTCCCGAGGCCCGATTCATTCGGTGACCCGTCGTCGGTTCTGCTCTTCACATCCAGCGTTCGGCACCCCGGTACCCGGTATAAATCCATAGCAGCACCAACGAATGAAGCGACGAGTCGTGGTCACCGGTCTTGGAGCCGTAACCAACATCGGCAACGATGTGCCGACGCTTTGGCGTGGTCTGACAGAGGGCCGATCCGGCATCAGTCGCATCACCTGCTTTGAGCAGGATGAGGCCGAGTGGTCGGTACAGATTGCCGGTGAAGTGCGCGACTGGGACGGCGGGAAGTCCTTCATGGACCACCGCGAGCTCAAGCGTATGGACCGTTTCTGCACGCTCGGTCTGGCCGCGGCGGAAGAAGCTGCGCGGTCGTGTGGCATCGACTTTCAACAGGGCGATCCGTATCGACGCGGCGTCGCTATCGGATCTGGCATCGGCGGCATCCTCACGATCGAAGAGGGACACGCCAAATTGCTTAAGACCGGGCCGCGCAAAATCAGTCCCTTCACCGTGCCTCGACTCATGGTCAATGCCTGCGCGGGGAATGTTTCGATTCGGCATAATCTGCGCGGTGTCAATACGTCAACGGCGACAGCATGCGCGACCGGGGCACATGCGATCGGCCATGCGATCGAGTTTATCCAGAATGGCGATGCGGAGGTGATGCTTGCCGGCGGCTCGGAAGCTGCCATCTCGCCGCTGTGCATCGGCTCGTTCGCAGCCATGAAAGCCCTTTCCACTCGAAACGACGATCCCACCAGGGCCTCGCGGCCGTTTGATCGAGATCGTGATGGCTTCGTGCTTTCGGAAGGCGCAGCGGTGATCGTTCTTGAGGAATTGGAACACGCGAAGAAGCGCGGAGCGACCATCTACGCCGAGGCGGCCGGCTTTGGCGCCTCTGGTGACGCCGGCCATATTGCTGCGCCCGACCCCGAAGGCGCTGGTGCAAAGAAGGCCATGGAGTTCGCGCTGCGCAAGGCGGGGCTGAATGTC
>CAZFZT010000024.1:31573-38561 GCA_964523675.1 uncultured Isosphaeraceae bacterium
GGTATTTCATCGACCGGAGCGCGTACCTGGTGAATGTGCGTTTTTCGCTGCACGAGGCGATGGCGGTGCACCTGGCGGCGCGGCTGCTGTCGACGCGGCTCGACCGGCAGAATCCGCACGCTGCGGCGGCGCTGCGCAAGGCGGGGCTGAATGTCGATCAGGTCGATCACATCAACACGCACGGCACGTCAACTCCACTGGGCGATGCGGCCGAGGTCAACGCCATCAAGGGGCTCTTTGGCGAACGATCCAAAAAAATCGCCGTGGTTTCGACCAAGTCGATGACCGGACACGCCCTGGGCGCAGCGGGAGGTCTGGAATCGATCGCCACAGTGCTTGCGGTGTATCACGACATCGCTCCGCCCACAATCAATCTCGACAACCCTGATGAGGGCTTTGATCTGGATTTCGTTCCGCACACCGCTCAGGAGCGACCGATTCGCTGCGCGCTCAACAACTCATTCGGCTTCGGCGGACACAACGTGAGCGTTGCGTTCGTGAAGTATCGGGGCGATTGACTTCCTTGTGGATGATTCCAGATCACTAGCCGCGCGGCGGAAGCCCGCGGTTCGATCGCGAGGCGACGAAGCAAGCAACCCCGGCCCTCCGGCGCGCCACAATCCCAAGATAGTCCCGCACCCGGCTCTCGATATCGCGGCCATAGTGAATGCGAATGAACAGCAGATCCTGTTCGCGCTGACTAAGTTCAGGATGTGCGCGAGCGAAGGCGGCCTTACTCATGTCATACACCGATTCCGTCAGGGCACAGGCGATGGCCAACCGTCGTGATGGCGGCAGTGCGCGGTTGAGTTCGATCAACTTGCGCTCCATCTTCGGATGAGTATCGCTGTGCCCGTGCATCGTGCTTCAATAGAACGACACGCGCGTGCCATCGGTGAGAGTCGCTGCCGGCTGCGGCCTGCCTCGCTCCATGCCGAGCAGCCACCACCGTTCCGGCGTGGCTTTTCGCAATCGGATCCATCTTGGAATTGATCCTCGGGCGCGAAACCCTTCGCTCTGCGCATCGGCTTCAACCCAGTGTCGCAGAATGGTTCCCCACGCTCTGGCCCAGTGCGCACGCCGAATGTGGATCGGATCGATGCCGTACCACTCGCCGGGCAGTTCGATGAAGGGGATGCTGCGATCTTGCGTGAGGGCAGCCACACGCTCGGTCACCTCCTGCGCCCGGCCGATCGCTTCCGCAAACGTGAAACGATTCTTCGGGAACAGCAACGTCCGCGCCATGAGATACTCCATGCTTGACATGCGCTCGACGCGCGCCATCGGCAGGCCCGTGCAGATGATCTTGGCATCGAGTGCGCCAAGTCGATCGAAACACGTTTCAATCCATTGTGCGATGAGGTCCGGCGGCGGGCCGTACATGACATCATTGCCGATGTCGCCGATGAGCGCGTATGTCGGCATCGACCGCGGCTCGCGCAGCGCTGCCCAGATGCGGGAATCGAGCACGCTTGGAAGGCCCCGCAAAAAGAGCGACGTGCGCAGCCCGTACGACCGCCCGTGCCCGATCGCTGCGTACACATCCAGCGGCGAGCCAAAGAGGTGCTGCGCGGTCTCAACGATCGTCGAAATCGCCTTCGTGACATTGCTCGCGCCGAGCAGAATGATCCGCGCATGAACCTGCGGCATGAGCGGAAGTGTACGTCTACATCTCGAACAGCCCCATCTGCCCGTCGAGTGACGGTCGGCGAAACGCTTTGGATGACACTTTGCGGCCGCCTCGATCAAGCCCGTACTTCTTCTTATACATCTTGAACATCTCGCCGATCAACTTGGCGTGTGTTCCTTCGCCTTTCTGACGCTTGCCGTAGCGCGAGTCGTACAACTCGCCGCCGCGCATCTCGCGGATGAACGATTCCACCTTCACAGCGCGATCGGGGAAGTGGCGGGTGAGCCATTCGAGGAAAAGCGTCTTGATCTGGTATGGCAGCCGCAGCAGCACCCATCCGGCTGACTGCGCCCCGGCTTCGGCAGCCGCTTCGAGAATGCGCGGCATTTCCGACTCATTGATCGCTGGAATGATCGGCGCGACCATGACCGTCACCGGCACACCTGCTTGCGACAACTCGCGCACCGCACGCAGGCGGTTCTCCGGCGTGCTTGCGCGCGGCTCCATCTTCATCGCCAAATCCTTATCCAGCGTCGTAATGCTCACCGCCACGCTTGCCGCATCGCTTCGCGCCATCTCACTGAGCAGATCAAGATCGCGCAGCACGAGCGCGTTCTTGGTAATGATGCTCACCGGCTGCTTACATTCGTTCATCACCTCAAGGCAGCCGCGCGTGATACGCAGTTTCGCCTCAATCGGCTGGTACGGGTCGGTCACGCCGGACATGATGATCGGTTCGCCCTGCCACTTCGGCGAAGCGAGTTCGCGCCTGAGCAGTTGCGGCGCATCCACCTTCGCCATGATCTTGGTTTCAAAGTCAAGACCGCTGCTCATGCCGAGGTATTCATGGCCGGGCCGGGCATAGCAGTAGATGCAGCCGTGCTCGCAGCCGCGATACGGATTAATCGTCCAGTCATAAGGAATGTCGGGACTGTCTGCGACGCGGTTGATGATGGTGCGCGTATTGTCGCGCAGCACATGGGTCTTCACCTGAACGCCGTCAGGATGCTCGGTGATCTGCTCATCCAGATACTCACCGAGCACGTGCAGGCGCACCGACTCGAAGCGATTTCCGGGATTGAGCGTGGCAGCTCCCCGGCCGCGCGCCGCCGCACCGTGCGTTGTGCCATCGACGAATTCACGCTCCGCAGGCGGTTCAGTATGCTCATTCGATTCGCTCAAATCACCAAACATAGGCCGAACTATATCCTCGGCTGGCTTACGAAGTCCAAGCCGCGCCACCACGAATGAGGCGCTTCATGCCATCATGGGGCTGCCCAGTCGGCCTATCGTCGCGTTCGCTATTCGTTCGACTCTGTTTTAGATGCCCTCGGCAGCACCATATCGATGGACCCGCTCGACATTGCCATGATCGCTGCTCTCCCGATCCTGCTGATCCTCAGCGGGTTCTTCTCCGGCTCGGAGACGGCACTCTTTGCGATGACGGAGACGGAGCGTATGCACCTGAAAACCCGCACGGGGAAAGGCGCGGGCTTGGTAAGCGCCGCCGTTGAATCCCTTCTGCGGGAGCCGCGCATGTTGTTGATCACGGTGCTGTTGGGGAACATGATCGTCAACGTTTCCTACTTCGTGATCAGCTCCGTGCTCTTGCTGCGAATCTCGCCAGGTCCGCTGAGTGCGACGCTGCTCGCGGTGGGGACGTTACTGGGCGTGATTCTTTTGGGTGAAGTCTTGCCGAAGATGGCGGCGAACGCACATCGTGAAGGGTTTGCCAGCGTCATCGCGCCGCCGCTCCTTGCAATTCACAACGTGATCGCGCCGCTGCGAATTCTGCTGGATCGGCTTGTGGTGGCGCCGCTGGCTCGCCTGACCGCTCCGTCCAGCGGGGCGCCGCCACAACTGAATCAGGAAGAGTTGGCGGCATTGCTGGAGCTGTCAAGCCGTCGCGGTGACATTGATCCGGAGGAACAGCGGATTCTGCGAGAAGTGGTGAACATGAGCCGCCTGCGTGTACGCGATGTCATGACGCCGCGCGTGCGCATGGCCGCCGTGCCGCTCCGCGCTGATCGCAAGGAGGCAACGACGATTGTGCAGGCATCGCGTCGCAGCGCGCTGCCGGTCTATGAGCGCAACCTTGATACGATCGTGGGCACGCTCGATGCGCGCAGTTTTCTTCTTGGTAGCGACCATCAAGCCAAGCAAGCTCACAAGAAGCAGCGCGGACGGTCGAAGTCCGAATTGAGGCCGTACATCCACAAGCCACACTTCGTTCCGCATCTGGTCTCGCTTGATCAACTTCTGGAACACTTCCGCAAGACGCGCGTGCGGTCAGCGATCGTCGTTGATGAGTTTGGCGGCACCGCCGGCATCGTCACCATTGAAGATGTCGTTGAACGGCTGGTCGGTGCGTTCGATGAGAGCGAGTCACGCGAGATCCTGGCGCCACGCCTCATCGGCCTCAACGAGTGGGAAGTGGACGGCAATATGAGCGTGCATGACTGGGCTGACGCGTTCGGCCAGCGCGTGGTGTCGCCTCAGGTGGCGACGCTCGGCGGTTTGATCATCGATCGCCTTGGGCGCGCGCCTGATGTCGGTGATCGCGTTGGCGTTCAGAACATTGAACTTGAGGTTCTGGAAGTGGATCGAACGCGCGTCGTGCGGGCTGCTGTGCGGTTGCGTGGCGCGACAGACGAGACGAAGCCGGAGGTCGACCATGACGCTTGACCTGCTTGGCTACATCGCGCTGACAACCACGGGCCTGACCGCCAGCGCCATTTTCTCCGGCATGGAGACCGGGTTGTACACGATCAACCGCGTGCGGCTTGCGGTGCAGGCCGAACATGGATTGAATGCGGCGCTGCACATCCGCACCTTGATCGAGCGTCCGAATCGCATGCTTGCGACATTGCTGATCGGCAACAATACAGCGAATTACGCCGGCAGTTTCGGCATCGCTGCGATTCTTGATCACTTCGGCGTGCTGCCTGTCAGTGCAATCTTGATCAATGTCTGCGTCCTCGTCCCTCTGCTCTTCGTGTTTGGGGAAACTCTGCCGAAGGATCTCTTCCGCACGCACACCGACCGCTGGTCGTATGCGCTGGCCGGAGCGCTCATATGGTGGGATCGGTTGTTGATGGTGACGGGTCTCTCGCCGCTGGTTCAGGGCTTTGGAGTCGCAGTTGCGAGATTAATCGGCGCGCCGGCGGCTCTCCCCGCCGGAGCGCGCCAGCGCATCAGTCAACTCATCAAGGAAGGCGTTGCCGCTGGTGTCCTCAGCGAATCTCAAACGACGCTGGCTGACCGCGTACTCTCCATGCGCGATGTGCGCGTTGCGCGCGTTGCCGTCCCGTGGCGTAAGGTAGCGGTCATGCCGATCAATGCCGAGGGCGGTCGCAGGACGGACCTGATCCGTCGCGGCACTCATGCGAGGATGCCGGTCGTCGATCAGCGCGGCCGCCCAGTTGGAGTGCTGACCGTTCTGGACGCGATGCTTGAGCCGAATCGGCCGACGCGCGAATTGATGCAGCCGGTGATCGAGATTGAATCCGGCGCACCGGTACGGGCGGCGCTTCGGCAGATGCGAACATCGGGAAGCAGCCTGGCGATCGTCACCTCTCGCAAGGGCGGCCTTCCAATCGGAATCGTGACCTTCAAGGACCTCATCGAGCCGCTCACCGGCGAACTGCATGCGTGGTGATGGCGGAGCAGGATGAGGGGCGAAGCTGCCGGTCAAAGCCGGCGGGAAAAACCGTTGCTCGCTCTGCGCGATGGCGGTACATTGAGCGAGCAGAAACATCTTTCTCAAGGGTCGCCATGGCTTATTCGCGCATTCATAGATTGCTTCGTTTGATCTCTCTCATCCAATCCGGCCGGCAATGGAATGCCTGCGCGCTGGCTGTCGAGTGCGGCACCACCGAGCGGACGATCTACCGAGACCTCAACGAACTGCAGGGCGCAGGCGTGCCGGTGTATTACAACGAGCGAACCGGGGGTTATGAGATTCTCGGCAGTTTCTTTATGCCTCCGGTGCAGCTCACGGCTGAGGAGGCGCTCGCGCTTTCGGCCCTATGTGAACACATCGCTGCGCCCGAGCAGATACCGTTTCTTAAGCCCGCGTGGCGGGCGCTTCACAAGATCGAATCGCAATTGCCGCCCTCGATTCAGCGGGAACTGGCTCAACGCACCTCGGCGATCAACATCAAGACCGCACAAGCGATGCCGCCTGATGGCTATGCAGATGTCTATGACCGGGTGCGGCAGGCGATCACAGAAGGTCGTGTGTTGTGGTGCGAGTATGAACCTGCATCACCCGATGCGGAGCCGGCGGGCTGCTTCGAGTTTCGTCCGTTTGCGCTCTTCTACTCCGTTCGTGCGTGGTACGCCATCGGTCATCACGCGGAGCGCGATGATCTGCGCTCCTTGAAACTCAATCGCTTCACGCGCATTGAGTTGACCGATCAGTCGTATGCGCCGCCTGCGGATTTCAATATTGAATCTCATCTGGGCAATGCGTGGCGCATGATTGCCGATGGCGACGATGTTGACGTTGAAATCTGGTTTGATGCCGAGTTCGCGCAGACGATCAGCGACACCCTTTGGCACCGAACACAATCGATCGACTGGCACGACGATGGCTCGTGTACGTTTCGCTGCACGGTGGCTGGATTGTCGGAAATCGAATGGTGGGTGCTCTCGATGGGGCCGCATTGCATGGTGCGCAAGCCGCGCGAACTCGCAGAGCGCGTCGCCGATCTCGCCCGGCGGACCGCGATGATGTACGGCAAGTGATGTGCATGCTCACCTGGCCACTGACATGATGTTGTCAGATCAGGGTGTTAGACTCCCCCCCGGTCTACTGGGGGCGCCGCGCAAATGCCGCGCGGCCCGGTTCCTGGCCAAAGCCGGGGCGATGCATCACGTCCATGTATCGACCGTCTTCTCGCGTTCAGGCGCTTCGGCCGGGGCGCTCTTCGCTTGGCCATTGGGCAGATGTTCGCCCGCAAGCGCTCGGGGAAAGTGTTCGCCCTGCCATGACGCGGGGTAGTGCGGATCGTCCATCTCCAGCGCCTCCTTTGTTGGAAACAGCGGCCGGAACGTGTCGCACATGACGGCGAGCTCGCTCGTGTAGGTTGCGCCGAGCGACTTCTCGACGGTGCCGGGGTGCGGGCCGTGCGGGATGCCTTGCGGGTGCGCGGTGAACGAGCCGACTTCGATGCCCTTGCGCGCCTTGTAATCGCCATCCACGTAATACAACACTTCATCCGAGTCGAGATTCGAGTGGTTGTACGGCACAGGAATCGCTTCGGGATGAAAATCCAACATGCGCGGGCAGAATGAACAGATGACGAAGTTGTGCCCCTCGAATGTCTGATGCGTCGGCGGCGGCAGGTGGTGCTT
>CAZFZT010000025.1:0-9807 GCA_964523675.1 uncultured Isosphaeraceae bacterium
TCGACGCCGCTCTCGACATCGACCTTCAGAATGCTCCCCCGATTTCGTGCAAACAGCACCTCGAGAAAACTGCCCGGCTCGATCACTTGTTCGTCCAGCCGTGCAACCGCTCCGGGTACATGCGCCAGGACATCCGGCCGTTCGTCGTTCGGCACCACGTTCGGCTTGATGCGCAGCCCCGCACGTGCCCCGATCATGGCAAGACGAGAGCTGATGGAATCGGTCCGCCAGAGATAGCAAAACTGCGCACGCAGGCGGCACGCCGAGAGGTCGGGCTCCATTTCCCCTGCCAGACACCTGCGCCACAGCACCGGCATCTCCTTGATCGCGCGGGCGGCAGGCGTGAACAAACCAGTCAGCGTGTACTTCAGCCCACCATGAATGATGCCCTGCGAAGCGATCGTTTGTCCACTTCCGAGGTCATGCGCTTCGAGCAGCAGAACATGCTTGCTCTGCCGACGCAGCACATCGAGCAGCCACAGGCCGGCCGCACCACCGCCGAAGATGACGACATCGACATTGAGCGAAGTGCTCATCGTTGCTGATCGTAACAGCGGCGGCGGATCAACGGGGAGCGCGGCAGGCGAACGTGTTATGATCCTCAGTTCATGCCTCACACAGTCGTACTTATCCCAGGCGACGGGATCGGCCCGGAAGTGGCTGATGCCACTCGCCGCATACTTGATGCCGCAGGCGCTGATCTGCAATGGGTTGAGCGGCACGCCGGTGTGGCTGCCCTGGAACGCGGGGCGGACGATGTGCTGCCCGCCGACACCATGAGCGCCATTCTCGAGCACGGCGTCGCGCTCAAAGGGCCCTGCACCACGCCGATCGGCGGCGGGTTCAGTTCCATCAACGTCGCGCTGCGCAAGCGTCTGAATCTTTATGGTGCCGTCCGGCCTGTTCGCTCCATCGCTGGCGTGCCGACGCGGTTTGAGAACGTCGATCTCATCGTCGTGCGTGAGAACACCGAAGGACTGTACTCCGGCATTGAGAACACGATCACGCCGGGCGTGATTACCTCGCTGAAGGTCGCGACCGAGGACGCCTGCAGTCGCATCGCGCGCTTCGCCTTTGACTATGCCAGGAGCCGCGGCCGAAAGAAGGTCACCGTCTTCCACAAGGCGAACATCATGAAACTCAGTGACGGCCTGTTCATCCGCTGCGCGAAGGAAGAACATGAGAAGTCGGGCAGCGATCTACTTTACGAGGAAATCATCATCGATGCGGGGTGCATGAGGATCGTGCAGGACCCGTCACAGTTCGATGTGATCCTGTGCGAGAATCTCTATGGCGATGTGATTTCAGATCTTTGCGCGGGACTCGTTGGCGGACTTGGCGTCACCCCCGGCGCGAACTTCGGCGATCAGAACGCGGTCTTTGAAGCCGTGCATGGCACCGCGCCGGATATTGCCGGCCAGAATAAGGCGAACCCGCTCGCGCTGCTGATGAGCGGCGTCATGATGCTGCGCCACCTCGCCAAGACGCGCGAAGACGCCAAGTGCAAGGAGATCGCGAATCGCATTCGTGATGCCTATAACGCAGCGCTCATCGCCGGCGAAAAGACGCGCGATCTCGGCGGGACGCTCGGCACGCGCGAGTTCGCCGATGCGGTGATCAAGCGGCTGTCTTAAGCAAAGCAATGATCGCTGATGATCGGCCGAATGCTGTGCTGATTGCCGGCCCGAACCCTGCTTCAAGCGACCAGCATCATGGAGCGGCTGCCTCGAACGAAACGCGCCTGCCGCCCTAACATTCCCCCGTGCTCGTCCTCCACGTCCTTCAAGGTCCAGATCGCGGGATGAAGTTTGAACTTCCCTCGCATGAGCCGCAACTCATCGGCCGCTCATCCGAGGCCCTGCCGATCACCGACTCGACCGTCAGCCGCCGTCATGCAGAACTGACGCCCGATGACGGCTCGTGGTACCTGCGCGATCTTGACTCGGCCAACGGCACATTTGTGAATGGTCAAAGGATCACCATTGAGGCCGGCCGTGTACGGCTGGCTCCGGGCGATCAGGTGCGCTGCGGCTCCACGCTGTTCGTCTTTGCCGTCGCCCCGGGTGAACCGGGCCAGCGATCATCGGCGGTCGAGCTGCTTGACGCCGAAGCGTTTGACATCAACGTGGAGTCGAAGCGCGGGGGGACCATGTCCACTGCACCGCGTTCAAGGTTCACAAGCGCAACCGGCTCGGGGACGAGACGGCTCGCTGGCGACCCGAACGAAGATTCCATGATCCTCGCTACGCCCGACTTCGCGAAGGCCGCCTCCGATCACCTGCGCGTCATTTATGAACTCACCGCGCTCACGGCAGCGGTCGTCGAACGTGATGAACTGCTTCGCAGGGTGATGGATCTCATCTTCAATGAGTTTCAACCCGATCGCGGCTTCATTCTGCTTCAGGAGTCGGCCGAAGCGCGCCCGGAGCCGGCAGTCGTGCGCTATAAGGTCAAACCAAAGACGCTCGATGAAGGGCGCATCCCCGTCAGCCGCACGATCGTTCAGCATACGCTGCGTCATGGCGAAGGCATCCTCTCCACGAACGCCATGAACGACACGCGCTTTCGCTCCGGCGACTCGGTGCAGGACTACGGCATACGCTCGGCCATCTGCGTGCCGATCAACCACGGCGACCGCACCTTCGGCGTCATCCACATCGACTCCTCACTTGCCAACTTCACCTTCACCGAAGGACAACTCGACCTGCTCAATGCGATCGGTCAGCACACCGGCCTCGCGATGCACAGCGTTGAGCTGCTCGCTGAGCGCATGCAGACCGAGCGGCTCGCGACGATGGGTCGCACCGTTGCATCGCTTTCGCACTCCATCAAGAACATCCTGCAGGGGCTGCGCGGCGGGGCCGATGCGGTGGAACTTGCGCTCAAACGCGGCAACCTCGAGATGGCGCGCGAGGGCTGGCCGATCATGTCGCGTAACCTCGACCGCATCTATACCCTCACGCTCAATATGCTCGCCTATTCCAAGCATCGCTCGCTCGATATCGAACTCGGCTCGATCAACGCGCTCATTGAAGAAGTCGTCGCGCTGGTGCAGCGGCAGTGCGAAGAGCGCAGAGTCGGCATCATCACCGATCTGGCCGATGACCTGCCACCGATGCCCATTGACGCCAACGCGATTCATCAAGCGCTGATGAACATGGTTCTCAACGCAATCGAAGCCGTGCCAGCCAAGAAAGGTGTGGTCACAATCTCCACGCGATACATCGCAGAGCCGCGCGAAGCGGAGATCATTGTCGCTGATAACGGTCCAGGCATCATCACCGAGTTGCAGCAGCACGTTTTCGACGCGTTCGTCTCAAGCAAGGGTCAGCGCGGCACCGGCCTCGGTCTGGCCGTGGCGAAGAAGATCGTCGAAGAGCACGGCGGCCGCATCCGGCTTGAATCAACCCGCACGGGCACGACGTTCACCATCACGCTGCCAAGCGATCATGACCGGCTTGCATCGAGCGACACCCGGCTGCCGAAACCCATCGCTCGCGATGAGATGGTGGATGAGTTTGAGTAGAGCCACGAATACACACGGATGAGGGCGCGTGGGGTCCGCTTGTTTGTTGTGTTGGATTACGACAAGCTGCCTTGAATCCGCGTTGATCCGCGTTCATCTGCGTTTTCATCTGAACGCGCGAAGCCGCACACGTCTATTGCTGAATCAGGACATCCATCAATCGCTGCTGCGCCTGCTCGAAACGCTCCACACGATTGATCAGATTGCGCGTAATGCGACCGACCGCCTCTTCATTGAGAGCCAGCGTTTCGCTGTGATTGTCAAGAATGCGCTGCGCTGCGACTGATGCGGAGTTAAGATCGGCCGAAGCCAGAGCGAAGTCGCGCATCGCATCGTACAGATGCTCATGTTCGATCTCTTCCGTGCTCGGAATGTGCAGAGCTTTCCAGGGCGCACGGCGTATTTCAGTCATCGCAAGCTTCAATTGCTGCGATGCATGGTTCGCGTTAGCCATGATGAAACCCAGGTCGGTCGCCCACTGATCAAAATGCTCGCGATTGAGCCGGCTGAGCACCCCCCGCGCCTCTTCCAGCGCGCCGTTGCCGGTTTCGAGTACCTGCACCAAACGCTCCCGCCCGTCCCGCTCAAGCCATGCGGCCAGTTCGCGCACACTCTCGCTTGCCGCTTCGATATTCAGAACGATCTGTTCGAGTTCATCGCGGTTGGTGCTGACGATATCGTTGGCCCCGGCAAGAAGGTCATTGCCCTGGGCAAGCAGGCGATCGAGCGATTCGGTGGCCTCCGCCGCCCACTGTGCGACACGCGTCACCGACTCACTCCAGCGCGGCCAGTCTTCGTGTCTGATGCGGGCAACGAGGCCTCGTGCATCGCCGGTCATCTGCTTGACGTTGGCGACAATCTCATCGTAGTCCTGTGGCGCTCTTGTGAAGACCTCGGAGAACTGCCGTACGTTTTCGAGGATCTCGCTTGTCCTGGCAGCATTGTCCTGGCCGAGCATGGTTGTAATCATGCCGCCGCGCTGCTTGCCCTTGATTATCCCCTTCGGCGGGTCGCCCGCGTCGGCGGTGCCTACATCAGGGATATCCAACCATGCTTCCGAAGCAATCAACGGCGCGGAGACGTACACCGCGGCGTCCTTGTACAGTTTGACACGATCGTCAATGGCGAAGATGACGTCGATCTTCCCGAATGGATGTTCTTCAAAGCGCGGCCGCACCTCGATGACTTCCCCGAGCGGCACGCCACCCACCCGTACAGACGATCCCTTCTCTAGATTGCGCACCCCTGCGTCGAGCGTGAATTCGACAATGTATTGATGATTCCTCGACGTGAACCGCTCGATGGCGCCGGTAAGCGTCACCGCCACGAATAATGCCAGCAGCAAAGCGGCGCTGACAAAGATGCCCATGCGGATGTTGTTGCGATGTCGTTCACGAGGTGATGGCATGGTGAAGTATCCTCATGCTGGCGCGGCGAAGTCTACCACAGCCCGCCGAAGTGCGTTGCCCCATTGAACCCCCGGTCATAAGTCTTCGTTCCCCATCAGTCGCGCGATATTCTGAGCGCCTTGCCCCGACGCCGGCATCGCCGAACGCCGGACCGGGGCGGCTCGCGCGACAACCGGCGCAATCCCGTTAGGAACCTCGTGCTTTGGCCCTCACCGCTTCCGATCATCGCAGCGGATGAAGACCCGTTCGGCGAATGCGCTTCCCAACGCCAGTCCGGGACCCAATGAAATGTTGCACGGGCTCCACGAGCGGGATATCCTACATTGTGAAGACAATCGGCGGAGATGGGTCCGCACAGCACAACACGAAGGAGACGGGCTATGGAAAAGTGGAAGACATTCGTTGCAGCACTCGGCTGCGCATGCGGCTGTACGTTCCAGAACGCGGCAATTGCTGACGAGCCGTGCGGGGCATGGCATCAGTTCGTCGCCAAGGGTGAAGTCGGCGTCAACATGTCTAGCCAAGCGTGGGGTAGAGTACTGGCGTTTACCGAATGGGACGGTACTCTTGTCGCCGGCGGTATTTTTTTCACAGCGGGTGGCCAGACCGTCAACCACATTGCTCGGTGGGATGGTGGGCAATGGATTCCACTGACCGCCGGCGAGCAGATAGGCCTGGATTCGTGGCCCGTCTATGCCTTGACTGAATGGAATGGTGATTTGATTGCTGGCGGCAACTTTGCGACGGCGGACGGACAGCAGTTGGTTAACGGCATTGCCCGATGGGACGGTGCAGCGTGGCACGCCCTCGTTTCCGGCGAACAGATCGGCGTCGATGGCGAGGTCAACGCCCTGGCCGTCTGGAACGGCGATCTGATTGCCGGTGGCGAGTTCACGACGGCCGGTGGGCAAACAGTGAACAACATCGCGCGGTGGGACGGCGCAGTGTGGTCGCCGTTCGACACCGGCATGGATGATCAGGTTGAGACATTGGCGGTGTGGAACGGTGACCTGATCGCCGGTGGTTCATTCATTACAGCAGGCGACAAGGTCGTCAATCGCATCGCGCGCTGGGACGGCACGGAGTGGCATCGTTTCGCATCTGGCGATCAGACCGGGATGAGTGGAACGGTCATGGCACTAACGGTATGGGACGGCAATCTCATCGCCGGCGGCAGTTTCAAGAACGCGGGGGGACAGACGGTCAACCGCGTGGCTCGCTGGGACGGATCGGCATGGCATCCCTTTATCTCCGATGAAGTCATTGGAATCGACGGCGGTCCAGCGGTCCTTTCGCTCGCCATATGGGAGGGAGATCTTGTTGCCGGCGGTCAATTTTATTGGATCGGGCTCGAAGAAGTTAATTTCATCGTGCGATGGGATGGTTCTGCGTGGCATACCTTTTCATCCGGCGGCCAAATCGGCGTTGGCCATCGAGTCAACTCCCTGATGTCGTGGAACGGTTCCCTTGTCGCCGGCGGTGCGCTCCCTACAGCGGGTGGGCAGACGGTTAATGCCATCGCGCGCTGGACTGTGCCAGAATCAAGCGGCCCCGCCGACCTTGACTGTGACGGCGCTGTCGGCGTCTCCGACTTGCTCGTACTCCTCGGCAACTGGGGTGATTGCGAAGAACCACCGGAATGTCAGGGAGATCTCAACGGCGACCAAAGCGTGGGCACGGCTGATCTGCTCATCCTCCTCAGCGAATGGGGTTGAACCAAACGCTGCGTCGACTCACACCGCGCGCGTCGCCTCGATGGACGGCCCTTCAGGGGGCGCGAAGGCCGGTACCTCGCCCAGCAGATCCTCTGCGTAATCGCTGAATGATTTCCTTTGCGTCAGCGGACCTTCAGCATCGCCCCGCAGGAATTGCCGAATCAACTGCTCGGTCTCACTCAATTCCACGAGGCGCTCCTTTGGATGGTCGCGCAACTGCTCGTAGCGCTGGCGCGTATCCACCATAATCATGCGTCCGCCGTCGAGCATCGCCATGCGATCTGCAATGGTGAACGCGGAGTCCATCTCGTGCGTAACAACCACGCTGGTGACGCCGATTTTCTGTGTAAGATCGACGATGAGCCGATCAATTTCCGCCGAAGTCACTGGGTCGAGACCGGCCGAGGGTTCATCATAAAAAAGAATGCGGGGATCGAGCGCGAGCGCGCGGGCCAGACCGGCCCGCTTTTTCATTCCGCCGGAGATTTGTGCTGGGTACTTGTTGGCGTGCTCACGCAGGCCGACGAGTTCGAGCTTGATCTTGACCATGATTTCAATGGTTGTCGCATCCAGACTGGTATGCTCCTGCAGCGGTAGCGCGACGTTCTCGCCGACCGTCATGGAGTTGAACAGCGCACCCGACTGAAACAGAATGCCGAATCGTTTGCGCACCTCGTTCAGGCCGTCCTCGCTGAGCGTGGAAATGTTCTGGCCGAAAAGATGCACAGAGCCCTCATCGGGGAGGAGCGAGCCGATCATGTGTCGGAGAAGCGTCGATTTGCCCGAGCCGGACCCGCCCATGACCACCATCGTCTCGCCGGGATATATGTCAAAGTCAATCCCATCAAGCACGGTTTGCCCGCCAAAGCGCTTGACGAGGTTTTTGATTTCGATCAGAGGCGTCTCGGCGGTCATGCGATACATCCTAACCAAGTCCTCGCCAACGCTCCGCTGCGCGTCGCGGCTAAACGGCGGGGCTTAGTCAACGTCATCCTGCTGCGCGGGTGGCGGCTCCGGAAGCCGCTGCTCGCCTGGCGGAAATGAAAAGTCGCCTCGCTCATCATCCAACACGACAATGTACCCCCATTTCGGCTGGAGGCCGTCTGCGAACAAGACCAGTCGCGCCTCGGCCTGCACCAATCGGCGATCAAAATGCAAGACGTAAGGAATGACATCGCTCAGCCGCCCCGGTTCCGGATCAGGACGAAAGGTGTCCTGCTGGATGCGCTCAAACCTGCCGTAGCGCGTTGAAAGCTCGTTGAGAAATCGCAGCGCCTCGGCGTCGGCTGCGCTCGCGCCCGGCTCAGTGAAGCCCGCCTTGAACGAAGCAATATCGCCAGCCAACCCAGCCCGTAACTCGTCCTGCGGGCCGTTGAGCATCCGCTGGCGCCCCTCCGCGTTCCACCAGATTGCAGCGCTGATCCAGAAGATGACGCCGACAAGGCCAAGCGCGATGCCGCTCATGGCCAGGCGCATGCCTCCGGTGCCGGGCGTGCTGCGAATGTGAGCGACGGCCTTGAGGCCCAGGAGCGGTGCGATGAGCGCGAGAAGCGGACACGCGATGCCGATCGCGCAGATGAGCGAAGCGATCGCCCATCCGCTCGTTCGCTCTGGTGGCAGCGCATCAGCCGCGGCGCTGCGTTCATCACTCAATCCAGCCATTATGGCTCGTCCGCAGGTGGCTCGGCTGCGCCCCCCGGCTGAGAAGGTGATGAAGGAGGCGGGAACTCCAGATCGCCTCGATCAGGATCGAGTACACGGATGGCGTGCATATCCATCGGGAACAATTCACCGGTATCTTCATCAACGATCACCAAATCGGCCTCCATTTCGACGGTCGCATTCGTGAACGTCACGCGGTAAAGCCCGGTGTACACCGGTTGACCCGGCTGCTGGCGATCGCCGATGTATTGCGCTGAAACGAAATCGCCATAGCGGCTCTCAAGCTCGTTGAAGAACGCTTCGACCTCCTCGTCGGTTGCAGTCGCACCGGCTCCGCGGAACGTGGCACGGAACGCCATGGGATCATCTGCGGCGGCAGCTCGAAGCGCTGGCGAAGGGCCTTCCATGATCGGTCCTGAGAACGTGCGATACATCCAGACGCCCGCTGCGACTTGCACGATGAGAAAGATGAGGCCGATCAGAATCGCGGCCATCGCCAAGCCACGTCCCCTGACATTCGAGCCGACTCGAATCGTTGCGACGCCCACGATGCCAAGAATCACACCGATCACGGCTGTGATCGCACCGCAACACGGCACAATTCCAAGGATGCTCAGAACGAGCGCCGTGATTGCCATTCCGCTGGTTCGCGGCCGTTCACCTGGATCTTCACCAAGGTATGGTTGTTCTGCGTCAAAGGTCGTCATTGGGGCGTGCTCCTTGTAGAAGGTCGGCTCATCCTACCAGATGAAAGCCGCACGTTCCAAAGGCCCCCGCTCAGCAGGCCGGCTGCCCTTCCACCCCCAATCGAGTTTGAAGCACGAAGTACCATATCGTCCAATGAACTTCGCCAAGGATGGCTTCGCCGGCAAACGCGTCACCGTCATGGGTCTCGGCCGCTTCGGTGGCGGTGCGGGCGCGGTGCGCTGGCTGTGTTCGCAAGGCGCTCGCGTCCTGCTGACCGATCTGCAATCCGAGGCCGCTCTTGCGAAGCCGATTCAAGATATCGCCGACCTTGTCGAGTCTGGAGCAGTGATGCTGCGGCTCGGCGAGCATCGTATCGCCGACTTCTCGCCGCTACATTGCGATCTTGTGGTCGCCAACCCGGCCGTGCCGCAGCCGTGGAAGAACGAATACCTGCTTGCTGCGCAGGGTGCCGGAGTTCCGGTCACAACCGAAATTCGCTTGCTGGTTGAGCGGCTCAATCGGCAGCGCACCATCGGCGTCACCGGCACGGCCGGCAAATCGACAACGGCGGCGATGATTCATCTTGTCCTGACGCGACTGGCGGAGATTGTGCCTGACCAGGAGCCGATAGCCGACGGCCGACAGCCGGTCTCCCATCTCGGCGGCAACATCGGCGGCTCGCTGCTCGGTTCGCTCGATTCGATCCAGCATGACAACTGGGTCGTCCTCGAACTCTCCAGCGCAATGCTGCACTGGCTCGGCGAGACGGGCGCGAATCCAGTTTTCTCCGGCTGGTCGCCGCACATCG
>CAZFZT010000025.1:9907-38386 GCA_964523675.1 uncultured Isosphaeraceae bacterium
GGTTTGCCGCATCGCCTGCAACTCGTCGCCGAGCACCGCGGCATGCGCTTCTTCAGCGATTCCAAATCAACCACACCCGAGGCGACACTGCGTGCCTTGAAGTCGTTCGACGATCCAACTGCGATTCACCTTATTGCCGGCGGTTACGACAAGAAGGTTGACCTCTCGGCACTGGCTGCGGCATCGGACGAGTTGGCCGCGCTCTACACGATCGGCGCGACCGGCGCTGCGCTCGCCAGCGCATCGTCTCGAGCCATCTATTGCCAGACGCTTGAACGCGCTGTTGAGCGCGCGGTGAACGCGATGCGATCAGGTGACATTCTGCTGCTGAGCCCCGGCTGCGCCAGTTGGGATCAATTCACGAACTACGAAGAGCGCGGCGAGACGTTTGCGCGGCTGGTTGCACAAGCCACCGGCTACCGCCGCCGAATGTCCGAACGATCTCGCTCCTCTTGAAGGCGCTGCTCTTCGATGCGGCGTCGCTCGGCATCGCGAATCCGATACGCAGCCATGCCCGGCGGCTCGGGGAACAACTGTTCGAGCGCATATCGCCTGCTCAGTGGATTGGAACGGAACTGCCTGGCGATGGCAGGACGCAACTGGTCGTAGACCATGCGGCGGGCCTCAGTCCCTTCGTTGTTGATTTGGACATCTTCAATCTGCCGCCAGATCGTCAGCCGCTCGTGCAATGGTACGGATGGATCTGCCATGAGCAGCAACAGCGCCGTCGGCAGACTGTCCCTCAAGTCGCCGATCAGCTCGCTCATGCGACCGCGACCGAATTTATTGACGAAATCGTTGTACCGATTCCCTTGAAAGAACTCGGTAACGGAGTCAGCAAACCGGAGCGCCTGTTCGTAGACTTCCGGCCGGTTTTGGCCCACACCGACGCGCAGCGCGTAGCGCAGTGATGCGGCGACTTCACTCGGCGCAAGGTGGGGCTGGAATGCGTACTGATCCTGAATCTGCTCGCGCACGAAGACATCAAGCGGCAGTTTGTAGGTCCACGTCGCACCCATGGGTCCGTGCAGTTGTCCAGTTCCGTATAACTCGTCGAGCCGGTCCATGAACTTCTGCGCCTCGGCCCATTCGCCGGAGCGATAGAGTTCCCGAATGGCGGAGCCCATGAAGTTCTGCATGAAGGTGATGAACGTTTCACCGCCCCCGCCACGCGTGTTGTAGTGTTTCGAGTAAGCCAGTTCCCACTCGCGCATGATGGTGTCAATCCATCGCGGCTCTGGAAACCGTGCAGGCAGTTCGCTTGAGAACGGGTCGAAGGAAATGCGGCCCCACCGCGCGAGCGCCTGCATGGATTGCAGGCGGATACGGTCATTGTTCAAGATTCGATAGACTTCTTCCTGCCCCCAGGCGCGGACGCGCGCCTCGCCAAGTTCCATGCCGCGCGTTGACCAGTAGAGCGCATGTGCCTCGCCATGCCGCCAATCGAGCGGGCCGTACTCGACGGTGAAGCGATGCATGAGGTGGGGATCCATGTTGTATTCGTCCTTGAGGACGCGTTTTCGCACATGGAGGATCAGCGTCTTCCAGACATCATGGAGTTCCGGATCACTCGCAAGATCGTCAAAGATCACAAAGAGCGGCCGGGTGCGCCGAAACTCTTCCTCATAGCCGAGCAGCTGCGCCACCGCTGAATGCTCCTTCACGGCCTGCCATTCTGCATAGGTGCGCAGGAAGCGGAAGTTGAGGTCGAACGTCTCGCCCGTCTGCTGGAACGGCGCCAGCTCCTCCTTGAGCCGATCGACCAGCGCCAATACGCCGGGCGTTCGCCGCTCCGCTTCGCCCAGCGATTCGGGCGCATCGGCGATCTCCTTGATCCATGCGATGCGATTTTCGTAGTCGTCGGGCGGCTGACCCAGCAGGTAGTGCCATTCACGGCAGAATTCGGTCTTGTAGTACAGATGCGCATCGTCAGCGACACCTTCAATCTTGTGCGCAAACCACCATGCGAGCTCGCGATGAAGATTCAGATCGTTCGGGTTGTAGCGCATGCCCTTGTTGCGCACAAGCCGGATGCCCGCGTTCACCCATTCCCACCGCTCCTGCTCCGTATGCGTGGCGACAGAAATGTTGTACGCCATGTTATGACCATGAAACGCCCAGACGGAGGCGAAACGTGGCTGGAGGCGCGTGATGAGATCGGTGTCCGCCATCACCTCGAAGAACAGCCCCTTTTCCTTGTTCAAGTGGACCTTGATCCAGAGGTAATCGACGATCAAACCGCGCAGCGCGCCGATGGCCGTTCCGATGGCCACGATCGGCGGAGCGCCGTCCACGGACACATCGGTGTAGCGCAGCGAATGCTCATCCGACAGACGCAGCAGTCGCGGCAGCACAGTGCCCGCCCCGCCAAGCGAGGCGATTAAGACGACGGCTGCAATGATCTGGATCACTCGATCTCGCGTCATGGATCAACCCTCACCACTGTAGATTGCAAGTTGACGAGAACGAATCACCGTGTACCCGATGACCAGCGCAGCGCCCGACCATACTCCGCCAAGCACAAGAACGCCCCAGACGACGCGATACCATGGAATGAGTTTCCCCTCGACGAGATCCTGCGTGGGACTGAACTCACCGAACGCGCCCAGCGTGAACACGAGGCCCTTCCCAAGCAGCGTAATGAACGACTGCCACAACCACAGCACGGCCGCACCGAGATCGGACCAATCCACAAACTGTGCATCCATCGGCTCGTAGATGTCGATCGCCATGGCCAGGAACGGTCCGAGACTTCCTCCAATGAAGATGGTGAACGAAAGCAGGCACGCCACTGGGAAGCTCAGGAACGTCGAGCATGCGATGCCAAGCATCGACAGGAACGAAAGCTTGATCAGGGCAATGAGGATCGCGCGGAAGAAGTTGCCTTCAAAGTTGGCCACCTTGTACAGAACCTCGAAGTCCTTCTCCTCAAAGTTGATGAAGCCATACCCCTGATTCGGTGGCGGCTCGTAGAGGTTGACGATGGTGACAGCCATGGTGCCGTCCTCGCGCACCATGTCCGGCCCGACCATGACGACATGCGACATGGTTGGGACGTAGTCGCGCACATGGGCGGTGCTGGCATCGCCGTTGAACACAAAGCCGACGGGGTAGTTCTCATGCTCATCACTTCTCAGGATGAAGAAGCGGTAACGGAGTGTGATCGCTGCGTTCGCCCGCCGGGCATCCTGCAGACCCTCAAAGACATAGGTGCGCTCCCCCATCGCGGGAACTGTGCGCTGCGCCGCAGAGAAGCCCTTGATCAAATCATCCGCAATCCGTCTCCGTGTCGCAAGCGGAACCTCGTCCATCTGCGACAGTTCCGGATCATTCTCCACATATTGATCGATGCGCGCCCGCAACTGCTCCTGCGTCATGCGTTGGTACGTCGGCTTCCGCGCCGCGCGGGCCACCAGCACCTCACTGTCGACCTGCACACGATCAAGGTAGCCCTCGATCCCCGGCGCGACCGGCGTTGTGCGGAGATACTGGATGAAGGTGAACGTGGCCACGCCCGCAACGAGCAGAAGAATGAGATTCACCGTCACAACGCCGAGCCACTTTCCAACGAGGTAGTTCCATCGGGAGAGCGGTTTCGTGACAAGATGCCAGATCTGCTTATCGCGAATCTCAAAGGCAACGGTCGCGCATGAAAGCAGCAGTGTCATGATCGCTGCAATGACAAATGTGAACCCGACGCTGCGGCTGATGAACGTTTGAATGCGGTAGCGCAGCGGCGCCTCGGGGTCGAGGAAGATCGGCAACAGCGGGAGCGTAATCAACAGCAGCACGATGAACAGGAGCGACAGCTTGCTGCGCGACGCTTCCTTGATGACCGTATGCGCGACGGCCAGAATCTGATTGGGACGTTCGAACAGGAGAAGCGCTGTGCGCGTCAGCAGGACGTAGGTGAACGTCAACAGGCCGATCCCGCTGAACGCGAGGATCGCTCCTTGATAACCATCAAACCAGCCGCGGCTCCCGAGGAACCAACTGATCCCCACGGGAATCGCTGTCGCAAGCAGCGTCAGGATGAACGGGACCGTGATGTTCATCCACACGATAAGAAGCGCCCAAGCAGAGAAGACGCCCGCCAGGAGCCATGTCGTGTTGGGCTGGCTGAGCAGCCAGTCGGGCGCCCAGCGCGGCACCTGATCGCGCAGCAAATCATTCACGAGAATCGGAAGCGCTGCGATGTTGCCCTGCTCGTCGAACATGTCCTGCGGCGTCCGCGCGAACTGAAAGGTGCGGTACGTCCTGCCATTCACCGTCACCGCGCCGTTTTCACGCAGGGAAACAGCATGTTCGTCGCGGCGTTCAAGATTCTGGTTGTGCAGCGCGGTGTAAAGCGTCTGACGCTGTCGATCGAGCGAATAACTCTTATAGATCAGTGAGCCGAAAAACCCGCCGCATGCCAGCAGAACAATCACTGACGCAATGATCTGAAACCATCGCGTTCGCTGGAGCAGGTCAAACCGGCGGTAGTTGTGAACGAGGACGTTCATCGTCAAAGGCAGTCAGCGTCAGATCAATCCAAGAGACCCTTACCGCTTGTCCTTCTCCTCGCCGCCTCCAAGAAGCGATTCGATGACGGAGCGGTCGATGTGCTCCTTCGCTTTCTCCTCTTGAGCGCGTTGGACGGGAACGGAGGATTCGGATTCACGAACAAGGTCGTCGAGCAACTCCTTTCGCGGCCCGGTGTCTTCCACCGATCGCTGCACGGCCTCGACGGGACGAGCCAATTGGTCCTGATCGTCGCGCATGAGATGATCGATGAGGCGCTCGCCCTCGGCATCCTCAACTCCTTCACCACGGAGGAACGCAGCCGTGCGCCCGCCATCCAGTGCCCCGGATGTCGCCACCTGTTCGCGCCGGGCCTGCTCCACTATCTCCATGAATAGCTGTTCGAGCTTCTGTCGCGGCGCATGAACCCGCTCGATGGCTTTGCCCTCACACTCCTGAAGCAGTCGCTCGATTCGCGAGATCGTTTCACTCTGCAGTCTTGGTGTTTCAATGACGGTGCGCTCGGTGTCGCTAAGCAGTTCTTCGACTGTGCCTTGCGCACGAATCTTGCCGCCGTAAAGCACCACCATGCGATCACAAACATCTTCAACATCAGCGAGCAAGTGAGAGGAGAGGAGGATCGTCTTCCCTCGCTTCCCAAGATCGAGGATGAGATCCTTCACCTGCCGCGTTCCGATGGGATCGAGTCCGGAAGTGGGCTCGTCGAGGATGAGAAACTGCGGGTCATTGATGAGCGCTTGCGCGATGCCGATGCGCCGCGTCATCCCCTTGGAGAACTCGCCAATCGCCCGGTGCGCCACCTGCGTCAGGCCGACCATTTCAAGCAGCTCATCAGTCCGGCGGCGACGTGTGCGGCGATCGAGGCCGAAGAGCTTGCCGTAATAATCCAGCGTTTCGCGCGGATTGAGAAAACGGTAAAGATACGACTCTTCAGGGAGAAATCCAATGTGCTTCTTGACGGCGACATCAGTTGGAAGCCGCCCGAACACGGAGAGGCGGCCGCTCGTTTTGTGCAGAAGCCCCAGGATCATTTTGATGATCGTGCTCTTGCCCGAGCCGTTGGGGCCGAGCAGGCCGAAGATCTCATCGGCATGAATCTCAAAGTCAACGTGATCGACCGCGCGCGCCTTGGTGCGCATCCAGAAGTCCTTGAAGACCTTGGTGAGACCGACTGCTTCGACGATGACCTGACCTGATGGTGCTTGACGCATAAAAGTGCTCGCTTTGCAAGAGCCGGCTCATCGCTGTTACGCGATGGCCCGGGAGAGAGCAGTGAGTCGATGGGATGATCTATTCATTCTGGGGGCTGGAAAGTCATCATGGTGAGGCCACGGCAGCTCGATGTCATCGGTCTCGGCCACCGAGACCGCGCACTCGCCCCTCGTCATCGAGACGCAATTGCCGGCCGGGTCCACCGTCAATCTGAATGTCACGAGCCCATGGCATGAAGTTGCCGACACCTTCGTAAAACCCTTGAATCGTCTCACGCTCCTTGCGATCGAGGTTGAGTTTCTGGCGCAGTTCCTTGATCTCGTGCAACGTCGCCACATCGAGATTGAAGTGCGACACGCCTGCCGGGACATACCAGATTTCCGTGTCTCTCCTGCTCAGCACACGAGCATATGTCTCAAGCCATCTCTGCTTGACGACCAACTGAGGATGTTCTCGGAAGGCAGGCAGCAGACTCTTGAACCGCCGCGCCTCTGCGCCGAGAGTCTGCTCGATGTGGGACCGATAGGCACGCGCCATTTCAATCGTGCGCGAGACATCACCGGCCAGATCGCCGCTGTCGAATCGGCTGTTGATCTCAGCCAGAATCTCCGCAGCGCGTTCTTCTTCACCCATCTGATGCGCGCTCTCATAATTGAAAATGAGCGGAATGAGCTGGCGATACGCTTCGCCCGCTGCGCTGACCAGCCGCTCTTGAGCGCGCTGGCGGGCCTGTTCAATTGCCGTTTCCGCTTCGCGCTGCGCCTGGGGCAGTTCACCGTAGATCTTTCTGATGGCAAGCGGTGGGATGGCCTCACTGATGCTCACGCTCGCAAGCGTGATTCCAGTGTTGAGCCGATCAAGCGTCCGCTGCGCCTCTGTCTGAACCTGCTCACGCACCTCCTCGGGAAGATCAATAAATCCTTGTAGGTCGCGCTGCGCAGCTGCATGGACGAGCCCTCGCTGCAGCGCCAGCCGCACCACGCGATCCGCATCGGAATCACGCAAGTTGCGCACGTAATCAAGGGTTCCCGTAGCTTCGATCCGGTACCGGGCGCTGACCCGCGCGTGGGCCATGTCACCGCCGGTTGTGATGACATAACCCACCTTCGTGGGATCGAGCGTCTCGTTGGTGCTTGCGCGATCGGTCAGTTCTTCAAGCGTTCCGCCGGGGCCGCCGTGGGTTGCCGGGAAGAACTGATCTTGCAGCGCGACGGTCCGGTTCTCCGCCTGAAAGATGACGAACTCCGAAATCGGATACGGCAGTGGGCTGAACTTCAGCCCCGGCGTCAGCGCAACCTGGCCATCGTCTTCAACAATCCTGCCGGAGCGCGTCAGGACGCCGGACTGACCTTCATCCACCGTCTGAAATCCGGAGGCGAAGAACAGGAACACCAGCACGACCATCACCATCTGAAGGACGCGGAAACTTAATCGCAGCGCCTCAGCCAGCGACTGATTGGCCGGATCCATCGCTTCGCGCAGTGCGGCCTCTGAGCCAACATCGGCATCAACCACGAATTGTGCCGAGGCAGCGCGGCGAGGCGCTTCCGGCTCAAGATGGTCATCTTCGACCGGAACGTCGCCTGACAGATTCGGGTCGCTCAGTTGAGCGTCGTCGTACGATTGAGGATCGTGGGACTGAGTCATCGGTCAGTTCCCTTTCTCCGCAGCGGATGAATCGGTGGGCTCTTCTGACGACTCAGCATCGTCGTCGGCCTGCACATCCGCCAACGTTTTGATTGCTGACTGGTGCAGATTGTCCGCGAGGGCAGCTCGGATCGCTTCCTGATCGCGCCGCTGAGCATACGTGTTCGCCGGCTGAGGCACGCCCTGCGCGCTGAGAGGCGAGCGGAAGTTCAGGAAGTGCATCGGCGCGTATCCGGTTTCGAGAATCATCGTGGTCCGCTCCGACAACGCTGCCTCCATGGCATCGAGCCAGACCAGGAAGATGGCGAGTTCCTCTTCCTCGCCCATCTGCGCGATGTAGCGCGCAGCTTCTTCGTCGCCGGCTGCGCGAATCTCCGCCGCCCGCTGCATGGCAAATGCGTTGATGCGATCGGCCATGGTATTTGCTTCCGATTGAATCCGCTGCGCTTCGGCATTGCCCTTTGAACGTTCGCTCCTGGCCAATGACTGTCTCGTCGCCTCCATGCGCTTCAGGACTGCGCGGCTGGTGCGCTGCGGGAACTGGACCTTGCTGATACCGATCGACTCCGGCTTGATGCCGGTCTCCTTCAATGACGCCAACCGCTCGAGAATGGCTGCCTCGGCCTCCTGGAGGCGGCTGTCAGGCCCGATGAGTTCATCGAACTCATATTGTCCCAATCCGGCAAGCAGCGCAGTGCCGAATGAATCAGTGATGTAGTTGGACGCGCCGTCGAGTGAACCGTGCTGCTCGTCAAACTTCCGGACATTGGCTTCGTCCTCGACATCGATGCGCCAAAGCAGGTATCCATGCACCACAACCTGTTGGCCGTCGGCGGTGAGGATCGTTTGCGCAGGCGGCTCGAGTATCTGCAGCCGGGCGTCGTACTTCGACACCTGATCCGCAAAGATCGGCAGTTTGAACTGCAACCCGGGTTCGGCAATGACGGCTTCCTGCTGGCCGAAACGCTTCTTCACCGCCACCTCGTGAAAGGAGACAGAGAATGTCGTGCTGAACAACACGAAGACGACGAGCAGGCCCAGGCCAATACTGATGGCAAGCGGCTTATTCATTGATTGGAATCCTCATCAGGAGTGCTGAGACTCATATCTACGAGCGGACTGAGCTCTTTCATGTCACTGGAAATGTTGATGCGTGACGGGTCGATGCCGATGACATACTTGCGCATCGGCCCCAAATGCCGACTGAGCACCCGCATCAACTCCCGCTCCTTGTAGAGCGTCGGCGAGGCGCGGAACGCAAGAATCTGACTCTGTGTGCGCGTCGCCTGCACCTTCTTGTTCATCAAATCAACCCACCGGTCGGTCTCGGCTTGTGCGATCGTTCGTGCAGCAATGCCTCCAGAGCGGCGTAGCAGCCGCTCCACGTGCAGGCGCTGTTCCACGGCTTCCGGAGATTGCGGTCCGGCCTCGCGCTCGATTCGATCAAGCTCATCGAGTTCTTCAAGCACGCGCATCGCCGTTGCCGGATCACCCACAAGCTGCGTGAGACTTTCCGAGATCTGCCCCTGCTTCAGCGCAACCTCCTCACGCCGGGCATGTATCGACAGGTTCACGTCCTCGAAAACCGTCGCCACATCCTGACTGTGCGGACGAATCAACGGGATATTGACCGACACGACTTCAATGCCGGCCCTTGCTCGATCCAGCGCTTGTTGTATGGCGACCTTGAGGTCCTCCGCAAGCGGACGCTTCGTTTGAGACAGCGCCTCCTCCAGCGTCAATGTCGAGAAGTGGCGAGTCACTTCGCGCAGGGCGATCGACCGAATCGCACGGTCACGCAGCGTGTGATTGCGGCGGCCCGGAACGTCAGGAACGAAGTTCAGAAAGTCAAGCAGCCCACTCCGGCCGTCTTCCGTCACCCGCTTGATGCGATAGTGCAGACTCATCTCAGCGTCGATGAGTGCAAAGGCGCGGCTGACCGCTGCGGTGGCTTCATCGATCGTCTCAGCCGCATCGTCGGGCAGCGGCTCAATACGCAGCGGATCACTGCCAGTCGCATCCGTTTCGGCAATTTGATCCAACACGCCGTCCTCTGCCGGCTCCAGAATCTGAAGCGGATCCGACGCGGCCCTCGCAAACTCGAATGAACTTTGAAACGCGTCGATCCGCCCTGTCGAGCCGACAATGAACGGTTCAAGTCGCTCATCAGTCAGACGGGCCAGATCGTCGGTCCAGAGATTGGGGGCATCGCGCCGAAGTCGCCGCCCGGTGAGGTTCACCTCACGGACGGTTCCGACGGCCTCGATCTGCGCGGTCTCGAAGGGCCAGGGCCATTTCCACATGATCCCGGCATCATGCACTTCGCCGACTCGTTCCCCGAAGCGCAGCCGAATCGCCTGCTGATGCGGTTCGACGACCACCATCATGTTGAGCAGAATCGTCGTTACGACGCCGATCGCAATCAGCCAGACGAAGCTGCGCAGGAGCAGTTGATAGCCCCACGAACTGGTGATGTCGAAGCCGAACTGGTAATTGACCGCTTCATTGATCGATCGAACGATCGAATCCGGCGCGGCGAGAATGCTCAGCAGCCGTGAATCAAATGCCGGCCGGGGCACTTCACCGGGAATGCGAGGCCGGTACAGGTTCAGGATGAAGTTCAGGACGATTTCGCCCGCCACCACCGCCATGAAGATCGGAACAACGTGCGCCGCCCACCAGATCACTTCGTGGTTGTTGAAGATGCGGAAGGCCAAAGCCGCCGCCAGCACAAGCATCAACAGTGAGACGCCGACGACATACCCGGCTCCACCGCGCAGGTTCTGCCAGGCCTGCTGCTTCGCCATACCCGCCACGAAACGTGAGAAGATAAAGGCGATCAGCGCAAAGCCGAGGCACACCGCCAGGCCCCATCCGAATTCGCCGGTTCTGAGGAACTCGGTCGGTGATCCCCCTGCAACGTCGCCGACCCGGTACAGATAGCTCAGTTGCCACCACGCCATCAACCCGAGAAAGACAGCCAGGCCGAGACTGACGCTGGGCATGAGCCACTTGTGCATCATGGCGAGGCGGCGAGCAGCAACGCGCTGCTCATCCGGCCGGGCCTCGAAGATTGATGTCGCCCCTGCACCGCCCCCCGCCATCTCATCCTCTTCAAGCGCCTCCAGCCGCTCCAACTTGTGTTGATGGAAGATGATGATCAGCGACAACCACACCACCGCCCCGGCCAGCACATAGATTGACGCGAACGTAAAGGCCGTGTCCCCGCCGATCAACCCAAACAAAAGAAGCACGAGGCCGAGGATGAGTTGCAGCAGAAGCCCGAAGCCCGCAACTCGTGTTCCCCGCTGATAGGCATAATGGTCGATTCTCATATCGTGCGCAAATCCAGAGAAGGTGGAGGAGACCAGGGGTCCAGACAGCGAATCGATGAGGCGTTCTGACGGTGGCAGGCGGCCTACCAACTGCCGTGGAGGGCCGGCATCGTAGTGAAAAAAGACGTGAGCGGGGCGAAACTTCGGCCGCCAAGCATCATCTACGCGGCTGCCAGCCGCTTGTTCGGCTTGGCCCAATTTCACACCCGCGGTTTCACCGGCCACGAACCGCGACTTCCGGAACTACGTACCATGGGCCGATCCAGGTTCACGGCTCATGCTGAAATTCTTCAGCCGAACCTCGGTCTGCTCCGATCCCAGTTCACCTCTTCGACCCAACCGGGTCATCCTTTCTTCGGTCGTCCGACCCAGCGTCCCTCGGGATTCCCAGACCTGGCGTCGCTTGAGTCGTCAGACCCGGCGTCTGGATATTGTTCAAGGCGACATGCTCGAACAGACCTTCGCAATCATCCGCAATACCTTCTACGAGTCGATCCGTCAGCCGATCGTCCTCGTTGTCCTCGTCGCCGGGACACTTGCCATCATCCTGAGCAACCCGCTCTCAGCATTCACGATGGATGATGACCAGCGCATGTTGGTCGATATCGGCCTGGCCACGGTATTTCTCTGCGGCGCACTTCTCGCCGCCTTGATCGCCACCAGTGTCCTCACCCGTGAAATTGAGAACAAGACCGCGCTCACCGTCGTCTCCAAGCCCGTAGGCCGGCCGCTGTTCATCATCGGCAAGTACCTCGGCGTCTCCGGCGCCTTGCTCTTGGCAACGCTTTACCTCGGCCTTGTCTTCATGCTTGTTGAGATGCACGGCACGCTTCAGACGGTCCGTGATCCGATTCATGTGCCCGTCGTGTTCTTCGGCATCGGAGCTGCAATGCTCGGCGTCGGCGTTGCGGTGTGGTGCAATTACTTCTATGGCAAGGTCTTCACCAGCACCGTGCTCTGTGTGACCACCCCGCTTGCCGCACTCGCCTACCTCATGGCGATGATGTTCAAGCACGATTTCACGCTCCTCCCAACCGATCAATGGGCGTTCAACGGTCATTTGTGGATCGCGCTGGCGGCCATGATGATCGCCATTCTCGTTCTCACCTCCATCGCCATTGCGGCTTCAACGCGGCTGAGCCAGGTCATGACGCTCGGCGTCACCCTTGCCGCATTTCTCATCGGCATGCTCTCGGACTGGTTCTTCGGCAGGCGGCTGAACACGATCCGATCGATGTGGGAACAGCGCGCTCTTGATGAGGGCGTGGCAACCCTCGAAGAGCGGACCCGAACCATTGTGCTCATTTCCGGCGAGGCCAGCCCGCCCATCACCGAGACAGAAATTGTCTCGACCGTACCCCTTGCGAGCATGGCTGAGGGCAGCGAACTCCTTGCCTACGGCTTCTATAAGACGCTCTACTCGATCGTGCCGAACTTCCAGGTTCACCTGCTCATCGATGCGCTGACCCAGTCGCACCGTATCCCGGCGAACTACATCGGCAATGCCGCGGTGTACGGCGCAATGTGCATCGCAGCGGCCCTGAGCGTGGCTGTCATCCTCTTCCAACGCCGTGAAGTGGGGTGAGCGTGGCCGCACGACGGAGAAAGCGCACGCCTCGGATCGGCCGGAGTGCGAAAGAAGCCGGACATTCAGCGGGTAAAACATCAGAACCAATTGGAGAAAGTCGAAGTTGTCCCGGTGAGTTTCGACTTTGTGTGGGCGCACTTCGACTGTTGCCGCGCGAACTCGGGCTTTGTGGGACTGATCTCCGGACATGACGTGCGCCTATTCGGACATGTGCGCGCGACAATGACCGATCTGGCGCTCTATTCCGGACTTGGGCGATTGGTTCTGATGTTTCGCGCCTACAACTTCGGAAATCGCGCAGGCGCTTTCGGAATTGCGCTGGCCAATTTGGATATTGCGCTGGCGCATTCCCAAGTACAGCCGGCGCATAGGCGAATGCACGGGCACAATCATGAACATGCGGCGCTCTGATTCAAAGAACGCGCTCACATCTGAGGAATTCAACACGGAGGGCGACGGAGGGCCACGGAGGAGAGCGACAGGTGTGACGTGAATACGGCCGATTACCCACCACCACCTCCCCCTCGATTCTTCACAAAAACAGCCCTTCTCTGTGGCCCTGTGTGGCCCTCAGTGTTTCAATTTGTTAGCCGCCCTACGTGGCGCATGGGTCAATCACGCCTCCGACTTCACCTTGCGCACCAGCCGCACGCCTTCGATGGCGAGCTCCTTGTCCACCGCCTTGGTCATGTCGTAGAGCGTCAGGGCTGCGACGGCAACGGCCGTCAGCGCTTCCATTTCAACCCCGGTTTTCGCAGTCGTTGACACCGTCGCCATGATGCGCAGCCGATCCGGGGCGATTCGTTCAAACTCGATCGCCACCCCATCAAGCGGCAGCGAGTGGCACAGGGGAATCAGGTCATCGCACTTCTTGGCTGCCTGAATCCCAGCGATTCGGGCCGCAGCCAGCGCTTCGCCCTTGGGCATCTCCCCCGCTTCAATGAGATCAAGCGTTTCGTGCTTGGCGCAGAAGTAACCTTCAGCCACCGCTTCACGATGCACTGCGGGTTTCGCGCCGACGTTGACCATCTGCGCCCGGCCCTGCTCATCGATATGTGAAAGTCGATCTTGGGACATCATTCATGCTTCCGCCATTGCTGGGGCAGAAAGGACATTATGCACGATCCTGCCGCCGGCGATCGTCATGACCACCTTCGGCGGCTGCGCGGCCCAGTTCGCGGTGAACGGATCAAGGTCAAACATCACCAGGTCGGCGGGCGCACCGTCCGCAATGACGCCGATGTTCTCCATATGAAGTGCATGGGCCGCTGCGCTTGTGTAGGCCCGCAGCGCTTCCTCCACGCTCAGGTTCTCCTCCGGCCGAACGGTTTGACCATCCAGCGTCAAACCAGTAATTGCAGCCCGCATCCCCGCAACAGGATCGCAGGTGACGACGGGCCAATCGGAACCGAATGCAATGCTCGCGCCGCGCTCAAGCAGTTGCCGAAATGGAAAGAAGCCGCGCATGCGCTTCTTGCCGAGGCGGTGAACAGCGTATCGCCCATCGTCGGCCTTGTGCAGCGGTTGCATGCTTGCGATCACTTGTGCAAAGCGGTTGATGTCGTCTTCATGGATCTGCTGCGCATGCTCAATGCGCGGCTGGGCTGAAGCGGGCAATCCTTCATAAGCATCAAGCGCGAGCCGTACGGCTTCGTCGCCGATTGCATGAATGGCAGGTGAGAAGCCGGCTTGTGCAACCTCAATCGCCCACTTGCGCAGGTTGCCTTCCGCAGCGATCTCGACCAGCATTCCACGATTGCCAGGTTCATCGGCGTAGTCTTCAAGCATCCGCGCAGTGCGCAGTCCAAGCGTGCCATCTGCAAACGCCTTGCAGCCGATGATGCTGAGTTTGCCATGAGAAGCGTCAGCGAGTTTGCGCGCAGCAGAACAATCCATCGGCCAGCCGCGATCAAGCAGCGTTACAGCGCAGCGGAGTGTCAGTTCATCCGCACATGGCAGCAGAACATCACGCACCTCCCGCGCATATTCCATCGTGCCGACGCTGGTGATTCCCATCGCATGGCAGTGTTTCTGGGCGGCGAGCAATGCGTCTTGCTTTGCGGCAGCATCCGGCTCCGGCACGAGCGGATTCACGAGTTTCCACAAAGCCGCTTCGATCATCAGACCGGTCGGCTCGCCATCTGCCCGGCGCACCATGCAGCCGCCTGGCGGATCGTGGTCGTCCATTGCACACTGCTGAAGAACAGCATCGTTCACGAGGGCGGCATGCAAATCCATGCGGTAGCACACCACCGGCCGCTCCCCCGCCGCTGCAAGCCATGACTTGTCCGGTTGAGGCGAGCCACCCCAGCTCTCCGCCGACCAGTTGCGCGCGATCAACCACTGGCCATTGGGCAATTGCTCGTGCCGCTGCGCGATCAATTCCTGAAACTCGGCAGGCGAGGTCGCTTGGCACAGATCAAGATCGCGCAGACCCAGGCCCCCGGTGATCAGATGCATGTGCGCATCAATAAAGCCCGGCGCGACCGTGCGGCCATTCGCGTCGATCTCGATTGCATCTGCCGGGGCATCGGCCGGATCAAAGCCGGCAATGCGACCATCCTGCACGAGAATCGCGCTCGGCCGATCTGCATCGCGCGCCGGCCGACCATCCGACCAGACACGGGCGTTCCTCAGAAGAAGCGGGGCTGCGCTCACGGCGCAAGTGTATCAGCGCGATCGGCGGATTTGCGCCCGAAAGTGGCCGGGCTTGCAATGGATCACTATTGTTTGACCCGCCGAAACCGCCCAAAGGAGATCATGTTCACATGACTATGCCAACCATTCGCCGCTCATTCGTGTCAATGCTCATTCTCGGCCTCGCCCTGCTGTCGCTCATCGGCTGCGGCAACGGCACGGCGGCGCCTGCATCACAATCAGAAACTTCTTCGAACGTGTCGCGCCAATCGCCTGAGCCGGAGGAGCCGGCAGGCAGCGTGAGCACAGGGCAGCAGCGCAGCGAGGCGGATGCTGATGACAATGATTCCGCTGCGTCTTCTGCGAACGAGGAACCTGTAAGCCCGCGCTTCGCGACATTCCTCGGCATTCGCGCGCCCAAACCAGCATCATGGATCGAACACCCGCCGCAAAGTCCGATGCACGAGACAACCTTTGCCGTACCTGGCGCAGGCGGCGGCGAGGCGGCGCAGATCGTCGTGTTTTACTTTGGCGTGGGTCAGGGCGGGCCGATCGATGCGAACATCGAGCGGTGGAAGAATCAGTTCCGTTCACCGGAAGGGTACGCAGCGGAGCCGGAGGTGCGGGAGCTTGAGATTGACGGCATGGCCGTCACGCTGGTGGAACTCGAAGGCGAATACATGGCCATGGGTACGCGCTGGTACACGCCACATCAGCGCTTCATCAGCGCGATCGTCGATACGCCGGATCAGAAGCGCATCTTCATTCGTTTTGTGGGCGATGATGCGACGGTTACCGCGCATCGAGATGCGTTTCTCGAGATGATTGAGAACATGGAGTGGACGGGCGAATAACGCTTCGCAAGACAGGACATCCATCGTGAAGGGCAACAGCCGCGTGCCGGAAGGCCGTGGTTGCAATGCCGTGCTCAGTGGCGATCTGACGAACGGCTGCCGCCGCGCCGCTATTGCTTCGTAGCACGCGCATCACTTGATTGCAGCAGTGCGCGGATGAACTCAATCGGATGCAGCGCTTCGCGGCCAAGTGCATCGCGCACCTGATGCCGGCAACTTGTTCCGGGCGCGAGCAGGATCGCATCGGGATCATCGCGCAGTGCGGGGAACAGCGCAAGCTCGCCGATCTCTTGTGAGATATCGAAGTGATCGGCGGTGAAACCGAAGGCGCCGGCCATGCCGCAACAGCCCGAATCGAGCGTGGTAAACCGAGCACCAAGGTGATCGACGAGAAGTCCTTCCGATTCAGCGCAGCCGTAGAGCGCCTTTTGATGACAGTGGGCATGAAGCAGCACGCGCTGACCATCGCCGGGGCGTCCATCGAGTTTCATATTGCACTCCCCGATGGCGCGAGCGGCAAACTCCTCCACGGCGAACGTCCGATCTTTCAAATCCGCAAGCGCGCTCCGGTCCACGTCCATGTCAAGGTCCTGCCAATCATCGATGATGGCGGAGACGCAACTCGGTTCGCAGCCGACCACCGCGACAGCATTCTCATGACGCAGGGCGTCAATCAGCGCGCGAGCGGTTGCAGCGCAGGTTCGCTGCGCTTCGCGGAGCATGCCGACGCTGATGAGCGACCTGCCGCAGCAGCCGAGGTCGGGAAGCACGACCCGGTAGCCGAGCGATTCGAGCACATCGATCGCAGCCCGGCCGATATGCGGTTCGTTGTACGTGGTGAAGCAGTCGGTGAAGAGGATGACGGTGCCGCGTTCGTTGCCATTCGCTTCTGAGTCGCCGGCTCGGAGAGCCGGTGAAAGTCGATCGGTTCGGAGAGCCGATCCACCTTCCTTCAGCAGTGAGCGCGCAAAGGTTGGCAGCGACCGTCTTTCATCGATACCGAGCAGGCGATTGAGGATCATCCTCGCCGGTTTCAATCCCGCCATGGCGTTGGCGAGTGGGTACATCGCCGAGCCGATGCGATTGACCGTTCGCACATTGCCGATCATGCGCGCGGTAAACGGCGCGCCGCCACGAATCTCCCAGGAGTGCGCGAGATACTCCGCTTTGAGCCGCGCGATATCGACATTGCTCGGACACTCGCTCTTGCATGCTTTGCATGAGAGGCAGAGATCGAGGGTTGCGAGCGTTTCGGGATCGTTCCAGAGCGGGGCTGCGCCGTCATGCGAGAGTTGGCCGGTGATCGCCAGGCGCAGCGCGTTTCCCCTTCCTCTCGTGGCGTGGCGTTCATCGCGCGTGGCTCGGTACGACGGGCACATCGTGCCGCCGCTCATCTTGCGGCACACACCAGCGCCATTGCACCGTTCAACCACCTCACCGAAGCCGTGTTCGCTTTCATACCTGAAAAAAGTCTGCGGGGCGGCGGGTGGCGCAAGGAACTGTTCATTCGGCTTGACGCGCAGGGATTCGAGCATCGGCTGCGGCTCCACAATCACGCCGGGGTTCATCAGATTCTTCGGATCGAAGATGCGCTTGATGGCAGCGAACGCTGCGCAGAGATCGCGGCCAAAGTACCGCTGAAGCAAGTGTGAGCGCAGCCGCCCATCGCCATGCTCGCCGGAGATCGCGCCGCCGAAGCGTACTGCAAGGTCTGCGACCTCCTGCGCGATCTGCTTCATGGCCGTGCGGTCCTTCCGATCGCGCAGGTTCACAAGCGGCCGCACATGCAGGCAACCCACTGAGGCATGAGCGTAATAGGCGGCGGTGGTGCCGTGCCTCTCGACGACCGCGCGGAACTCACGAACAAACTGTGGCAGATGCGACGGATCGACAGCCGCATCCTCAACAAACGTGATCGGCTTACGCAGTCCGGGCAGACCGTGGAGCAGCGGTTCGCCTGCCGCCCGCAGTTTCCACGCCATGGCCATGTCAGGCCCGGCCGTGAAGCACTTCATCGGGTGGTTGGCAAACAGGCGCTCAAGATCGTGGAGCCGCCGGGCCAGTTCATCAGCATCCGCTGCGAAGTATTCCACATAGAGAAGCGATCCGTGCGAGGCGCCTGCCATACGCGGCATCGCATCGACATATCGCCTGCACTCCGCGTTGTTTTTCGCCAGTCCGAGGACAACATCATCGAGCAACTCCACCGCAGCGGGCTGTGTTCCGAGGATGTCATTGACGGCCGCGAGCGCTTCATCAACACCTGCAAAGGCAATAACGGCAAGGGCTTTGCACTTCGGCGCATCGACCAAGCGCAGCGTCGCCCCAATGGTGACGCCAAGTGTTCCTTCGGAGCCGCAGAAGAGATGCGCCAGATTGACCTTCTCAAACTGCGATGCGGAACTGCGCAATTGCTGAAGGATCAGGTCGAGGTTGTAGCCGTCTACATGTCGGAGGTTCTTCGGAAACCGCTCATCGATTTGCGTTTGTAGAGGCAGCACCACGTCGGCGACTTGCTTCGTCAGCCGTGCGATGCGCTCGTCGCGCAGAGCCGCACCTTCGTCGAGGCGCAGTTGTTCACCGTTTGCAAGCAGTACGTCGAGTGCATCAAGGTGTTCGACCGTCCTGCCATAAAGAATCGAATGGGCGCCGGCAGAGTTGTTGCCGATCATGCCGCCGATCACTGCGTGTGTTGCAGTCGCAACGTCGGGTCCGAACATCAAGCCGTGCGGCAGCAGCGCTCGATTCAGATGCGCAAGCACCACGCCGGGCTCGACCCGCACGCGCTTTGCAGCTCGATCAATGTCGAGGATTCGGTTGAAGAAGCGCGAGAAGTCGATGACGACGGCGCGGTTCACCGCCTGACCGGCCAGCGAAGTCCCGCCGCCCCTTGGCAGGAGCGGCAGGTTCCGCGCATTGCAGAATTCAATCAACCGCCGCACATCTTCAAGATCGCGCGGCTCGACAACGCCCAAGGGCTCTACCTGGTAGATGCTCGCATCGGTCGCATAGAGCATGCGCTCATGCCGGCTGAAGCGCACATTGCCCGAGATGAGCGGCCGCAGCTGCGCAGCAATCCGCGCAAGTTGCGATTCATCATCGACTTGCGGCAGGTGGAGAGTTCTCATCAATCCTCAGCGCGAAGCAAGGCGCGTTGCGTTTGCCGCGTTTTCGACACTGCGCGATTCGCCGCTCTAAAACTCGAACTGGGTCAGCGCTTCCTCGATGTACGCCTTCATCTCCTCCAGATAGTCCGGCCCCGCGCCGACATGGTGCGCGTGTACGGTGCCATCTGACCGAATCACGAATGTCGAGGGGATGCTCCGCACATTCCATGCCTCAGCCGTCTCACTGGTGAAATCAATGGCAACCGGAAGCGAGAAGTTCTGCCCCTGCCAGAACTCCGCCACCTTCGACAGGCGCTCGTCGGGCGTCCATTGATCATCCTCCATCGAGTTGACAGTCATGATCTGCACCGGCAAGCCCCGCTCAATCGTCCATGCGTGAAGCTCGTGCAGGAGTTGAAGGCCGCGTCGGCAGGGTATGCACCAAGTCGCCCAGAAGTCGATGACAACAACCTGTCCGCGCAAATCATCGAGATCGACCGCCCCTCCATCAAGGGTCGCCAGCGTCAGCGGCGGCGCGGGCTTCCCCACGAGGCCGCCGGGCGCGACACCGCGACGCCCGCCGCCGTCGCGCACAACCTGCGGCCGGGGGAGAAGCGCGCGGAGTTCCTCCACCGGTTCGCGCTCACCAAGGTCAAGCGCAAGTTCCGCGTCGCCAAGCTTCTTCTCGTGAATGGTGTTGTCGAACGTCTGCCGATAGATCATGGTCGTGCCCGGCTGCACGAAGGCGCCGCCGGTCACTGTCAGCTCCAACGATTCGATCACCTTGGTCTTCGGATCGATGACGAGTTCCATCGTCTCGAAATCGCTCGTCAGCTTGATGACCTGGTACTTGCGGTGCGACTCCTTTCGCGGAGCATCGTCTTGCGCGTCCTCGTCATCTTCGGCGTCCTCCTCCTCCTTGCCCATGCCACGGCCTGCTGGACGCAATTCTTCTTTCACCGATGTCGGCCTGATCCATGGGGCGCGCGAGTGGAATTGCATCAGCAGATCCTCGATGTCTTCTTCACCGAGGTGGATCGCCAATTGGGGATACGGCAGATCCATGAACATCGCCAGGAGCGCGTAATACGGCGAGCCGTCATCGCTCATGGTGAAGTACGCGCTGTCGTTGCCTTCATGCACCGCGTGGATGGCGCCTCCACCGAAATGAACGGTAAATCCACGTAACTTCGCGATACCGTGTTTCTGCGGCACCAAGACAAACTCCGCCTCAAGCTCGTCGCTGCGCCCTTCGACATCATCCTCCAGCAGAACGATGGAGACTTTGGATTTCACCGTCAGCCCCGGCATTTTGCGGTGCGCATCGACCATCTCGGTAAACGCCTTTGTCGCCGCCGGGTCGAATTCGTGTGATGGATCATCAAATTGACCTGCTGCGACCGCGCTCAGAAACACGGTTGCCATCGCAACAAGCAAGGTCAAGATGTGGTGCGAAATGGGCTTCATAAGGCGCCTCCGCTACGGCTTGGTGGTCACATCATCTTACCTCGACAGCCGGGTCGAGCGACGATCTCGCTTCACTATTCACTGCCGGCGTCATCATCAGCATTCTGAAGCGCTCGGTCGACCTCGGCCTTGAGGATCTGATACATATTGCGGTCGTATTCGTTCTTCACCCGCTGGATCCGGCCCTTCGTATCGATCACGAGCAGAAGCGGGATGTTGTTGTAGCCGGTGCGCTTCACTGCGTGATGCTCGGCATCATCATAAACCAGCGGCATAGCGAAACCGCGCTCCTCCCAGAACGCCTGGGCCGCTTCTCGACGCGCTTCGAGTGATTCGTGCTGTTCGAGCGTGTTGACGGCAAAGACCTGCACGGGCTTGTTCTCCTCTGCGACCCATTTGGCGAATCGATCCAAATGAGGCAGCCCTTGAATGCAAGGAATGCACCATGTTGCCCAGAAATCGACCACGACCACCTGGCCGCGCAGTTCTGAGAGTCGAATGCGCCGGCCGTCCTGGGTTTCAAACCGCAGATCGGGAGCGCGATCGCCGGGCACCAAGGGGCGCAGCGTCATCGCCTGGGGTTCGGTCACGCGCTCGCGATCACCCGGCTCAAAGACGACCGGCTCAGCCAGTTCATCCGCAATGACCGGGTTCGCCGTAACGTCCATCTGCATCGGAGGAACGTCGGCGGGCTGTCCGGGCATGGGCAGAATCTGAATCTCCATGCGCTCAACGAGCATCGTCTCCATATCGATGTAGACATGGCCTTCGCCGGTGGGCGATGCAATGGTGACGCGATGAAACTGGCGGCCGTCATCGTCTGTGTAGGTTGCATAGCCGCGAATCCTCGGGTTGCGAAGGATGCCCAGTCCCAGCCCGCTGAGATAAAACTCAACAGCCGCGGCGTCTTCAAGCGTCCCGCTCGTGCGCATCGCAAAGTGGTATGGCGGCACCCAGTTGAAGTTCTCGACGATCGCCATGGCAGGGTCTTCGACGTTCTCCAGCTCGAGGTAGGTGTCGTACATGCTTTCGTTTGTCATGTAGAGCGTGCCGTCGATATACGTCGCAATCTGCGTGGGCAATGCCATCTGTATGCGCTCATTGTTCCGCCCGAAGCGCAGATGCATCGACTGCGGCGGTTCGTCCCGCAGACTCAGTTGCAATTCGTCGGTGAGTGTCGGGGCTTCACGATAGACGCGGCCAACCTCGATGAGTACTTCCTGAGCGCGCTCGACGCCGGAGTCGACCGGCGGTGGATCGAAGACTGAACGGGGCGACCCGGCGGTCGGTTGCGACTGGTCTTGTCCGAGCGTGCGCGGCTCGGAGGCACCGGTGTTCTCCGACGTGGGGCGGGGCTCCAGAGGAGCTGAGGCGGAAGTGTCGGAGGTTGCCGGCGTGGCGTCATCCGTCCCACCGCAGCCGATGAGGAGCAGCGTGGGCGCGAGAAGTAGCGGAAGGAGAAGTGTCTTCAAAGTCATGTTGGGTGATCGCATCATGTCGTTCATACCGTTCTCAAGCGGTTGTGGATCGTGTTTTCTCGGCAGACACGAGTTGCCGCGCCCACCTACAGCGATTCAAGCAGATATTGTACGGTCCGGCCGAGCGTCGGATGAACCAGATGCGGCGCAATCTCTGCCAGCGGACGCAGGACGAAATCCCGCTCGTGGAGGCGGGGATGCGGGACCGTCAGACCCGGCTCATCAAGAACAAGGTCGCCGTAGAGCAACAGATCAAGATCAAGCGTCCGAGGCCCCCATCGCTCATCGTCCCTTCGCACCCTGCCATGCCGCTGCTCAATCTCCAGAAGTCGGTTTAGGAGTTCGCGGGGCGGAAGTTCCGTTTCAATCTCGGCAACGGCATTGAGGTACGCTCCGCCAAGTGATCTCTGCGATTCATCAGGGGCGATGGGCGCGGTTTCAAGAATGCTGCTGAGCTCAATGAGCCGCGTTCCATCGACCTGACTGATATCACGAACGGCGGCATCAATCACCGCCTGACGATCGCCGAGGTTCGAGCCGAGCGCAATGTACGCCGTCATTCTCATCTTCGTCCGCCAGACTCAGCGCTCGCGCACCTCCCACAGAAGCGGCACATCATCACCGACTTCGAGCAGCGCGAAGCGAAGCATCTGCAATGCAGCGAGCACAGAGCGTTCACGTACCGCGGTACGATCGCCGGTGAACTCGAAGCGGCGCGTTGCTGTCGACCGTCCCGGGCGAGCAAGCGCGATGTACACAAGTCCTGCAGGTTTCTCGGGACTGCCGCCGGGGCCCGCAACGCCGGTGATCGCCATCGCATAGTCCGCTCCGGAGCGCGACTGCGCACCAGCCGCCATCGCATGCGCCACCTCGGCTGACACTGCGCCATGGCGATCAATCAAGCTCGGGTTGACGCCCAGTTGCTGCGTCTTCATCTCGTTGGAGTAGGTCACCCATCCGCCGAGGTAGTACGCGCTCGAGCCGGCCACATCGACAATGGCTTTGCCAAGCCATCCGCCGGTACACGATTCAGCCGTGGCCACTGTCGCGCCCCGCTCCTGAAGCTGTTTGCCTAGCGCAGCCGCGAGCGACTCATCATTGCGGCCAAAGGCGTAAGGATGCCAGCGCTGCTCTATCGTCTCAGCATCGTCGGATACGAGCCGCTGAACCACTGATCGCTCACCAGTGGCGCGGATTCGTGCTGAGATGATCGCACCGCTGACGGTGATGCCTACCACCGGAGAGCGATCCCGCGCCATCATTTCTGTGATGTACTCAGCGGCAAGTGATTCGCCGATCCCGTACAGATTCACCTTCTCAGTAACAATGGCATCACGCTGCTTCGGGAGCAACGCCTCGATGTGCGGCGCCACATGATTGCGGAACATCGGCTTCATCTCCGGCGGTGGACCGGGCAATGCGAAGATGTGACAATCGCGGATGACGCCGAACAACCCGGGCGCAGTTCCATGCGGATTGGGGATGCATTGCATCGTCGCCGGCCGGTACGATTGCCGCAGGTTGGACTCGGGCATTGCCCGGCCTCGATGCTTGAACCAATCATCCAGCCAACGCAGCGCGTCCGCGTCCTGCACCATTGGCTGCTTCGGCGTCGCCACATCCGTCAACGCTTCACGCGTCATGTCGTCGATGGTTGGACCTAGCCCACCTGTGATGATGAGCAAGCCATGGCTTTGAGTGAGTTCCGTAATCGCGGAGCCGATCGCGCAGCGGTCGTCCGCAACGGTGCGATGCTCATCCACGATGCAGCCAGTGCAGACGAGCGCATCACTGATCCATGCGCTGTTGGTGTCAAGCGACTGACCCAGTACAAGTTCATCACCGATGGAGACTATCGCAGCGCGCATTTCGTCCATCATACGACCGCATGCTGCGGCTCGCCGATGGTGTGGATGCGCAGTGAGTTGGTGATGCCTTCGACTCCAATGGGTTCACCGGCCACGACGATGCACACATCACCCGCCTGCGCCAGTCCGGATTCGATGAGCCGTTTCTCGATCATCTCCTTAAAGTGGCGTATGCGCTCCGGCCGCTGCATCAGAAGCGGTGTCACGCCACGAAGGAGCTGCATTCGGCGCACCGCTCGTTCATCAGAACTCACGGCGATGATCGGAATGCTGAAGTTGTTCTGGCTCAGATATCGAGCCCCACCCCCCTGCTGCGACCAGACAATCACGAGCTTTGCGGCAATATCCTGCGCGACCGTCCACACGCCGTGCGCGAGCGCGGCCGTGCGGTAGCGCGATTCTCGCAGCTTCGGCGGCGCGGAAGTCTGTTGCGGCTGCTGTGCCAGAAACTCCTCGGTGAACTCCGCGATCCGCCGCATATGCTCGACAACGAGTGCAGGGTACTTTCCCACCGCCGTCTCACCTGAGAGCATGACGGCGTCGGCCTTATCGAAGATCGCCCCGGCGACATCACTCGATTCCGCACGTGTCGGCATCGGCGCCTCAATCATGGATTCAAGCATTTGCGTCGCCACGATGCACGGCTTGCCGATCATGTCCGCCGCGGCCATGAGCTGCTTCTGTATCACCGGCACGCGCGGCAGTTCCATCTCAACTCCCAAATCACCGCGCGCGATCATGATGCCGTCCGACGCTTCGAGGATCGAGTCGATCCGCTCAACGGCTTTGGGCATCTCGATCTTGGAGATGATTGCGATGCGAAACTCCTGTCGACCGAGCTTCGCTGCAATTCGCGCAATTCCTTCCCGCAAGGCATCTACGTCATGCCGGCCACGGACGAAGCTGAGTGCGAAGTAGTCAAGGTCATGCTCAATCGACCAGCGCACATCTGCCCAGTCGCGTTCGGAGAGCGCTTCAATCGTGAGTTCGGTCTCCGGCAGATTGATGCCCTTCGCCGGCGTCACCAGCCCGCCATGCGTAACGGTACAGATGATGTGGTCTGCGGCTTTGTCCAGGATCAACATCCGGACCGCGCCGTCGTTGATGAGCAGGCGCTCGCCCGGTTGGACATCGTCGATGAGTCTGGCGTAGGTGCTGCACAGGTGGATCGCGGGTTCCGAGGCCTTGGATGCGAACGCCGAGGCCGCTTCCAGGTCGCGGTGAAACGTAACGACCGCACCGGTGGGAACCTCGACCCCGCTGCCACTCACACAGCCGCTCGCCAGACGGATCTTCGGCCCCTGCAGGTCGCCGAGAATCGCCACCGGTACATCAAGCGATCGCGCCACCTCCCGAATGAGCGCCACGCGCGCAGCATGCTCTTCGTGCGAACCATGACCAAAATTGATGCGAAACACGCGCGCCCCGCCTTCGATGACCTTGCGCAACGTCTGCGCATCGGATGTCGCAGGGCCGATGGTTGCGACAATCTTGGTGAGCGGTAGTGGCGGCGTTGCTGTCATGGGTTGGGTTGTGGTGATCCTGCGATGTGTGCAGGTCCATTACATCGGACATCGTTCGCAACCGGCTTCACCCGCGGGTCGGATATCATCGCAGCGTGTCCGCTCGATGCATTGCTTCTGGAATCGCACTTCTCGCCGCCCTGCTCGTTCTGAGCGCGTGCGACACCTACCGTGTGGAGTACCACCGGAGGCCGGCCTACTACCAGAAGGCGGCCATGGGCGATCTTTCGGACGAGGTGGTGCTGGAAGACGGAACCAAACTTGTTTTCAGGACGATCCAGCCGCGTCAGCCGCGCCAAAGCCATCCCAGCGGCAACGAGACTGGGGAGCGCAAGACGTTACAGATCCGCGAGGAGCATGAGGACGGCACGGTTACGCTTCGCGGCATCGTTCCCGAACACGTCCTCACCAACCTGCTGACATGCCTTCATAATGAAGAGTATGAACTCATCTGGGAGCAACTGCTCGTCGAGGAAACCAGGCGCGCCTGGGAGCAGACGGGGAGCACCAGCGCGGACTTCATCGACTTCTTTCATGAGCACCGCAACAGCATGATCCAGGCGGTCAATCGCATTTATCTGGGGTTATCGAGCTTTGAAACCGTGATGGAGTATGACGACTACGGCGTGCTTGAATGCCGTCTGCAACCATCGTCTGCGCGGAACCTCCGGTTCTCACGGGTGCGAATGCTGCCCACGAGCGAAGGGCTCAAGCTCGTGAACCTGCGGTAACGCATCTTTGGACACAAGCGCAAGAGAAAAGCCCAGGGATGGGAGTCCCTGGGCTTTGTTGTTGAGCGATTGGAGTGTCCTGCTCAAGCGGTCTTTGCAGGCGCCTTGGTGGGCGACTTGGGCTTCTTCGGCTCGCCGCCGTCGCCGCCGTCGCTATCACCTGCATCGCCTTCATCACGCTTGGGCAGAGCTTCGGTGGTGAAGAAGAGATGATCCTCCTCTTCCTTTCGCGTCACGATGACCTTCTGGCCGCTCTGGTACTCGCCGCCAAGCAGCGCTTCGGCGAGAGGATCCTCGATGTACTGCGAGATCGCGCGGCGAAGCGGACGCGCGCCGAAGTCGGGATTGAAGCCCTTGTCGATGAGGAAATCCTTCGCGGGCTTGTCAAGTTCAAGTTGCATGCCCTTCGACTCGAGACGCTTGCGCACCTTCGCCAGTTCGATCTCAATGATCTGATACAGATCGTCTTTGACCAGCGGGCGGAAGACGATGATGTCGTCAAGTCGGTTGATGAACTCCGGCCGGAAGAACTTCTCGGCCTCGTTCATGAGCGACTTCTTGATGCGCTCGTAGTCCTGCACCTCATCGCGCTTGCCGAAGCCGAACGACTGGCCCCCCTTGATGAGGTCCGCGCCGATATTGCTCGTCATGATGAGAATGACGTTTTTGAAATCGACGTGCCGGCCGAAGGAGTCGGTAAGCCGACCCTCCTCCATAATCTGAAGGAGCATGTTGAAGACGTCCGGGTGCGCCTTCTCGACTTCGTCGAGCAGCACAACCGCGTAAGGCCGACGGCGGATGCGCTCAGTGAGCTGGCCGCCTTCTTCATACCCGACGTAGCCGGGCGGAGCGCCGATCAGACGCGAGACGTTGTGCTTCTCCATGTACTCGGACATGTCGAGATACACCAGCGCATCGGCATCGCCGAACATGAACTCGGCGAGCGCCTTCGCGAGCAGCGTCTTGCCGACGCCGGAGGGCCCGATGAAGATGAACGAACCCATCGGGCGCATCGGATCTTTGAGGCCCGATCGCGCCTTGCGAATCGCGCGGGATACGGACTTGACGGCCTCGTCCTGCGAAACCACCGTTTTGTGCAGTTCCGCTTCGAGTTGGAGCAGTCGCTCGGACTCTTCCTTCTCGAGACGCGTCAGCGGCACGCCGGTCATCTTCGAGACGACCTCGGCGATGACCTCTTCATCGACGACGCCGTCGATCTCGTTCATGCGCTTGCGCCATTCCTGCTGGAGTTTCTCCTTCTCAGAACGGAGTTTCTCCGCCTGATCGCGCAATTCGGCAGCACGCTCGTAATCCGCGTTCTTGACGGCTTCGTCCTTGTCGATCGAGAGCAGTTCGATCCGCTCTTCTATCGCCGCAAGGTCCGGCGGCTTGGTCATGCTCTTGAGCCGCACGCGAGCGCCGGCTTCGTCGATGACGTCGATTGACTTGTCCGGCTGAACGCGACCGGGAATGTATCGGCCAGACAGTTCAACCGCTGCACGCAACGCATCGTCGGTGATCTTCACACGATGGTGCTGGGCATAACGCTCGCGGAGACCCTTGAGAATCTCAACCGTCTGCTCGGCGGAAGGCGGCTCGACGGGAATCGCCTGGAAGCGGCGTTCGAGAGCTGAATCCTTCTCGATGTACTTGCGGTATTCATCAAACGTAGTCGCGCCGATGCACTGAATCTCGCCACGCGAAAGGGCCGGCTTGAGCACGTTGGAGGCGTCGATCGCGCCTTCGGCTCCGCCCGCTCCGACGAGCGTGTGAAGTTCGTCGATGAAGAGCATCACGTTCTTCGCGCGGCGGACTTCGTTCATCACCGCCTTGATGCGCTCCTCGAACTGGCCGCGATACTTGGTGCCAGCCACCATCATGGCAAGGTCAAGCACCACCAGGCGGCGATCCTGCAGGAGGTCGGGCACCTCGTGGTTGACGATTTTCTGCGCAAGCCCTTCAACGATGGCGGTCTTGCCAACGCCCGCTTCGCCGAGGAGCACCGGGTTGTTCTTGGTGCGGCGGCAAAGCACCTGAATGAGCCGCTCAATCTCGTTCTCGCGGCCGATGACGGGGTCGAGTTCGCCGTTGCGTGCGAGTTCGGTGAGATCCCGGCCGAAGCTGTCGAGGGCGGGCGTCTTGGTCTTGCCGCCGCGGGGCGACGCGCCCGGCTCGCCGCCCCCCGCGGGCTCGGCCGGCTCACCTTCTTCGGATTCAACGCCTGCCCCGAGCAGATTCAGAACCTCTTCGCGGACTTCTTCGAGCTTGAGGCCGAGGTTGAGCAGCACCTGCGCAGCAACGCCATCATGCTCGCGCAACAGGCCGAGCAGCAGGTGCTCGGTGCCGACGTAGTTGTGATTGAGCGCGCGCGCTTCTTCAATGGCGTATTCGATCACCTTCTTCGCGCGCGGCGTCAGTGGGCGGTTGCCGATCGTAAACATGTCGGGGCCGCGCTTGACGAGTTTCTCGACTTCAAGGCGGACCTGCCTCACGTCAAAGGCAGAGTAC
>CAZFZT010000026.1:0-37985 GCA_964523675.1 uncultured Isosphaeraceae bacterium
GGCCCGTGGTACGTGATGTCACCGCCACGATCGGTTTCCGCGACCTCCCCCCCCGCCGCTTCAAGCATCTGAGGCGTCGCGATCAAGTGCTGCCGGGCTGTCTTGCGCCGGCTCACCGTGATGACAGGTGGATCATGCTCGACGAGCAGAAGCGATCCCAGCATGCCGCTCTCGCCGATGGCCTGCTCCCGCCAAGCAATGACCTCCTGCTGGACCTGCTTCTGAAGCGCAAACGCCGGAGCGTATGCGATCCTCCCCAGATCGCGCACGATGAATCGCCCCTCCTCAATCGGCTCTTTCTCTGGCACATGCGCGATGCAACTCACTCCCCAACGATAGGCCGGTACACTGCCGCTCTTATGCCGAAGGTCCACCCCACTGCGATCATTGATGGTCCAGTTTCCCTGGCTGATGATGTCGTCATCGGACCACACTGTGTGCTCGACGGTTCAATCGGAGCGATCCGCGTGGCGGCCGGCTCACGGCTCATCGGCAACGTGTACCTGACGGGCCCACTGACGATTGGCGAGCACAATACCTTCTACCCCTTTACGACGATCGGCTTCGCACCCCAGGATCTGAAATGGGATCCAACTCAGCCCGGCGCAGGCGTCATTATCGGTGATCGCAACACCTTTCGCGAAGGCGTCACCATTCACCGTGCGACTTCGGACGATGCGCCGACGCGGATCGGCGATGACAATTATTGGATGGCGTGCAGCCATGCCGGCCACGACTGCGTGATCGGGAACAACTGCATCTTCGCCAATGCAGCGATGCTGGCAGGGTTCGTGCGCGTTGACGACCGTGTGAACATCGGTGGAGGCACTGGCATCCACCAATATGTGCGCATCGGCCGGGGCGCGATGCTGACCGGCTCATCCGGACTCGCTCAGGATCTGCCGCCGTTCTTCATGCTCACGGGCTTTCGCGTTGCAGGGAGCATCAATCTGGTCGGATTGCGACGATCCGGCATGGGCTCTGACGTGATCGATGATGTCCGCTGGACGTACCGCACTCTCTACCGTAGCGGCCTCACAATCGCCAGCGCGCTCGAAACCCTGCGCACGCGCAGCGATCGAGCGATGATCCGTGAATACATTGAGTTCATTGAACAAGCCAAGCGCGGCATCTGCCCTGGCGTTGCAAAGCGCTGAGCGGCGGCGACGACCTTCAAGCCGTCATCCCCAGTTCGCAAGAAGTAACAGCAGATCAGGAACGCCCACAGCGGCGTCACCATTGAGATCTGCCGGACACGTGCTCGACCCGAAACACGTGCCCCAGTCGGCAAGCAGCGCCAGCACATCCAGCAAGCCGACTGAGCCGTCGCAATCGAGATCGCCGAACCGCGGCTCAAACAAGTCGATGCTGTGATTGGCGAGCGCGATCGGAGGCGCTTTATCTGTCTGCAACCAGAGGTCGTAGATCGTGTCACCCCAGTGGTCGGTAACGTTGCCATCGCGCAGGGCTTCGATGTAGTGGCGCGTGACGATCTGGTAATTGGCGGTGGCTTCGATGCGAACTGCGCCGGCGGGGAGTTCGATGAAGATGTCGTCCCAGTACTGTCCGTCCGCGTATTGGGCGCCGACGACCGGCGCGCCGGCGGCTGCGAAGGCGGCATTGCTGAAGCCACGCGGCGGAATCCGTGTGTCTTTTTCAATGGTGTCCGCAAGAGCCATGCGCGTCGTGACCCCGGCAGGAAGACCGGTCAGCTTTGCTGCATCTTCACTCAGACCAACGTGCATCTCGTAGATGGGAACAGAATCCTCATCAAGTTCCGCCTCTTCGTAGTCGTAATGCCCCCATTCCTGTAGAAGTTCATCGGCATCGTTAAAGACCTTGATATTGACCCATGCACGGCGACCTTCAATATGACCGGTCGGCAACTTGTGGCCTGTTTCATTGATGATGCGGACGCGCACCTGCGTGCACTGCTGCTCAATCTCAAGCGTTGCAGCGCGCTGGAGCATGTCGAGCGCGTTGAGCCGGCCTGTCTCGAGCGACGCCAGGTCCACCTCGGAATCGTTGGCATAGTAAATCTGCATGATCTCGAAACTCCATACACCAGAGCCGGCGAAATCATGCCGCGCCGCATCCTTGTGTGGGGGGCTGTACATGCAGATGTTGCCAAAGGTGCGTGGCATGTGGCAATCCTGGCATGTCTGCATCACCCCGGTGGGGTGGCCATCGCCGCCAAAGCGACCATTCATGTGAACGCCGCCGTTTGCGAACGCGCTGAGCGACCACTCCGAGTAGGTGCGTTCGAGTGGAAACTGCGTATGCAGATCCTCGTCTGGAGTCGGTTCATCGATGGCGTTGTAACGGTACGTGCCATCGGGCTGGAGCGTCGTTACCGGATTGCCGACATCGTGGCAGGTTCCGCAGAAGCTGCCAGTGCCATGAAAAGGCGATTTGATGGCCTCATGAAACGCGTATCCGGTGATCCGCGTGCCACGCCGCAATCCCGTCGGGTCCAGCACAAACATGGCGTTGCCGTAGTGCTGCGGCACATCATCAAGCGCGGCCAGAATGGCTTCGTCTTCGGGCGGGCTGATGCCGGGCTTGTAGATGGGGTCAACCATGGAGTGGCAGAAGTGACAGTTGACGCCGTCCTTCTCGTGAAATCCGATGGTTGAACCGTCGGGGACGTACGCGGCACCGGTGAGGAAAGCATTGGGCACGTGACATCGCATGCAGAAATATCCGGCGTTGTCCGCATCCTGATTCGCAAGCGTCATCTGCGCAAAGAACAGCGGATTGAGCCCCGCGTACGACATCTTGCTGGAGCGCCACGTGTTGTAGGGATCGGGCGCCCCCATCTCACCGTGGCAACCGAAGCAGTTGGCCGAGTGCAGAATGTCATCCGGCGACGCGCCGCCGACCTGTGTGCCCGCAAGACGAAAATCCAGGAAGGTCGTCGGGACAATGACCGTTGCCGCAGCAATGCTGACAACGACGAGCAGCGTCATGCCGAGCGTACCGATCGCCGCCCTGCGGCGCCTGAGAAGAAGTGCATGGGCTTCATGGCTGTTCATGTCGAGTTTCCCATAGAGTGAAGCGGTTGCCGAAGACAGTTTTTGGATATCTGACTCCTCTTATACACTTTGCATCAGATTCTGATTCGTGTCAAGTCCCGGGGCGGAAGTTCTTCCCAGTTGCACCCCCCCAGGCGCTTAGCGGCGGATGATGAGCCGGCGAACCCAGTCCGCGGCCTCGGAATCCTGGCCTGAACCGGCGAGCATGGACTGCCCGCTCTCGGCATACGCATTCAGCCCTGATGGATTGATGCGTGCGGCACGCTCCAGGCAGCCCAGGGCCCCGTCCACATCGCCAGCCGCATAGAGCAGCCGGGCCATGCGCTCCTGAAGATGCGCAGAGTCGGGATGTGTGATCGCAAGTCGGCGCAGCTCCCTCGCTGCGGCCTGATGCTCGCCGGAGTGGAGCAGCAGCACGGCCAACAACTCGCGCGCTATGTCGTTCGCTTCATTTCGCCTCAGCAACTCCTCAGCATCTGCCCGCGCGCCGCCTCCATCACCATCAAGAATCCGAATCCGAAGTCGACTCAGAAGCAACTGATCGGTCTGTCCTTCGCGCGCGATGGCACGCTGAAGATGTGCGCCTGCGTCAGTCGTCCGGCCGAGAACGAGATGCAGCCACGCCGCTCGCACATCGGCGACCGGTGTCGACGTGAAGCCGAAGCCGCCGGCTGAGATCGGCCCCGCCATGTGATACCAGCGCAGCGCTGCCTCCGCATGCTCTTTCGATGCCTCGTCCACTTGCTCAAACGCCCCCGCGAACACGACAGCCGAGGACACGGTAACGGCCCCATCGATCATCGAGCCGCGCAGGATGAACAAACGCACCAGAATGCTCTGCACCAGGATGATGGCCATGATCGCCGCGATCGCAACGAATCCCCATCCTGCCGCCTTGATGCGGCCGCCGCGCTTCAGTTGCCAGCGCGCAAGGCGCACATCGCGGCTGAATACAATCGCGCCGACCTTGCACGCAATGACTGCCGCGCAGATGGCAATTCCCACTGCGAAAAGCATTGGGACAAGACCATACAGGCCGCGCACGGCGAAGAAAACCACTACAAATGCAGCACAAATCGCACATTCGCCGGCCATGTTGAATTGCGGCTTGAGAGACTTTTCCTTTGCGCCCGGTGCCTTCGCTCTTTGATGGCCTGAGAAGGAAAGCTGCAGCGCGCCTTGCGGACACACGCTGACGCAGTCAAGCCGGCGAATACAGTCTGATGACACGACCCGGCCGTGTTCAATCAACTCATCTAGGACGCGCACCGATGAATCACATGCCGCCGTGCAGTGTCCGCACTGATCGCATTTGTCCGGATCAACAACTGGGCCGCTCCGCGCAACTGAGGCGATCGGTTTGAACAGGCCCCCGTAGGGACAACCATATCGGCAAAAGCCGCGCGCGCCGAGAAAATATACCGTCGCGAAGCCGCACACAAGCAGGAACGGAATCGCAACCCATGGTCCCGGCAGGTCACTCCAGAGGTTCTCTGTCGTAAAGCCGACTCGCCATTGCGGCGACGCCGGCGCGCCGATGATGTGCAGCAGTGAGGGTGACCATGATTCGAGCAGCGGCGCGATGGCCAGTCGCTTGAAACTCGGCCAGATGAACATATAGACGCCCAATGCGATTGGAACGTAGCCAAGCAGGCGCGCACGGAACGGCTGCGGTCGGATGCCGATCCGACGCATCAGCCAGAGCGATAGATCCTGAAGCGCCCCCATATGGCACGCCCAGCCGCAGAAGTACCGTCCAAAGATAGCCGTGGCAAGCAGCGCGAGCGCGAACAGGACGGCCGCTGCGTTGACCACTCCCAGCTCCAGCATGTCCATCGAGTTCGATAATTGCAGCGACCCGAGAGTGCGGCCAGCGATGAGCCAGTGCGCGATGTGGATTCCGATGAGAACATGGATGCCGATCAGCACCGCCGGACGCCATCGCACGACCCGAGACGGCCGAATCCGGGAGCTGGGTCGCTTCGTTCGCGGCGTCTCAAGCACGTTCAGCCGCACACTCCGGCCCGGGCTGTCCAAAAGTGGACTCATTTATCCAAAATAGCGTGGATTCCGTCGCGTGCAACCAATTTGTCGCGCAGTTCTGCTCATCGCGAGCCGACCGCCGAGGACCGTGTGCCTGCAATCCTCGCGTTCGACTTCATTGCAAATCGCCTTTCCGACCGTCGACCTCCGCCGCTCACCGACGGGTTGGCGCCGCGCAGCCGCTGGTTGCTTTCGCCGCTCGTTCACATCGCAGCTCACACGTTTCGCTGAGCGTGGCGCCCGGCCTTTGCCGATATGCTGCAGGTCTTGTCGAATCGCTTCGAACATCATGCCCGGACGGTGACGCTGCTCACGCTGGTCAGCCGCGTGGCAGGGCTTGCGCGGGATGCGGCGTTATCGCGCGTGTTCGGAGCCGGCGTCATCATGGACGCCTTCTCTTTCGCGTTCATGGCGCCGAACCTGTTTCGCCGGCTGTTCGGCGAGGGCGCGCTTACAGCCGCATTCCTGCCGGTGTACTCGCGGCTGGATCGGGAAGATCCGGTGAACGCGCGGCGGCTGGCTTCGTTGACGCTTGCCCTGCTCACGATGGCCCTTGGCGTCATCGTGCTCCTGGCGGAGGCGGTTTTGTATGTGGTGTCACACGTTGCGGGACATGAGAACCTCGCGGTGTGGTTGATGATGGTGATGCTGCCCTACATGCCGATGGTGTGTGCGGTCGCGGTGCTGGGTGCGATGCTACAGGTGCACGGCCGCTTCGGACCGACTGCGGCCGCGCCGGTCGTGTTGAATGTCTTGATCGTCATTGGCGCTGTGGGGGGAAGAGCACTGTTGGACAAGAGCGGCACGACAGTCGTCACGGAGGGCACACTCGCAGGCGTGGACAGCGGCGTCATCAACATCGGGCTGGTCGCGGTGATGGTGATTCTCGCCGGCATCATTCAGGTGCTCTGGTCGCTCTTCGCGCTGCGCGATCGTGCATGGTGGGATCGGCAATGGAGGAGCGCGCGACCGGCGTTGAGACAGGTTCTTACGCAGGCCGGGCCGATGATCGTGGGGCTTGGCGTGCTGCAACTCAATACACTCCTCGATGGGCTGATCGCGAGTTATCCCACGGTGATAGGGCCGACGATTTTTGGAATCGAGTATCCACTTCAGGAAGGCGCGATGGCGAGCGTTACCTTCGCCCAGCGCCTGTACCAGTTCCCGCTGGGGGTCTTCGGCATCGCGGTCGCCACCGCGATTTTTCCACTGCTCGCTCGACTGGGTGAAGACGAGGACGGCTTCACGGATGCACTGCGGCGCGGCCTGCGACTGGTCGTGTTCATTGGCCTTCCCGCAAGCGCGGGGTTGATGATTGTGCGCGAGCCGCTTGTGGCAGTGATCCTGCAAGGCGGCGACTTTACGGCTGAAGACACGCAGCGCGTCGCCTTCGTGCTCCTCGGCTACGCGCCGGCCGTGTGGGCTTATTCAATGATCCATGTGATCACGCGCGCGTTCTATGCGAAAGGCAACTCACTCACACCCATGAAGGTCGGAGTAAGCGTCGTTGCACTCAATCTCGCACTCAACCTGACGTTGATCTGGTTCCTCCGCGAAGCAGGATTGGCATGGTCAACTTCGATCTGCGCGTTCGTGCAGGTGATCGCTCTCATGATCCTCCTGCGCGGCGACGTCATGAACGCAAATGTGGTGATGAGCTGGTTCAAGACCATCGCGCTCGCAGCCGTCATGGTCGTCGCTCTGCTGCTTCTCAGACCAATCATGGCTGAGGACGAACCAACCTGGATGCAGTCGCTGATGGAGTTGTTCGCGCTGGTTGCAAGCGGCCTCGCGGTCGTGTTCCTGGGCTCGAAGTTGTTGCACATGGACGAACTGCGCTGGGCCTTGGGCGCAAGAGGAGTTCCAGAATAGACGTCATTCGGTCCACTCCGTGCGCTCGTCGTGTGCCGCGTTCTTCATGATCTCGCGGAGCGCGATGGTGGCGTACACGCCGCGCGGTAGATCAAAGGCGACTCGAATGAACGGCCCGTGCTCGTCGATGCCGGCTTCGAGCTGCGTATCTCGGATCGGCTCGCGCAGCGATCGCCGGCCACCATCCGGCATGCCCTTCAATGCTGGAAGCGACTCCGGCTCGAAGCCCATCTCGCGCAGCGCGCAGGCCTCGGCTTCTCCAGGATGGCCGGCAGCAGAAGTCATCTTGACGCCCCAGAGCGGCCCACTCGGCGAAATTTCCAGTTGTGCAAATCGCCGGTGAATGTCTTCGTCGCGCGCCAACTCCGCGTCAATGTGAAAGACCGCGCGCGAATTGTGCTTCCAGGCAAGATCGCCTGCGATCAGCCGATCGAAGAGTCCCTCTTGGATTCTCCGATCAAGAACGTGATTGAACACCGCCGACTGCATCGCTGCAATCCAGAACCCAGTGACCGTCTTGCCAACGGAAAGGGATGCTCGCCGCCCATCACTTCCCTGTGCCAAAGAGCGCAATGCGCTGCGTTCAGAGGCATCGGCGGGCGTCCACATCTCAAGGGCCTCCGCATAGCGGCCCTGCTTGTACAGCTCACGTCGCTCGCGCTGGTACTCCGGGAATGGTGTGCCCTCGGTGCCGAGTAGCTCCTCAAGCAACTCATCAAACTGCCCCGCGAGGAGCATTGCCCCAAGCAGATGATTATTGCGGCGGTATCCGAAGCGCTGATCGCCGAAGTAGTTCGGCACGCCGACCTTTTCCAGCGTGCGCAACGTCTGCATGGCGCGCGGCGCATGAAGCGGATCAACCTCGCGAATGCGGATTGAAAAGCGATTGCCCAGAAGATGGCCGCGCCTGAGTTTGTTGGTGTGCCGATCCGCCCACAATGCATGGATCCGATCGTGATCGAGCGAGAGATTGCTCGGCGTCTCCGGCGTATGCACTGAGACGAGCTGCCGCGTAACGCCGACCTTGTCCTTCATACCGGCGAAACCGATGGCGGTATTCTTGACGTTGAAGCGTTTGCGCAGCGCGGCGAGCAGCTCAATGTGAGAGACGTTGCGTTTCTCGATGAACAGGTACAGATGCTCCCCCCTGCCGCACGGCTCGTAGAGCGGCTGCTCATCGACAAGAAAGTCTTCCGGCCGCCGCTTGATGCACCCGCCGATGCCCGGCGTGTCAGTCAGGTAAACGTGCGGCAGCGGGTTCAGTAGAGAGGTATCCAGTTGCACGTGCGGAAGGGCCGGGACTCCTGAAGAATGCCCTCCGCCGGCTCCGGGTTTCTCTTCCGCATTGCTCATGCCGGCGTTTGAATCTCCCCCTCGCGCTCAATCCCAATCGAGGTTGAAATCCTCGTCCTCATCATCCTCATCAACGTCGTCCTCAACCGATCCGTTCGCCATTGCGTCCGCTTCGGTCTGCGCGAGCACATGTTCCGCAACAAGGATCGGCACCTCCTCGGCAACACCGATCGCGATCGCATCGGACGGTCGTGAGTCAATCTCCAATTCTTCACCATTCTGGTCGACGATGAGCTTCGCGAAGAACGTGCCATCCACAAGGTCGTTGATTTCAATGCGCCGCAGTGTGCCGCCCATTTCGCGGATCACCGAGGCGAGCAGATCGTGCGTCTGGGGACGGGGAATCTCGATGCCCTTGAGCCGCCGCTCGATGGCAAACGCCTCCGGCAGGCCAATCACGATCGGAAAGGTGCGATCTCCTCCGACCTCGGTCAGTTCGATGATCTGCATGTCCGCCATTTCGCGGATGAAGATTCGAGAGAGTTCCATCTGGACGGCCATGGCGATACTTCGTGCGAATGATGATCAAAGAGGCGGCGAAAACAATGAGAGCCGGCGGCGTGGACATCAAAGATCGGCCGTAGCGGTCCCGCCATCCACTGCGTCAGATCATTCTAGTCGCTGCACAAGCGTAGCCGCCGCTGCCAAGCGGGCGAGGTCACCTGAGGCATCCTGATTCACATTCCGCTGAGTTTCTCAAGGGCAAGCAGCAGGGCTTGCGTGCCTGACTTCGCGTGGCCCTGATCGCGCAGCGCCTCATAAAGTTGTTTCGCCAGCGCAAGGCCGGGCATCGCCAGCTTCATGCGCGACGACTCTTCAAGTGCAATGCCCAGGTCCTTCACGAAGTGCTCAACATAGAAACCGGGATTGAAGTCGCGCTGAATCATGCGCGGGCCGAGGTTGTTGATCGACCACGAGCCGGCCGCTCCGGAACCGACCGATTCGATCACCTTCATCGGGTCGAGCCCGGCCTTGCTCGCATAGAGCAGCCCTTCACAGACACCCATCATGCTTGATGCGATAAGGATCTGATTGACCATCTTGGCATGCTGACCTGCGCCCGGCGGGCCGTGATGGACGATCGTCTTGCCGAGTTTCTCGAAGATGGGTCGCACCTGCCCGACTGCCTCCGCTTCACCGCCCACCATGATGGAGAGCGTAGCGCTACGTGCGCCGATGTCGCCACCACTGACCGGCGCGTCGATGGAGGCGATGTTGCGCGTGCGCGCTGTATCGGCAATCTCAACCGCAAGGGCCGGCGTGCTCGTGGTCATGTCGATGATGATGCGCGGCGGGTTGGCGGCTGCGAGCGTGCCGTTCGCGTCAAGATGCGTTTCGCGCACGTCGTCGGGATAACCGACGATGGAGATGGCGATGTCCGCGCCTTCGGCTGCTTCCTTCGGCGAGTCAGTCCAGCGCACGTTCGCGCCGCTGCGCTCAAGCAGCGGCTGCGCTTTCGATTTGGTGCGCGTGAAGACGCTGAGCCGGTAGCCGGCATCAAGCAGATGCCCCGCCATGGGCAGGCCCATGACGCCAAGGCCGATGAACGCGATGGGGGCGTTCTGTTCCATCGTTAGATCACCACATCCGCCCCGGCATTGATCGCCGCCGGCAGTTCCGCCTTCTGCAAGTCCGCCGGCTCCAACGCCGTCAGCGGACTGATCTCGATTCGGGCGGCGATGCGGTCATTCTCTCGCGGCACGCGCACGCCGGCTGCTTCCAACCACCGGGCACTCCGCTGCGTCTGAATCTCATGCGAAGTCGCCGGCGAATCGACGCCTTCCGCATTCTTGATCGGCGCAAATTCTTCAATCCGGCTGGTCTCGAGCACGATCGACGATTCTGCCAATGGCAGCGCATCGAATACGAATGCTTCAAGTTTCACCGCGTTGGGCTCCTGCGGCTCGATCAGTTTGCCCGTCGTAATGTCGATGTAGGGAACCTTCTTTATCGCGCGGTGCCACGGCAGGCCGAACTTGTTGACGTCTTCCGTCAATCGCGCGACAAACTCCACACCGAAGATATGAATTGCGATCGAGCCGGCATTGAAGCGCAGCTTCCCCGCTTCATCGCGCTGCTGCGCAAGTTCCTCAGGCAGGTCGGAGTATTCGATCACCATCGTCTTCCCATTGCTGGTGCAGAACACCCCCACCTTCTCCTCAGGCGATGCTTTCGGCACCATCTTGCTCGACATTTCTGCCGATGAATCCGGCGCAGCCGCGTGCAAGCCGAGAAAGAGCGGATCGATGACTTTCGCCAGCGGGTTATCGACCTGAAAGTAACTGATCTGCGTGACGCCGCGATTGACCATGTCGTCAATCGCGCCGCTTTCGCGCAGCGCTTTGATGGAACCGCCGTGCCCGTCGGGGTTGACCGCAAGTTCATCCTTCGCAGCGAGCAGCAGCCGACCCGTCGCAGCGTCGATCGATGGCATGACGCCTTGCGGGAACATGAAGATGTTGCGCGCATCGAGGCCGAAGTAGTTGTTGTCCGCAAAGAACGCGCGGGTCTCTGCGTCGTTGATGGGACTGGTCATGATGTACCACGGAATCGCGGTCTTGTACTTCTTCTGCGCTGCGAGGATCTGCTCGGCGAAGACGCGGAAGAGCGGCTTGCCGGTGATCGGCGTGGCGGGGAAGGTGCCCTTGGGGCCGTTCCAGCCCAGCCGCGTGCCCTGGCCGCCTGCGACGGTGAATGCGGCGACCTGGCCGGCCGCTACGAGGTCGCCGCCAAGATTGCGAAAATGCTCCACGTCGTACTCAACCGCACGCTCATGCGGACAGCCGTAGTACGGTGCGGGCTCGATATCCTGCGGAATGGCGGGCGGCTGGGGATTGCGCACGTATTCATCGATGAGCGCATCGAGGCCGTCCCAGTTGATCGCGGCAAGTTGACCCATCAGCCGCCGCTTCGCCAGCTCATCGAGTTCATCGTAGAAACTCAGCAGGTGTGCCTGCTCGTGCTTCACCAGCGCATCGCGAATGGAGTTGTCGGTGGCGGGAGCGGCCATGAGTGATAGCGGATGATAACTTGGAGCGGTGAGGTGATGTTCGCGGAAGCGGCGGCTTGCGGTTTCGGGAAATGGCAGGAAAGTGCACGTGTCGCAGCATCAATGCATCCAGTGGAGCGGAGGGCTGTAAAGTGTTCATCGATGGCAATCGACGTATTCAACCTCGCTGCGATCGTGCTTGTGTGGGTCGCGGCTGCGCTTGCGGCATTTGCGCTGCTGGGCGATGCGCTGGCGCAGCGGGTGAAGCGCCTGAGCGGGACGGCTCGCAAGCGCTGCCCGAAGTGTTGGTATGACCTGTCGCAAACGGCTGCCGGTGATGCGGGGCATGTGACGTGCAGCGAGTGCGGCTATCGGGTGAGGCGCGAGCGGCAGTTGTATCGGGGCCGGCGACGCTGGGGGCTGGTTGCGCTCGCGATGCTGTTGTTGCTCGGAAGTTACGCAGTGCATGTGACGCCAGGCGTGCGCGAGCGCGGCATGGTGGCGGCGGTGCCGACGACGGGGCTGATACTGGCGCTGCCGTGGATCGAATCGATGCACGATCTGCTTGCGGAGGAGTTGCTCGAACATCGCGCCGATCCGAGTGTGCTCTGGCCTGTGCAAGAATGGTTGCTGGTCGAGCGATGCCTTCGCGGCGACCAAGCGAGGCGGCCGATTAGCGAGGAGTGGCTCAGTTTCTACGGACTGATGCTTCACGAGTTGAAACGAAACTCGCCTCAGGAGCCATACTGGCTTGGACGAGCGGAGGCACTCGTGGAAGTTAACATCAGGACCCGCCCAACCTGGCCCGTAGGGATACCTTTATATGGGCAGTGGTCCTTGGACCGATGGAATCAGCACGCATTCTATGACATCGTGATAGAGCCGCTTGACCATGGACTGGCGAGCACGCGTGTTGTGGCCGAACCACCGCGCGCCTACAGATTCGACCCCTCCTGGAGCGACCATCGCATCCTGCTTGGCACTCCAGATAGTTCATCTGCTCTGCTGCGCTACCGTGCCGAGGTCAGCATTGGTGATTTCGATCTCCGAAGTCATGATGTACACGTTCCGATTCGGTTTGTCGCATCCGTTGACGATGTGCTTGAACCAGTTAGCTCCACCCTTGTGGAAGACTGGCTCGCAGGCGAGCTTCGTCCTGTCTTAATCGGCTATGAAGGGAGCGATGAGTTTGCGGTGCAGCTCTGGAAAAAGTGGTCGCTGTACGGGATTCCGGATGAGGTGGAGCACCTGACCTTTGCGTTTCGCATCGAAGTAATCTGTAGTGCTGAGGTGGTCGGAGAAGCGTTCGCGTGGTTCGAGTTTGAATCGGGCGCATACCCGGCGTTCTCCGCGCCGGTCAGGTTGGACTGGAGAGACGAGAAGAAGCGCGTGTTTTCGCGCGATGAAAAATGGACGGTGCGCTTATGCGGAGACGCCAATACCGCGCTGCGCAACATTGACAGTGATCGCTATTGGAGTGGCGATATAGAAAGGCCTCTGCGACTCGATGTGCGCGGGCGTCCGTAGATTTTTGGAACGGAACAATGGCAGACGGCTGGTTCAGTATTGGTGCGATCGTGCTGGTGTGGATCGCTGGCGCGCTTGGGGCGTTCGCGCTGCTGGGCGATGCGCTGGTGCAGTGGGTGAAGCGGTGGCGCGGCACGGCTCGGAAGCACTGTCCGAAGTGTTGGTATGACCTGTCGCAGACGGCTGCCGGTGATGCAGGGCATGTGACGTGCAGCGAGTGTAGCTACGTCGTCACGCGCGAGCGGAGGTTCTACAGAGGCAGGCGGCGATGGGGGTTGGTTGCGATCGCGCTGCTGCTCTTGCTGGGCAGTTACGCAGTGCATGTAACACCCGCCGTGCGCGAGCGCGGCATGGTGGCGGCGATGCCGACGACGGTGTTGATTCTCTACCTGCCGTGGTATGACACGGAGCAGAGTGAAGCGGTGCTCAACCAGCCGATTTCACTGCCACCCGCCAATGATCTGCCGCTTCTGGATCAGTTGTACAACGACTTGCGGGTAGCGCGGCTCGGAGAGAAGGGCGCGCTAGGGCGATTCAACGAGCGGCTCCTGGTCCAGCGCTGCATCAAGGGCGACGCCGATCGTCTGCCGCTGTCCCAATCATGGAGGAATCACTATGGCGCGGCGCTCAGCGCGCTCGCATCCAGCGCGGACCTGAACCAACCGTGGTGGCACGCTGCGCTCGGCCTCATTGAGATTCAATATAACACGCGCGAAGTGTGGCCGACCGATGCGCCGATTTGGGTTGAACTTGAGGTTGAGCGTTGGGAAGCCAATGGGACTCACGTGTTGGAGGCGTCGCCGATCTCCGCTGGGATCAATGCGTTTAGCTACACTGAGTTTTCACATCTGATCCGCGTCAATTACGGCAATCACTGGCGTCACGAGCAGACGCTGCTGGGCATACCTGCAAACGGTGATGCAATCGCATACGACGTCAAGGTCGCGTACGGCGGGCCTTCCATGTACTCCATCGATGAAGAAATCGAAGCGACCACGTTGCTGCGATGGGAGCCGGCCATTGAGGTTGCAGGAACGATCTCCGATTATCTCGAACCGGTTGATGACGTTTCTGTTGGTGCGGCCATTGCAGAGTTGTTCACGCCCAGCGCTGTCATTACGCATGGCAGGACGAATGGCGCAATCGCGCTGAACGATCGACTTGTACTTCGATCCAACGTGCTGGAGCGCATCGGAGAGTTGACGCTCGGCTTCGACGTTCAATTGCTGCGCAATGGTGAAACTGTCGGCACAAGCGAAGTGTGGTATCGCATCTCGAAGCGCACGCGGCGGGACGGCTCAGTTTCATGGCGGGCGCGCCCGATGGGTGTCCGCATTGATGCGACGCTTGACGAACATCTTGTGGCGCTCGAGCCGGAAGTGATTGAGGAAGGCGAGTGGACGCTGCGGCTGATCGGCTCACCTGAAGTCGCCCTGCGCGATTTCGAGGCGACCCACTATTGGGCGGGCGATGTCGAACTTCCTATCAAGGTGACTGCGCGTCGGCCATGGGCGCCAGCGGGGGGCGACGAGTAAGCGGCGCGCTCAAGTGATTTCTGCAATTTGAGACGACTGCCGCATTTGATTTCTTTGCCTGCCCGATGATTTACCGCGCGGCGGCGACGCTGTGCGCGCTGTGACTTCCACCGGAGGTCTTATTGGAAGGGGTGATGTCCACGACGAGTTTCTCATGCGCGGACGGTCCAATGTCGAACTCACTTCTCGAACAGCGAAGATGGATGCACTTACCGGCGCGCACAAGGATGCATTGATGCCGGTCGGTGGATCGCGACGTTCCGACTCATGCGATCGGAGACTGGGTTCCGCAGAACTCTGCGCGCGCGAACTAAACCCTCTTCGACCGCCGACATAGTCGATCGTCGGTACGCCGGTGAGCGCGCCGCATTCCGCCGTCCACTACAATGCGGCCTAGAAAGCCCATGACCACTTCAGAGATGCCGTTCCCTATGACCCTTGACCCGCTCGATGCGAAGAACATGAACCCGAGCACAGCCGACCAGCGCGATGCCGCTCCGCCTCGTAATGCGGCTGTTCTCATCACCGGGGCCGGTGGCGAGGTCGGGCATGGGCTGATTGCGGCGCTTTCATCCGGCGCGGCCGACAGTAGTGCGAACATCGTCGCCCTCGATGTGCGCGAACTCGATGCCGAGGTGCGATCCAAGTGCAAGGACGCCTTCACCGGCGACATCTGCGATGATGCGCTGCTCAAGCGGCTGCTTTCACAGTACGAGATCACCGAGATCTACCATCTTGCTGCTCTGCTTTCGACGCGGGCGGAGTTTGTGCCCGAAGCGGCGCATGAAGTGAACGTCAACGGCACGCTCAACCTGCTGCGGCTGGCGGCTGAACAGGCGCGGTCGCACGGCCGGCGCGTGAAGTTTCTGTTTCCCAGCACCATCGCGGTGTACGGCATGCCGGACCTTGAAACGAAACATGCTGCCGGCGCGATCGCTGAAGATGAGTTCACCAAGCCGACCACGATGTACGGTTGCAACAAGCTGTACTGCGAGAACCTCGGCCGCTACTTTGCGCGGCACTACCGGCAGCTCGCCAAGGACCGCACAAGCGATCTGATCGACTTCCGCGCGATCCGTTTCCCCGGCATTATCAGCGCGGAAACGCTGCCCTCAGGCGGCACCAGTGATTTCGCGCCGGAGATGATTCATGCTGCGGCCCAGGGCGAACCGTACGCATCCTTTGTGCGCGAGGATGCGCGGATTCCATTCATGACGATGCCCGATGCGATCAATGCGATGCTGCAACTTGCGCAAGCAGATGAAGCGCGGCTCACGCGCTGCGTCTATAACGTGAAGAGTTTCAATCCCAGCGCGGGAGAGATCGCAGCGCTGGTGCGCAAGCATTTTCCACATGGAGACGCCATCACCTTCGAGCCGGATGTGGCGCGGCAGGGAATCGTTGACACCTGGCCGGCTGATGTGGATGACTCAGCGGCCCGGCGTGACTGGGATTATGCTCCGCAACATGATCTGGCGAAGGCGTTCGAGGAGTATCTTGTGCCGCGCATTCGAGAGCGTTATGCGGCATGAAGTAGCGACGCCTGATAACAGAGGCAGCGCGTTCATTTTCGGACGTTCAACGGCGAAGTTTGGGTAGGCGGGGAATGCTTTGCAGGTCATTCGCATGAAGAACTTGCACGGCAGATGCCCGGCGCTTGTTTCATCCTGCGCAGAATGTAGGTTGGAAACGAGCCATGCTGCCTCCAATGCAGCGTGCTTCATCCCCTACACACAACTGGAAAGAGAAGCCACCATGAAGAAGCACCACACGCTCTCAGCCGCATTCGCCGCCGCATTGCTCGCGCCGCTTGCGACTGCGGATACGATTCATCACACCGATCTCTCCGCTGGCGCGAGCGCAGCTCAGTTCCTCTCGCCGGTCGCTGATGTCTCCATAAGCGGTCTGGGCGGCACGTTCGCTCCCAAGACCGTTGCCGGCCACACCGCTGTCGGCCTCTCCGGCGGCGCGGTGAACGGTGAGATTGATGGCGATCAGGAGTTCGTCTTCACGTTCAGCCAGCCGGTGTACATCACGTCGCTTTCGATCAGCTTCCTCTACACCGCAGGCAATCATGGCGACCTTTGGGATGAGGTGGCGCAGTTCAGTACCAATCTTGGGACGTTCGACCTGACCGCAACCGGCGCAACCAGCGGCACGTGGACCGGCATGGGAGAGCTCCTGAATGATTCTCCAGCCATCGAAGGGCACGGAGGAAAGTGGACCATCGCTGGGGATGACATCTTCGGCGGACCGATCACATCACTGACGCTGTTGTCCGGCAACGTCGGCGAAGCGCCGAAGTACGGCGATTTTGCATTCGACAGCATCACCTATCGCGCCGTCCCGGCACCGGGCGCCATGGCGCTCCTGCTTATCGCGGCCGGCGTGAGCGCATCGCGCCGGCGGAAGTGATCCGGCCGATCATGTGAGATGAAGGTCGGTGTGCGGCGTGAGACCCGCGAGGTGCAAGAGAAATCCGTCGATCAAGATCACCACACCAATCATCTCCATGACTTCTTCAAGTGATGCGCACGCCTGATACACCCACGGCTGATCGATGAAGTACGACAGCGACATTCCGCTCGCCACCTCCATACCCACTGCCCCGGCGACAAACACCGCGCCGGCTGTGAGGACGCGCCGCATCACCGGCCGCGGAAGGGCGAGCACCATCTTCAGGTAGATCGCGACGACGACTATGACAAAGAACAGGCCTGGAATGACCCACGCAAAGAAGAGGGTGTTGCTGCTGACCACATAGGTGCGCATCGGGTAATTGAGCAGGCCGTGCAAATCGATCGCTGCATCGACAGCCATCAGCGTGAGAATCACGGCCAGCCAATACCAATGCCGAACACGTGAGCCGCCCGAGGCATGGGTTGCTTTGCCGATCCACCATGCCAGGGCCGCAGCCAGGAGCAGAGTCAGCGAGGAGAACCAGACGACCATGTTCCAGTTGCCGTCGAGGTCGAATTTCATGAAGACGTAGAGCCAATAGCCGCCGGCCGCCTTGATGCGCACAGCCGCGCTAATGATCCCTGCAATGAGCAGGAAACCGATGAAGCCGAGAAGGAAGCGGACGATGGCGCGACGGTGGAATGAAAGCGTCATGGCATGAGGGGTGAAGGGGTGAGGGGGTGAAGCGGTGAGGGGCTCGCAGTCTAAGGCAGTCCGCGTGCGTCGGTGTTCATCCGTGCCCCCGGAGACTTCCGCGGCAGCGGCGCATGAGTTTCTGGGTTCCTGCCGCCACGCTAAACTCTCTGCATGAGCACGACACAGTCGATCGGCCGCGATGTCTTCTTCAACAGGGCGGATGCGATTCTCACACATCTCGAACAGACCGGGCAGCTCAAGCGCCTGCAGATGATCGAATCGCCGATGGATGCGACGATTCGGCTGCGGGGATACGGTGAGGTCGCGTGCTTCTGCTCGAATAATTATCTCGGCCTTGCGAATGATCCGGAAGTCATTGAAGCGGGCATCGAAGGCATTCGCACATACGGAGCGGGAACGGCTTCCGTGCGCTTCATCTGCGGGACATTCGAGCCGCATGAAACGATCGAAAGGAACATCGCGCGGCTGTTCGACCATGAAGCGGCGTATACATTCGTTTCGTGTTGGAACGCCAACGAAGCGCTCTTTGCAACGCTCGCTGAGCCCGGCGATGTTCTCATCTCCGATGAGCTCAATCACGCCTCGATCATTGACGGCGTGCGGCTGGCAACGGTTATCAAGAAGGGCATCCACAAGGCCATCTACAAACACAACGACCTTGATGACCTTCACGCCAAGTTGCAGGCCGCGCGCGAAGCCGCAGACGCCGCTTCCTCCGGCGGCGCGATCTGGGTCATCACCGACGGCGTGTTCTCGATGGAAGGCGACATTGCAGACCTGCCGGGGCTGCGAGCGCTCTGCGATGAATTCGGCGCGCTGCTGGTCGTGGATGATTCTCACGGCACCGGCGTCATGGGCCGAACCGGCCGGGGCACGCACGAGCATTATGGAATGAAGGGCGATCAGATCGACTTCATCACCGGCACGCTCGGCAAGGCGCTGGGCGGCGGCGCAGGCGGCTTTGTCTCCGGCCGGCGCAGTGGAATTGAACTGCTCATTCAGCGCGGCCGGCCGACGCTGTTCTCGAACGCGCTGCCAGTTACCGTCGCCTGCAGCGCGAACAAGGCGATCGAGATCCTGCTGCGCGAACCCGAGGCGAGTCGCATGCAGAAGCTACGCGACAATGTCGCCTATGCACGCCAAGGGATCAAGGACGCCGGCTTCGATGTCCTCGACTCCCCCACCGCCATCTGCCCCATCATCGTTCATGACACAGCCAAAGCGATTGCGATGAGCGGCAAGCTCCTGGACATGGGCGTGTTTGTCATCGGCTTCGGCTATCCGGTCGTGCCCGAGGGCCATGCGCGATTGCGCGTTCAGATCTCCGCCGCTCACCAGCGTGAGCACCTTGATAGTTTGATCGAATGCCTGCGGAAGCTGCGCTCCAGTGAAGAGCGCGGGCTCTCATGATGTTCGGCTTCTTTCGACGTCGTCGCTGGCGAAAAGCGCTTGCGAAGCCGTTCCCCGCGGAGTGGGACCGCCTGCTTGAGCACAACTTCTGCCATTGGCAGTACCTCGATGACGAAGAGAAATCGCGCATGCGAGACCTCATTCGTATCTTTCTCGTCGAGAAATACTGGGAGGGAGCGGGCGGCCTGGAGGTGACCGAGGACATGAAAGTGCAGATTGCAGCACAGGCGTGTCTGCTTCTGCTGAACATCGAGCATGACTTTTACCGCGCGTTGAAGACCATTCTGATCTATCCGTCGGGCTATTTCGCGCCGAGCAGAACATCACTGGGCGGCGGCGGGCGGTTGACGGTCGAATCGACCATGCCGGTCCTGGGGCAAGCGCATTATCAGGGGCCGATTATTCTGTCCTGGCAGCACGTCGTGCAGGGCGGCCGGCAGGCCCATGATGGGCACAATCTTGTCTATCACGAGTTTGCGCACAAGCTCGATATGGCGGACGGCGTCATCGACGGAACGCCGGTGTTGCGAAATCGTGAGCAGCGACGTGAATGGGCCGAAGTCATGAGTCGTGAGTTTGCCGAATTGCAGCAACGGAGCTCGCAAGGATATTGGGGGTCTGCCCTGTTGCGTCCTTATGCTGCAACCAATCCGGCGGAGTTTTTTGCGGTGGCAACAGAGGTTTTCTTTGAGAGGCCGCACGAGCTGCGCCAGATGCATCCTGAACTGTATCGTGTGCTGATGCGGTTTTACAAACAGGATCCGGCCGCTCGGATAGACCGCGCCATGGCTCGTCCTTCAACCAAGCCGCACTCGTAAGAGCGCTCGAACCTCGCGGCGTCCTCAGAGCATCCCGGGAATTCGACGCTCATCGAGCGATCTGCAATTGCTCCAACTTGCTCAGGTCATGAGGACGATCAGATCATGAGCGCAGAAAGAAACAGCAGCAGGACAAGCCCCGCGATGGACCACGCCACGATGCGGAATGCAGCACATGTTCTCATCACTTGACCACTACGTGGAAGGTATCGCCTGCAGGAACCTCGCCATGTCGTGCGATGATGCGTGAACGAATGCCGCCGCGACCTCTCCAGTCGGTGATGATCTCCAGCCAGCGCGGCTTCATTGCGGCGACCAGATCATCGCGAATCGCGTTCGTTACCGCTTCATAATAGATGCCTTCATTGCGAAACGACTGGTAGTAGAGCTTAAGTGACTTGAGTTCCACGCAGGTTTCGCCCGGACAGTATCGCAGGGTGACCGACCCGAAGTCAGGGTGGCCGGTCTTCGGACAAACCGACGTGAACTCATCTGAAATATGCTCAATGACGAATGGTGTCTGCGTCGGGGCAGGAAACGTCTCCAGGATTGATGGATCAGGCATGGCGTGATCATACGGCGCGGCAGCGGGTGCATAGGGCTGTTGGCTGTTGGCTGTTGGCTGTTGGCCCTGCGTTCGTCCCTCATGCCTTCTCACTCGTTAGCGCGAGTGTCCGCGCGAGCACGTTGTCGATCATCGCGTTCGTCAGCCGGCCGGTGAACGTGTTCTGCTGACTCACGTGATAGCAGCCGAGCACTGTCGTCGCGCCCAGATGCACTTCTCCGGCGTGGGCGAACTTCGGCTTGGGTTTGGGCAAGTCCGCACCAAGGTCTCGAAGAGCTTCCAGCGCTGCGTTCCAGCCGATTGATCCGAGGCAGAGCAGCACGCGCGGCTGGATGATCCTTATCTCCTCAATGAGGTGCGGCATGCAGTTGGCGCGCTGCGCAGGCGTCGGCTTGTTGGCCGGCGGAGCGCAGCGGACGGCTGCGGTGATGTACACGCCGCGAAGGGATAAGCCATCATCACGATGGGTTGCGCTCGGCTGCGAGGCCAATCCCGCGCGATGAAGCGCCGCATAGAGAAAGTCGCCCGAGCGGTCACCGGTGAACATGCGCCCGGTGCGATTTGCGCCATGGGCAGCCGGAGCGAGTCCGACAATCATCACTCGCGCGCCGGGGTCGCCGAAGCCCGGCACCGGCTTTGCCCAATACGCTTGATTCGCATACGCCCGGCGCTTCTCCCGCCCCACCGCGTCGCAGTAATCCCGCAGCTCCGGGCACTTCTTGCAGCGGATGACTTGTTCTGAGATGACCTCAAGCATCGGCATGTGCGGCTCTCTTCGTTTCGGACTGGAATCGCAGCGGAGTCGGGCGGTACGATACGCTACCATCGCAGCGCCCCCTTGACCCTCTGACGATCCCCCCCAATCATGCCGCAACTCACACTCACCACGCACATTGATGCCCCACGAGATCGCGTTTTCGCCCTCTGCGCCGACCTGGAACGCGCAGCCGAGCACATTGACGCTATCGAACGGATCGAGATGCTGACCGATGGCCCGATCGGTGTGGGCACCCGCTTTCGAGAGACGCGCATCATGTTCAAAAAGGAAGCGACGGAAACCATGGAGATCACATCCTTCGAGCCGCCACATTCCTACGCTATCGAAGCGACCTCATGTGGATCGCACTGGCGTTCGGAGTTTCGGTTCATCGAGGACGGCCCGGGCAGAACGCGCGTCGAGTTGCATATGGCCATACAGGCGGTCTCGCTCTTTGCGAAGCTGATGTCGCCGCTCTCGCGAGTGATGATGGGTGCAATGCGAAAGTGCATTGAGAGGGATTTGGCGGATATCAAACGTGTCGCAGAGGGCTCAGATCAAGCAGGCGCGGTCGGTTCAATGGCGCCGGCTGCGGAGCCCGGCGTGTGACGGAGCGAAGGGACAGTGGCGCGGAGGCAGAGGGCAGTCACACGTTCATAGTTGCGCTGGCAGGATCGCCCTACCTGGTGCGGCTTGTCACATGTGCGGTGAGCTGTACCCTGTGGCTCGGCCCCTGCCCCTTTCCCAGAGCTGATTCCCTCGCCTCCACATCTTGACCCGTCCGATTTTCATCCGAGACTTTCATGATCCGCGTGTGGATGTGTATCGAAATGTGCGCGATGCGGATCTGCGCGGTCGCGACCGACTCTTCATGGCTGAGTCCGAACTGGTCGTGCGGCGACTGCTCGCAACGCCGCAGCGACTTCACTCAATCTTCCTCAGCCCGGGGAAGTTCGAGCGATTGCGCGAGGTGATTGAAGCAGCGCAGCCAACGTGCGACATTTATCTGGCAGATGTGGATTTGATGAGCGCGATCGCCGGGTTCCACATTCATCGTGGCGCGCTGGCGGCCGGCTATCGACCTCGGCCTGAAGAGTTATCACTGGATCGCATGCTGGGTCATCTTCAAAGCCGGGATCACTTCACGATGCTGCTCGCCGAGGGAGTCACCAATGTCGACAACATGGGCGGCCTGTTTCGAAGCGCGGCGGCCTTCGGGGTTGATGGCATTGTGCTTGATGCAAACTGCTGCGACCCGCTCTATCGCAAAGCGATCCGAGTGTCGGTGGGACATGTGCTGTCGGTTCCCTATGCCGTCGTTGCGGACGGTGAGAAATGGGGTGAGGTGCTGAGACGATTGAAGCGGCCGATTCTTGATCGAGGCGGATGGGGGATGACGCTCTCCGGAGCGGAGAACGACGCTCGCGCGGTGCCGCTGTGGCGGCTGCCGCCAGTGCCTCGCTTGGGAGTTCTCGTCGGCTCGGAAGCACACGGCCTCACGGAAGCGTCCCGCGCGATTTGTGACGTCATGGTGCGCATTCCCATGGCAGGTGATGTGCCGTCGCTCAATGTCGCAACTGCTGCTGCGATCGTGCTTTACGAACGGGCACGTGGCCGAGCAGATTCCGCTGAGTCGGCCGAGTAATGCGGAACTGCCAATGACCGAGCAGCGAACATTCTCCCACCTCGGCTCCCGCGGTGCGACCCCCCTTTGCCAGTTAATTTAGGCAACTTTGTGAGGATTCGCGTTCCTACATCGGGCGGCCGCGGCCTACGCATTTACCGTTCTTGATGTCATTTCTATAAATCGAGTCTTGCTTGTGGGCTTGCGTTGGGGCAGATGCTGAACCATAATGACCCACGAACCTGTTGAGCAAAGGTGCACTCGGAGAAAGAGCCAACTGCGCAGCGTCGTTGAAAGAACCACCGTGGCGGAGGTCGGGTCGCTGATGGCGCGCTTTAGCGCGAGCTCATCAAGGGCTGTGCTGTTCTTTCATGAGATTCGCAGCTTGGCCCTGGTCGCCGGTGAGCTTCTGCTCTCTCGGTTTGTTTCATGTTCCATGTATGGCGCTCGCACTCGGCACCAACTCGGGTACGTGTCGCTTCGGTCCGCGCCAGCGGACAATTCCGTTCACCCCTGGATCAGAGGAGGTATCTCGAATGAAAGAGAAACGTAAGACGACGACAATCGTCGCATCCTGTACGGCAGCGCTGCTGTTGGCCGGCGCAGCTTTCGCGCTCGCAACCGACGGCGCTCGCAGCGTTGAGCGAGAGTTCAATGCATCGACCGATTCCGACGCACCTTCGTCCCGTACCCGGTCGATCAATCTTAATGCGATAGGCGCTGATGTCGTAGGCGTCGCCGTGGATGGCGGCCATCAAGTTTCAGTTGCTGGTGACCTTTCGCACCGGCGAATCACGTCTGCCAATGCCACTGAATCGGCACTACCACCGGTCCAACTTGATCTTGTGGCGCACAGCGACATTCGGCCTGCAAGCCGCATCACTACAACGAGGAAAGCGGGTCAAAACAACAACGCTCCTGCCGAAGGGGGTATCGCAGGCGATCCCTGTGGTGAAGGCGCCGGAACCTGCTGCGCACCGAATGGTACGCCTGGCTGTGACGACGTCGATTGCTGCAATCTCGTCTGCGGTCTTGATGACTTCTGCTGCGATTTCGAGTGGGATCAGTCCTGTGTCGACTCGGCGAATGCCTTCTGTGGCGATTTGTGCGCAGCAGACTGTGGCAGCCCCGGAACTGGCGGCTGCTGTGTCGAGAACGGCACGCCGTTCTGCGATGATGAAGAGTGCTGCAACCAGATCTGCGCAATTGAGCCGTTCTGCTGTGATAATCAATGGGATCTCACGTGCGCTGCAATGGCGAACGATCCCGATACTGGTTGCTCGATTTGTGTGAACGAAGCATGCACTGAGACCAGTGGCACATGCTGCCTCGCCAACGGTACGCCCGGGTGCGACGATCCGCAGTGCTGCAATACCGTCTGCTCGATCGACCCGTTCTGCTGCGATGTCACCTTCGATGCGCAGTGTGCTGCGACTGCACAGGCCGAGTGCGGCGATCTTTGTACGCCCGAAGGATGCGGCGACGCTATTGCGATCAGTTGCTGCGGAGCCAATATCCCCGAACTCCAGACAGCAGGGTGCAACAACGAAGCATGCTGCAACACCGTCTGTGCAGAAGACGCCTTCTGCTGTGACACCGCGTGGGATCTCGCCTGCGCACTCACTGCGAACGATCTTTGCGGATGCAACGGGCTATTCGCAAACCTTGACAGTTTCCAAGGCGTTGGATTCACACACGGCGGCGATATCGCGGCGGACCTCTTGCGGCTCGTCGAGCCAGGTGTCGTCAGAGAAATCGGCTTTAGTTTGACGAACTTCACCAATCCCGTGACCAGCATTGACGTTGAGTTGGTCTTTATGCCGGTCGAGGTTGACGAAGAAGACAACCTCATCGAGCCCGATCCCGATGGCCCGAATGTCGTCGTCATCCCTTACACGGCGGGAGGTCAAGCCGCAAACACCGTTTCAATCCACGCGATAACCGACCCGAAGGGATTCTTCGATACGAATGATCTTGGCAGTTTCATTCCCGAAGTACTCTGGGCAGGAATTCGAATTATCAGTGCAGAAGGCAATACCATTGACGAGATCGGCCAAGGCCTGTTTAACCCGCCAACCGTCGGTTTCAGCGATGATGGGTTCTGGCTTGAAGGGTTTGGATTCGCCGTTCTCGGCGGTGGTTTCCCAACCGGTCCAGTCTCCAATTACGGCTGGGAACTGTTAACTGACGAACCCGGCACACCGGACAACTGCCTCGGCGGATGCTATTCCACATGCTTCGAAGAGTATGTCCTCGGCACCGGCGCTCAGTTGGGCTGGGGCTATTTCGCGGTCAATGCACCAGCTTCGCCTCTCATCTCCGATGCCAACCCTGCCGATGGTGACCAGCATATGCGCATTGTCAAGGGCCCCGGCGCGAACGGCTCAAACAACGGCGGTCTGAGCCCGCTCTGCGAGAAGGGTGCGAACACGATGACGGTGGATGTCTTCGTTTCTGCCGGTGGCGGTGCTGACTACCACATTCTCTCGCAAGCCCCATCTCAGGGATTCCTCACGACTCGCCTCGTGCTTGAGTTCCAAGGCAACATCTTCGTCCTCGATGAGATCGACAGCGTTCTCCAGTTCGTGGATACTCAGGTTCCATGGGTTGTCGGCGAATACCGCACTGTCAGGTTTGAAGTTGATAATGCGGCAGATGAGATTCGGTACTACTACGATGATGAGTTGATCTACACCGGTGCAATCTTCGCCGGCACGACCATCGAGCAGGCAGTGCTCCTCTCTGACAACTTCCACAACCCAGGTGAGTTCGGCGACTTCGACAACCTGTTCATTGGTGACACCGATTTCGGTGGCGAAGAAACAGGCGCATGCCTCGTCTCCAACTGCCCGGCAGACCTCGATGACAGCGGCAGCGTCGGCGTGCCTGACCTGCTGGCGTTGCTCGCCTGCTGGGGCGACCAGCCCGGCTGCGAAGACGCTGATCTCGATGAGAGCGGTAGCGTCGGCGTACCCGACCTCCTCGAACTGCTCAGCCAGTGGGGAGACTGCGATGACGCTGACTGCCAGACGCTCACCGAAGCCGCCTGCGACGCTGCTGGTGGTGACTATCAGGGCGATGGCAGCAGCTGCCCGTAACTCGTGAGCCGATAACTACTGTTGCAAACCACCCCCGGCCGTCTGGCCGGGGGTTTTCTTTTTTTGGCAGGGGCAGAGCGGCAGAGGTGGACTGCAAAGAGCCGAGCGTTTCAGACCGTCATGACAAGCGATCTTGCACCTTCGTTAGGTGTCCTGTAATCACCGCGCCCAAGCCGCCGCTTCTCTCCTCATCTCGCCCATCCGCGGACTACCGGTTTCCCTAACTTTGCGCGGGCTCATAATCCTCACTGTTTGCCTGGACCGCGCAGCACACGTGGGATCGTCCGATTCGGAGCCGACTCACTTGGATGGCTGGTGGCGAATCGTACCTTTTGACTCGTGCGGTGAAATCCCGCGGATCGAACGGCTGGTGTTTTCGGAATGAGCCAGCCGCTCGAAGCGGATCGAATCGCCTTGAGCAAGGAGTCAACTATGAACATTCTCCATCCAACGAGCAGGCCACCCACGCCTCACGCCCCACCACATCGCTTGAGCGCAACGGCACGCGGGTCCGCACTTCTTCCCCTAGCCGCGCTCGGCATGGCCATGGCGCCGGCACAGCCCTCCCTGGCCATACCCGCAGCTTCCGATGAATCCGCGACGCCGGTTCTTGAGCTCACGGGCATCGTGCGCGACTTCCGAGAACGCACCGCCGCCGGTGGCCACCCAGACTTTGAGAAGCAGCCATCGGGCGGCTTCGGTGTCTATACCGGCAACGTCGATATCGAACTCGGCGCAGACAACAAGCCGGTCTTCACTGGCGAAGGCGCGATGCTTAAGAAGGACTTCAAGAACGCGGACGGTGTTCCCATCGCGCCGCATCTGTTCAATCGCCGCTTCGAGTGTGTCACCACCATGCCCGAGAACGAATGCGTTGTCGTTTCGATGGCAAGCGCGGGCCCTGGTCCACAGACGCAATATGAAGTCTGCCTCGCGGGCGAACCGCAATTCAACGCCAACGGCACCAGCACGTGGCGTTACACCGTCGCGAAACTACAAGGCCACGATTTGAGCCACTGGACGCTCTGGCTCCCACCGGAGTTTGAGAACAAGATCGTTGCGGCCGCGACGACCGCTGGCGGAAGTTGGATCGGTTCCGACCACCCCAACTTCCCCGGCCCGGGTTACAAGTGGGACATTGGCTCAAGCGTTCCGCCTGTGTTCGAGCTGACCTTGGAAGGTCATTACTTTGGCACCAATGCGAGTTGGGTGCAGGCCAAGGGCGGTCCGAACTACGGCGTCTCTAATGCGCCGTTCTTCGGCCCAAGCTCGGAACTCTCCAACAACGGCACTCCGTACAAGACTGAATGGCATCTCGTCTTCGACGAAGACCTCAACGACAACGAAGGGGAATTCGGCGTCTACAACACCGGCGGCATTACGTCTGCTGCCTCGTTCAATCAGTGGTTCAATGACGTCCCCGGCGTCAATATGTCCAAGCCCCTGACACTCCGACTCACGCGACAGGAGGACGGCTCGTTCGTCTTCGACGACAAGGATGATCCCGTGTACGCCAACCTCGGCGGCTTCTTCCCCATCGAGGAAGATCTGTATGGCCAATCCGGTGGCAGCCCTGACCGCAACTTCCACTTCACGTTCGAGCTGCACACCAGCTTCACCTATGACTCCAGCGCCGGCCAGTACTTCCGCTTCACCGGCGACGACGATGTCTGGGTGTATATCGATGGCAAGCTCGTGATCGACCTCGGCGGCGTTCACTCCGCACGCGATCAGAACATCGATTTCAGTCGGCTCTGCATGAACGACGGCCAGACCTACACGCTCTCGTTCTTCTTCGCCGAGCGTCACCGCACGCAGTCCAACTTCCGCATGCAGACGAATGTCGAGCTGGAAGGCAAGCCGGTCCCGACCGTCACTGCGATGTTTGATTGATCCTACCTCTCGCGCAGGTTCCGGCCTTGCCGGCGCCTCGCAGCGTCAACCCCTTCGCGGCCCGGACCTCGTGGCGTCCGGGCCGTTTCTTTTTTGAGGAAGTCCAAGGGGCCGAATAGTCCACCGACAGCCGACTTTCACCCCGAAAAGCTGATCGTGATTACTCCGACTTCTTGGCGGTCTTCTTCGACGTCTTCTTCTTCGTCGTCTTCTTCTTCGTGGACTTCTTTGCGCCGCTCGCCTTGGGCTGCTTGTCCTGGATCTCCTTGCGCCATTCCTCGGCTGAGATCTCCTTGATCTTCGCCTGGGTGATGATACGGTCGGCCACTTTCTGATCGCGGATGAGCATCGCCACTTCATTGACGCGCCCACTGCGCGCCAGTTCATTGCGCAAAACCTCCGGCCGAACACCTCGTTGGACTGCCATCTGTGCGATACGGCCGTTGATCTCCTGCTCGGAAACGGTCACGTCGAACTGCTCAGCGAGCTTGTGAAGGATGAAGAACAACTTGAGGCGATCACGCGCGATCGACTCCGATTCGGCCCGGAACTGGGCCAGCTGGTTTTCCACCTCCTCCGGCGTGAGCCCTTCATAGATCAGCTCCAGCTCCCGTTGCCGCACGATACGCGAGGCCTGAGCCGCGGACATCTTCTCGGGCAACTCAAAATCCACCGAGCCGGTCAACTGCTCGAAAACCTGATCGCGCATGACGGTCTGCTGCTCCTGATCCCGCCGTTGCTCCAAGGCGAACGTGATCTGCTGCCGCAGCACATCCGGCCCCTCCATGCCGTATGTACTGGCGATCTCTTCAAGCGATGCCGGCTCAATACGCTCGGCATGGCGGATCTGGAGTTCGATGGTGATCTCCTTGCCACGGATGTCTTCGCGTTCGTGGCTCTCTGGAACAGTGGTCGTCAGCGTGAAGGTGTCGCCGACCTTCTTCCCTGCAAGCTCCTTGCCGAGGTTCTCGATGAGAAGTCCCAAGACCTGGCCCCGGCCGCCGTCATGCTCACCCGGATGCAGGATGGTGACTTCATCGTGCGTGAAGAAGGGCTCTTCCTCACCACTGCGCGTTGCTTTGGCGTAGCAGTTGATCCGATCCTTCTCGGCGAACTCACCTTCGATTTTGTGCGGTGTGCCAAAGCGCATCCGTTGTCGCTCAATCTCGCCCTCGATCAGCTCATCAGTCACATCAAGTTGGGGCTTCTTGATTTCGATGCCCGAGAGCGACGGCGCATCAAACTCGGGCACCACTTCGACTTCCACCTGGAACTCAAGTGACTTGCCCTCTTCAAGCTCGATTTCGTCCACCTTCGTGATCGGCTCGGGATCGCCGATCGGCTTCAAGCCCTTCTCCTCGACGGCCGCGGAGTATGCCTCAGCAACGATCTGATTGCGGGTTTCGGTTCGCACCACCGTGCCGAAGCGCCGCTGCACCAGTGCGCGAGGGGCTCTACCCTTGCGGAAACCCGGCAGCGCGGACTCGGTCATGATCGCGTCCATCTGCGATGAGAGCTTGTCTGCGATGGCCTCGGAGGGCACCTTGATGGTCAAGCGCTTCCTCGCCGGGCCGGCGTCTTCGACGATAACTTCGTGCGCGATCTTTTCTTCCGACTCGATTTCGCTCTCGGGTCGTGAGGCAGTAGCGGTGGAATCAGCCATGGGACACTTTCTTTCTCGTTGGAACTTCCGGGCAAGACGACAGTGATGTTGCGAAAGCGTATGCCGCTGGGGCGATTCGCGGCGGTGCAAAGGGTAACAGAGTATGCTCTTTAGCACACAACCGGATGTGTTCTTTTATCTGGTGGCACCGCGGCGACTCCTTTGCTACTATGACGCGAGGAGCGTGTCGCTCCAACTGACCGTGTTTTCCAGCCGTCGCCCCCGCGCGGAACCATTCCCCGGCGACGTCTGAAAAGCCCGCTCAGAGTGAAGATCATTGGACGGACGGACGCCGCGCTGGCGATGCCGAGACCCGTCCGTGAAATCTTTCGATCTCTGACCTTTGCCAAGACTGGGCTTATGGACCAAATCGAACTGAACAGTGCCGAGGAACTCATCGGCTACCACTTTCAGAATCCGGGTCTGCTCAAGCGGGCGATCACCCACGCCTCCATCGCTGACTCCCGCCTTGAGAGTAACGAACGGCTTGAGTTTCTCGGCGACGCCATCCTCGGGCTCGTCGTCTGCGAGCATCTCTTCGACCACTACCCGGAATTGCTCGAAGGCGAGATGACCAAAATCAAGTCGAGCGTCGTGAGCCGGCGGCTGTGTGCGCAGATCGCGGCGGAGATGGGCCTTGATGAACTTTTGCGGCTGGGCAAGGGGATGAGCGGCCGCGCCACCCTGCCCGGATCCGTTGTGGCAGCGCTCTTCGAAGCACTCATCGGCGCCATCTATGTTGATAGCGGTCTTGATGCTGCGCGCGAGTTCGTGCTTTCGCGACTCATTCCCTGGATCGAAGCAGCCGCCGCCTCCGGCCACCAATCGAACTTCAAGTCGGTACTCCAGCAGGCGTCGCAACAGCAATTCGGACAAACGCCGACCTACACCGTCCTTGATGAGAAGGGGCCCGACCACGCAAAGAGCTTTGAGGTCTGCGTAGAGATCGGAGCTCGGCGGTTTCCCTCCTGCTGGGGGCCTTCCAAGAAGGTTGCCGAACAACAGGCCGCGCTCAGCGCGCTGATCGAACTCGGACTTGCCGCAGAGGATGGAGATGGTGAGGTCCACCTCCTCAACGGCGAGCGCGAGCAGTGTGAGCAAACGGTCAATGAGTAGGCAGCGGGTGGTTGAACTCAGCCGCCCAGCAACCACCAGATCATGATGATGTTGGCGAGTGCTGCAAGCACTGCTGCCGCAATCCACCGCGACCATGCGCTGCGTTTCGGGCGTTCAACGGCCGGCACCAGACTGAGCATCTCCTGAGACGCGCCCAGTGACTCTCCGCGCCTGGCGGCATCCTGCACAATCGCAATGATGACGCTCGCATCGAAAATGCGAACGCCGAGCTGCCGCGCCGTCTTCAACAGACTCTCTCGTCGCTGTGGAGAAAGCGTCTGGCCTTCGAGAAGCGCCTGCGTGCGCACAGCAAGCACCCACCGTGGGTCGTTGGCATCTAACAGCGCAGCCGAGTGATTTTCCGCAGCAACGCGCTCACGCGCAGCCCGATCGCGCCGCCATGCATCCATCCGAAGCGGATGCTCGCGGACCAGCCGCAGGTGAGAGTGGTGCGCCTGTGATGCCATCTGCTGTGAAGAAGATACGCTGCAATTCCCAGCAATCCAGCGATGAACAGGCGATCTTGAGCAGCGATGACCGAAAAGTCGGGATGGTTCAGTATCGCACCCGCTCATGCAACAACAAGCCGATTGTTATGGGTCATCCGATCGCAAAAATTCGTTCGCATGGAACCGAACATGCGTCAGGTTCAATGAGGCGTGCCGGGTTCGATCGGCACCTCTTCCCATTGCAACGTGCCGAAGCCGCCGAACTCACTGACGTACGCTGCTCCGCGCGCGATGCGCATAGGAAAGAGATAACGAACCGGTCCGTCAATGCGCAGCCGCTTGATCACGCGCTCGGACGGCGCAGTTTCGCCGCTGCCTACCCGTCCGGCAGGCGGGCGAGATCGAGGATCAATCGCCGGGAGGCGTGCGTGCAGCACGGTGATCCCGCGATCATGACCGAGCCAGAATTCGCCCTCCACCGCAATGACGCAGTGCAACATCGCGCCTTGCGGCTCTACATGCTCAAAGACCCCCTCCTCCGTTGTAATCGAAAGCGTCGTGCGATCTTCGCTGATGCGAGCGCGCGCGCTGGCCGCGCTGGCAGATGTGGGCGGCTCCAGCGGCGGACCGGAGCGATCCAGCGGCTCATTCGACGGCTCCACACGACTGCCAATGAGGTACAGCCACGATCCCTCTTCACTTCCCGCAAGAATGCGCCGGCCGTCCCACTTCGCATCCGTCAACCGGCTCGGTTCCCGGTGTACCTGAAAGAACGTATCACCAGGACCGCGCTCGGTGCGATTGGCGCGGTAGATCGCGCGTCCGAATGAACCTGCAATCGCAAGGTGATTTTCATCAAGCGAAGCGAGATCACGCGCGCCAAGAACATCGACATGCCGCCGCAACACCAGCGCATCCTGCTCTACAACGTAGGCACTGATCTGTGAATCAGTGACTATCCAGAGGCGCTGACCGAACGCGCGCACGCTCCGCACCATGCCGGGAACTGCAATGGTCAGATTGCGGCTGTCGAGTTCGCGAAGGTTTGAGCCGAGCAGTCCGACAAGTGCGCCTTCCGGGTTCTGACGCGAGAAGATAATCATCTGCGACGGATCTTGGCCCGCAACCATGACATCAAGCCCCTGCGCCGGAACGAGGTCGCTGGCCGATCCGACGAACTGACCGTCCTCCAGCCGGTAGATACGCCGCCCGACACACGCCACCAAGCCCTCATCGCTCATCACTACGTGGCTGACGCTGCCGGGATTGCGGTAGATGCGCGCGGCATCTGACCAGCGCACGACGCCGCCGACGCCTGAGATGTAGAACTCGTCGCCGACCGCGCTAACGCGCTGGGGCGCGATGCCAAGCTCGCCGGCAAAGACCGTCTCGACGAACCGCGGCCGGCGCGGCTCTTCGATATTGAGTTCAACGACTGCATCGCCCTCCAGAACGATGAGCAGACGATCGCCAAGATCAGCCATATCAACAGCAGCGCCGACCTCGCCGACCCGCCCAAGCGGTATGGAATCGAGCAATCGAGCCGAGCGCGGTTCGAGTACGAGCAGCTCATGACCGAACGTCTGCAGCCACGCATCACCCCGCACAATGGTGCGGTAGTGGGTGCCGCCGACCTGCTGCGTCAGGCGCAGGACAGACTCCATCTGAGCGACCTCGCGCGTGCTTCGACCCGACGATGCGCAGCCGAGTACCATCATTGGAACGAGCAGCAGAGCAACGATTGAAGACAAGAGAGGGCGAAGGCGCGGAGCCGCGGAGGCGTGGAGGAGATCGCGAACAGGGAGCAGGCAACACGGAACCAGACAAGTACTGAGTCCACAAGTCCCCAAGTCCACACATCCACAAGTCCACAAGTCCACAGCTCGCCAAGACGAGTCGCCCGTGGAGACCGATAGCCGACAGACTCTGTCCGGATGACCTTCAACCTTGTACCATTTCTTCTTCTTCATGGCCTCAATCTCCGTGTCTCAACGTCTCGAACAACTCAAGCGACTTCTCGAACACGATCCGACCGATGCGTTCACGCTATATGCCATCGCGCAGGAACACGCAGGTCTCGGCGAACATGGCCGGGCGATTGAATATTACGATCGGGCCATTGCTGCGGATGCCGACTATCTGTATGCCTACTTTCATAAAGCCAAATCGCAAGAAGAAAGCGGCGATCTCGAAGCCGCCATCACGACTTTGCACGCCGGCCTCGATCGTGCCCGCAGGATCGGCGATCAACACGCGTCCAGTGAACTTCAAGCATACCTTGAAATGCTCACCTAAGAACAGCTCACAGAAAGAGATTGAACACGCAGTGCCTGGGAGTATCGAGTACCGTGGGAAGTACCGGGTTCCGAGTACCGAGTACAGAGTGATTGAGAACTGGCGCTCTCCACGGTACTCGCTCCTCGGTACTTGTTCCTCAGTACCGCTTCTCCACCCTCACCATTGACTTCTCAACGTTTCGCATCATCTCCAATGTCGACTGACGCCTCCACTCACTTGCCGTGTGTCACGGAGATCGCTCCCCTACCCGGCAATCCGAACGTGCAGCGGATCAAGGTGGACGGCAGAGTTGCCGCTCGCCTGAGCGCATCCGATGTGGAATCTCTCGGCATTGAGGTCGGCCAGCAGTGGACGGCCGAAGTGGCAGCACGAGTCGACGATGCGCTTGAGTGTGCCAAGGCACGCCGGACCGCGATGACGTTGCTCGGCAGACGCGCTCTGTCGCGCGGCAAGTTGATCGAGCGGCTGATGCGCCGCGGTCATTCACATGATGTCGCCGATCGCGTCACGCTCGCACTTGTGCAGGACCACTGGCTCGACGATGCCGCCTATGCCCAAGCTCTTGCGGAAGAACTCGCACGTCGCAAGTCCGCTTCTCACCGCTTGATCGTGGAGCGGCTCATCATGCGCCGTATTGACGAGTCGGTGGCTCGCGAAGCTGCGGATCTCGTTCTCAGCAAGATCAATCCAGTTGATGCAGCAACTGCGCTGGCGAAAAAACGTCTGGCCACGATGAACAACATCGAACCGAAGCGTGCCGTGCGACGAATCGCCAGCCTGCTCGCCCGCCGCGGTTACGACGAAGAGACGATCAACGAGACAATCGATCGACTCGATCGGCTTGCGGACTAAGTCGATGCGCAATCACCATGGGATCCGGATAACGGTGCGCCGCCACATCCCCTCCTTGCACTGGTCCCGTAGGATCACGCAAACTGCTGCGCGGCTTCGGTTCATGTTCGTCGCCTCAAGGACACATGCCCCATCTGCCAAGCAGTTGCAGCAGATCGGGTACACCGACCGCGTCGTCCTGAGTCATATCTGCAGATGCGCAGATCGGCGCAATCGGCTGGGCCTCCCAGCACGTGAGCAGTTGCAGCAGATCATTCACACCGACGGCGCCATCGCCATTGAGATCACCTTCGCACACCGGCACAACCTCGCACACATCGGGTAGACCCGAGCCATCAGCATCAAGTGGTGACGCAGGACGGAAAGCGATCGCCGAGGGTTGCACCAGTTGCGGATCGCCGCGCACGAACGTCCAAAGGTATCGACCCTCCTCTGGGTGATAGGCAACAATGCGCACTTCCTCGTGGCCGCGGCTGACATAGATGAGGCCGTCGGGGCCGATGGCCGCACCGCCCGGCCTGGTCAGCGCGAATTCATCGTTGAATACACGTAGAAAGGTTCCGCTTGCGTCGTACTCAGTGATGTTGTTCGCAGCGACGTTCACGATCAGTACACGGTTCTCATCAGGAAAGAGCATTGCTGAGGGCGCATGAACGCCCTGCGAAGCGAATGTGCCGAGAAACGCGCCGGTCGTGCCGTCAAATCGTCGCACCACATTCATGCTTGCAACAAGAAGCGACCCATCCGGGGCGAACGCGATCTCGCGCGGAGCGACCAAGCCGCCGCTGCCCGCCGAAATGAACTCGTCAAGAAATGCGCCGGTTGATCCGTCGAAGCGAAGCACCTTGTGTGCCGAACCGCTGGCGATGTAAAGGTCGCCACTTGGGCCAAACGTCAGCGAAGTCGGTTGCACCATGCCGCCGGAACCTGCCTCGATGAAGACGCTGATCTCGCCGGTGTCCACATCACACTTGACGACGTTATGAGCTGGTTCATTCACCACGTACAACTGGCGGTCCGGCCCGAACGCCAGATCGCGCGCTGCCACCGTCATCCCGCCCGGCCCCGGCGTGGTCTTCCCATGCGCCTGCACAAGCACGCCGCTGTCGCGATGATACTCGCGCACCGCAGAGCCGCCCTCAACACGCGAAGGGTCCGAAAGACCAACGAAAAGGTGAAACTGACGCTCAACATCGATCCAATCGGGCTGGCCGTTCGCCGTGCAATCCTGACACGCATCCGGCACAGCATTGCGATCAATGTCCTGCTGCTCACCCAGCAGTATCCCAAGAAAATCCGGCACTCCTTCGCCGAGGCAATCCGGCTCGCAATGATCCGGAATGTTGTTGCCGTTGACATCATCACTGAGCTGCCCTGCTATTTCAAACTCGTCCGGCACGCCGTTGCCATTGCAGTCGGTCTCGCATGCATCCGGGATGCCGTTGCCTTGGATATCCGGCTCGCCCTCTGCGATCGCCTGCGAGTTGAGCACGCCAGACCCCATGCACATTTCACACTCATCTGGGATGCCATTAACATCAAAATCCGCACTGGCCTGGCGCGCAATGTCATCATCATCGGAAACACCGTTGCCGTTGCAATCGCGCCACAGGCAATCTACTTCCTCTTGCGCATGAACCGCTGCAATGAACTGCTGAACGGTTGCATGGAAACGCACATCAAGGTTCAGCAGACCGCCCTGCACCGTGTGGCAGTACGACATGATCGTGCCGCGCTGTTCGTTCCCCGGCGAACAGGTGTCAATCGGCGGGTCATACGAGAAGGTGTGCGGCGAGCCGAGGTTATGTCCGATCTCATGGGCGACAACGTTCACATCCCAGATGCCCAGATGCGGCCCGGTGAGTGAATTCAGCGGCGGGAAACTGCCGTTGAGGTACGCGCTGATCGCGAACGCGGTTCCAGTGCATGCGTGAGAGAGATACGCAATGCCACCGTAACTGAGATCTCGCCGTGCACTCAACATGTGGACGAGATTCAGCCCGGTCATATCCATATTGTTCAGCCACCAATTGCGGAAGTCGCCAAGACTGCTTGCGCTGAACGGTTCATCCCCATCGGGCCACAGCCGCGCAAACCCCAGAACAAGATGAAAATCAAGATCGCGCAGGAAGATGTCACTCACCGCGCCGACAAGCTGCACAATGTAATCGAGCGCATCCTCTTCATTGCCGAATAGCTCGTAGTACGAGTGATCCGTGTCGATCGCAATGCTCAGGACGCGCGGCCCACGAAAAAGCGGATCGAAAACATCACCCGACACCGAGCCGTCCCCAGCACAACAACCCCGGCCATCCTGGATCAAACGGCAGACTTCATCAACGGGCGGCATGAAACTCTGCGACCGTTGCAATGTGAGTGAATCGCGCGCTCCGGCCTGGGTTGCCCGCAACGTCCGAATCTCGTAACGCCTTCCGCCCCAGAGCGTGATCGAGCCGCTTCCACCGCCACGAGAGGTCACTGCGAGATACGCATGCGATCCTGGATCGCCGGCAACCCGGCCTCGCAGAAGCAGAACGTCGGACGCTTCCATGACCTGATCACAACCGCCCCGGTGGACAACGAATTGCGTCCGTGATGTGACGATGGCGAAACGCTGCATCTCAAGCGTGACCGTTGTCGTTGAGGAGAGCGGAACATCAAGATGAACCGCATCACTCGTTCGCGCTTTGAGCCACTGCCTGCGGCCGAGGTCACTGACTTCCAGATGCACGGTCTGCCCGGTCGCCGTCCCCTGACTGCCCCCCTGCTCAATCTCCATCAGCGTGAGAAGATGACTACGATGATCCGATTCGGTTGCCGTACCAGAAGGATCAATCCCGCCAAGTGACGACGATGCCGCCCCCCGCGCCCCGGCTGGCTGATCGACTGCAGTAGCGATCTGACAACAAAGAATTGTGGCCGAGAGTGTGGAGAGGATCGCAAGCCAAGGCGCTGGTCGAGATGCACGATTCGTCATGGTCCATCCAGTATGCAGCGCATTCCGGAGGTGGGAAACCAAAAAGAGTGCAGTTATCAATCGCCGAGGAGTGAGCCGATGCCCCGTAGATTCACATGCAAGGCCCCCAAGCGCTGAGGAGCGAAATCAAATCCGGAACCCCCACAGCTCCGCTCGCATCAAAGTCGGCCGTGCATGATTCACAGGGTCCCCACGATCCAATGAGAATGAGAAGGTCCGGCACGCCAACGCTCTCGTCCTTGTTCAAATCAGCCGGACATGTCGGAGCGGGATCGGCATCGAGTTCGCCCGCGCCAGACCAGAAGCCGCCGACCACGGTGAATTCACCGGCCGCCATGTCGCCAGCATCGTGTTGACCGATGGTGCCCGAGAGTTCAAAGCCGCCACCGACTGACACGCCGCCACCGCAGTCGATCGTGTGCCAGGACAGATCGAAGTCATTTTCGCCAGCGAATGCGCCGGTGATCGCGATAAGCAGTGCAAAGATTGCAAGGAGCCAATCTCTTGGAGCAATCCGGTTTCTACGGATAGCTTGCCGTGGCGAATCGCCGGCTCGTGCGAGAATCTGCAAACGGTTCATCGCTTCTCTCCTTTCTGCGTAGCGAGCAGTTGCGTGACGAGCGAGCGCAGCTCGGCCACTTCATCGCGCAGCGCATCAATCTCGTGCTGCTGCGCGTCAATCGCTGCATCCTTCTCTGCCCGCAGTTCGCGCATCGCTTCAACAATGATCGCCGTCAGGCCGCGCTCGGTCACGTAGAGATAGCCCTCTTCGTCTTCATCAACCCAATCGGGGAAGACCTCGGCAACTTCCTGCGCGATCAGGCCGACCTGCCGCCCCGGCAGCGCCAAGCGATCGGCAACGGCATCCTCGTGATACTCGAACGTGTACCCTCCAATCGCCAACAGCCGATCCAGCGTTCCGGGCCCAAGCGGCTGTATGTCGCGCTTGAGCCGTTCATCGGAGAAGACGGACCACGGTCCACCACCGGGCTTC
>CAZFZT010000027.1:0-37962 GCA_964523675.1 uncultured Isosphaeraceae bacterium
GTCGATAGCCACCGTCGTCCATGAAAGCTGCATATTCGCTGCATGTCACGAGCCGTGTCGCGAGTTGGAACGGTTCGAGGTAGACCTTGTGTTGCGGCGATTCGTTGTCGTAGGCAAATCCGGGTGTCGAGGGGGAATGTCCGATTTCGTGGACGCCGCCGGGATGAGTGGTCCACTCGAGCGGCCGCAATGGGCTTGCGGTGCCGCTGCGCCCGCCATACACCGCGCGAAGGACGTTTTCGGCCAGAACGCTTTTGATGTCGGTCAGGATGAGTTCCTGATGCTGCTGCTCGTGGTGGAGTCCGAGCTCGATCAAGGGAAGATTCTGCTCGGTGAATGCATTGCGATCGAGGAGCGCCATCATGTGCTGGTCGACGTGCCTGCGATAGGCGAACACATCCTGCACGGTTGGCCGAGAGAGCAAGCCGCGCTTCGGCCGAGCATGTTGTGGCCCGACCGCGTTGTAATACGAATTGAAGAGGTTCGTGAACTGCGGATCGAAGGGGCAGTAATCAGCCGAGTGCTGCGCGAGCAGGAACGTTTCGAAGAACCATGTCGTATGGGCGAGATGCCATTTCGTCGGGCTGACATCCGCTGTGGTCTGGACGACAAAGTCTTCGACGGCCAACGGCTTGCAGAGATGTTCCGTCGTTGCCCGAACGGCCTGAAAACGCTCAGCGATCGATTGCGCTGATAGCTTCTCCGCCAGGCAGGGCGAATCGCATGGATCGGGATCGGTATGATTGACGCGTGCGCACATGAGCTGGCTCCTCTGATTGGAGTCGTTGCGGCGAACGGTTCATATGCACACTAGGCCCTAAAATCGGTTGGTTCAGAAGAAATTAATAGAAAGTTCCGATCGCGAAACGAATCGTACCACGTGAGCTGCGGTTGTTTCACTGATCATGCGATACGACGCGCTTCGATGAAGAAGCGCGTCGTATCGTGTTTCTGAATGACTGGGGTGAAGTGAAAGTTACTCTTTGCAGGGCCCCCAAGCCGCGAGCAGATCAAGCAGGTCGGCAACGCCGATCGTGCCGTCATTGTTGAGATCCTCAACGCAGTCGCCGCATGTGCCCCACGCGCTGAGTAATGCCAGCAGGTCAGGGACGCCAACGTCGCCACTCTGGTCAAGGTCAGCGGGGCATACGGCCGGCTCGGACGGGACACAATGAATGCCTTCGATCACCACATGGTCGATCGCTGCTTCAACGAGCGCCTGCGGGCCGAGGTCCGAAGCGACGAACCGCAGTCGCACCCGGTTGGTCGGTGGAATGATGTCAGACAGGCGGAACTCATGCCGATACCAGCCACCAGTTGTTTCGGGGCCGGCGGGACCGACCACTTCCACATTGTGCCAGGTGATGCCACCATCGCCTGAGACGTCAACCACGAACGTATCGACGTGCGGATTCGCACCAGCATGGTTCGAGTACCACCGCTGATACGAGATGCGAGCGTCGGCGAAGTCTTCAAGATTGTAAATCGGGCTGCGCAGCGTTGTCGTTCCTTCATCAACATCATTTGCGCCGGCGCCGCCGAAACCGTGTTGACCTGTGAACCAGCAGAAGTCGCCGATGAAGCAGTCACCCGGCTGCGCTTGCTGACCGCTCGATGTCGTGCCGATGGGGTCTCCCCATTCCCAGTGGCCGTTTGCAGCGTCGTCGCCGGGAGCGTTTCCGATCCAGCCGGCGCTCGATTGGAAGACCTCTTCAACGACCAGCTCGATCGACGTACCCGCAGGCACGGTGTACATCTCGCTCATCGTCACATCTTCATTGACATCAGAAGCGCTAAAGAAGAATTCAGGTCGGGCGTCACAAGCCGGTGCGGTGATCTGTGCGTCATATACATTCGGCGCGACTTCGACCATTGACGTTGTCGCAAAGATCTCCGAGGGGTGGAACCGGTAGTGCATCGAAGCCGCGCCGGGAACAGCCGAGGATGTCACGTCACTGACCTCGACTCGAATGACGACAGTTTCACCGGGCGGAAGAATATCCGGCAGACCTTCAGGCAATGAGAAGTAAAGCGCCGGGAGCGGCGGCGCCGCCATGTTGTGAGCGGCGAAGCCGGCGTTGATCTGCTCGTAATGCGGCGTGCCGTTGAGCAGCAGGTCGTCATCGTCATCAAGCGTGAGGAAGTCGATGGTGATGCTGGGGTCGATGCTTGTTCCGGTGTGAAGCAAGATGCTGTTGACCGTCAGGTTGGAAAGGATGTCCCGATAGGTTGAGGGATGGGCCGCCTGCAACGCATTGCGCGTGCTCCAGATGCATCCGGAGATGAGCCGACCGCAGGAGTGGCTGGAGCCGGAGCAGGGGTATTGCAGCATATTGTCCGCACTGCGCAGCGCTGAAAAACAGTTGCCTCCGAAGCCGATTCCGAGGAAAGGACTGTCAGTGATGAGTACCGCGATGGAGTCCGACATACCCTCGCCATACGCGCCTTGGCCGCTGCCACCCGACGCGACGAGATGATGACCATATTCGTGATACACGACTGTTGAAAACGCCGTATTGGCGCATCCGCCGGCAGCGCGGAAGAAATTGATGGACTGATAGTCATAGAACGCGTTGCAGTCATCATCAATGTTGACGTTGACTGGAAACTGCGTTTCACCACCAATGACCGGATACTCGGGGTTCACACCGAGCGTGAAGTCCCGAACGACGTTGGCATGCAGATATGCGTCAATCTCAGCGAGGTAATACTCTTCACCGTCACCTCCCGGGAAGGGCGCTGAATCATGCAGCAGGTTGAGGCCCAGTTGCGGCAGTACATCCACCTGTTCCGTCAACACCGTATTTGGCCCGGCTTGGTTGAAGACCCGGAAGTACTGGCCGCGCAGACCCGACGCCAGTTGAATCGGCGGTAGCGTTTGCGGCAGAATCTGAAAATCGCCACTCACATCCGCGTACGCAACGACCTGACCGGGGCCGCTGCCGATCGACAGCCGCGCATATGGCATCGAAAAGAGTGCCGGATCGCTGCACATGGCAGCGGCGTTCCCCTCAGTCGCCATCAGACTGACGCTTCCGCTGATCGTTGAACCGGAGTTCAGGACAAGCGATTCCCTGTGGAGGATATTGCCATCAAGAGCATCAACGAGATACAGCCATTTCTCATAGGCATCGCCATCCGCAATCGTGCCGACCTGTGCGATCTGTTTCACTGCCAGCCGCGGCTCGACGTTCATCTCATCGAGGCCTGCCCAGACAACGGACTCGGATTCGCCAACCCACACAGGCGCAACGCCCAAGTCAGCACTGATGATCTGCCGAGCACGCCCAGCGCCTGCATCTGCGGCCACTCGCTGCTGCGCATCAACCCGGAAGCCGCCAAGGTTACGGAGATCGCTTGAAATGAGCACAAGCGGATTCCCCGGCTCATTGCGTGTCAAAAAGACCGCTCGCGCATTGAATACCGGCACGCCATCGATCTCTTGCTGGAAGTATGTCCCCGTGAATCGGTAGCGCTCTTCATCCGGCAGATACAGAATGGGCTGCACATGCCGATCGGGGTTACCATGAAACGGTCCTCGGGCAACGAGATCACCTGCAGATATCCCAAACATTTCGCTGTGCACATCGATGAAGCGCGCAACGCTTGCGTCAGCGGTTTCGCCATGCGAGAAGGACCGGCCGTACACGCGGCGAATTCGGCCGGCATTCTCGTAAAGAGCCACACCCGGAAACCGAGCGAGGAAACGATCCGTTGCGAGCGCTGAGCCATCGATTGGCGCCGGCGCGGCTCCATCGTCGATCACGGGTTCAAGGCCATCGGAATCGGCCGTGCCTGAACCCAGGGTGACGGAGAGGGATCCCAGCAACATTACCAATGACATGCCCCCCAAGAGCATTCGCATCATCTTTCGAGTTCCTTCGCCAGTGAGTGGGTGAGTCAATGTGGGTGTGGAGATCAGTCTGATTCCCCAGTGCGGTACAGACTACCGCGCGGCTGGTGTATTGCAATGGATGATCCCCAAAATCCACCCAACTTCTCATATCCGGAGTGCTCGATCCGGGTCACGTGGCCGTGAGGGTGATGTTTCGAGCAGCAAGCCCATCAAGCACATGTTTCACAAGTTCGTGTTGAGAGCCCAGCAATTCAGGCACAATGACTCCAGGGCCCTGACTCAAACGACCTTCAGCAAGAAGCCGGGCAATGATTGTGCATGGGTACGCGGTCGTGCGAGCCATGCTTGTGAAACCCGTTTCGCGATCGCGTCTGTCGTATAGATCCCATTGATGCCGCTGCGGCCGGCCCTTCTTCAATCCGGTCACGATCACGCGCATCACCGTCAAGTCATCTTCGCCGTCGTCATACATCCACTGCGGGAAGAGTACGGCGCTGGTCAGATCAAGCGGGCGCACACGCTCCACTCGTGCCGGGACCGTTGAGCAAACCGGCACTTCGATGGGCGTTTTGCTGAACAGCCCCGCATGCCGAAAGGCGCGCATCAGTTCGATGTGCCCCGGCCAGCGCAGCGTCTTTTCCTTCATGTTCGGCGCGTTCATCGTGAACATGATGCTGCGCAGGCCGTCCGTGTTGAACGCCTCCAGCGTTCCGACACCAGGAAACTCGATCAACTCTGCTTCGGAAAGCGCTTCGCGAGTGACGATGGCTCCGTTTTCAACAAGTCGTGCCGGCCGCGTGTATTCCTCGATGACATCCGCCGGAGAGAAGGCGGCCTTGTAATAGAACGGCGGCTTTGGATCGCGCGGCACCCCCCCGACATAGATCTCGATCGCCTGGCACTCATCGAGCAGCGATGCGCCGTAACCCGACAATAGATTGCTCATTCCAGGGGCAACGCCGCAATCCACCACCGCGGTCGCGCCATGAGTCTTCGCCAGGGCGTCAAGTTCAAGCGCGTTCTCCGGCATGAAGGAGATATCGCAATAGGGCTTGCCTGCTTCCAGAACCGCTCGGAGAGTCTGGAAGCCGATCGTGCTTGCTAATGCCCCGAGAACGATGTCATGGGTTGCGACTGTTCGCTTGACCGCTTCAACATCCGACAGGTCGACCTGCTCCGTCGCCACCGCGCGACCGCATTGCTTGACCGCGCGGTCCAGCGCATGAGGTGAACGATCCGCGATGGTGACATCGAATTCACCGCCGGACGAGAGGTCGGCTGCCATCACCGAGCCGACCATACCAGCGCCAAGAATGACCGCACGTCGTTGAGCCATACGGGTAGCGTACACTTGGATGATGCCCGCGGTCATCTACGATGGGGACTGTGCGTTTTGTCGCCAAGCTGTCGATCGCCTGCGCCGCCGTGATAAGGCGGGCATCTTTGAGTTTCTCCCGTGGCAAACCCAGGATCTTGCCGAGCGGTTTCCACAACTCAAGGGCGCTGACATTGATGATGGGATGCGTCTCATTGAGCCGAATGGACAGGTCTACGCCGGTGCGGACGCTGTGCATCGAATCGCGCGCGAACTGCCGCGGTGGAGGCGTTTTGCATGGGTGTACCGCCTGCCTGGCGCCAGGTGGGGCGCGAGGCGAATCTACGCATGGATCGCAGCCCGCAGGCACCGCTTGGGAAAGACATGCAAACACGGTGCGTGCGAGACAGGCAACCATCATGTGGCGGATCATCGTGAACGAGCGGCTCCTGGCCGTCAATCACGGTCGGGATGAGACGGCGTGCCGAGACGGCTTTCGATGCCAAGTTTCAGTGCATCGAAAACAGCGTCAGCCGGCTGAGTCGCATCGACCACGAGATACTCGCCGAAGGGAGCATGTTCCGCCTGTTCGAGAAATCCTGCCCTCACGCGCCTGTGGAACTCCGCACCCTTGATTTCCATTCGATCGAGCAACGGATTGAGCCGCGTCGCAGCGGTCTGCTCGTCCACGTCGAAGATCACGGTGAGGTCCGGCCAACGGTCACCTACCGCAACCCGGCCGACTTCGAGAATCTCGTCCTTATCCATGCCGCCAGCCGTGCCCTGATACGCAAGCGTTGAGCTGATGAACCGATCAGCGATGACGAGTTCACCCCTCGCAAGCGCCGGCTTGATCCTCTCCTCAATGAGTTGAGCGCGGCTGGCCATGTAGAGCATCATTTCGCAGCGGACGGACATCTCTGTGTTAGCGAGGTCGAGCAGGATGTCACGAATCTGCTCGCCGATGCTCGTTCCACCCGGCTCACGCACTTCGCAGACCACGAGCCCCGCAGCTCGCGCGTAGGCCGCAAACCTGCGAAATTGTGTGGATTTCCCTGAGCCATCCGGTCCATCGAAGACGATGAACCGGCCGCGCAGGGCGTGTATGTGAGGTGCCGACAATGCCATCGAACGAGGCACTATACAGGGAGGCGGTGTGGCGGTTCAAAGAGCAGCTTCCAGGTCGCTTGATTGCGCCGCTGTACCCGGAAGAAGCTGCGACTTCAAAACCCGAAGCTCACGCCGACATACCCCATGAAGCTGTCTCGGCCGGGGTTGCTGCTGTAGAGACTTGCGTTTGAGATGTGATGCCATCGCACGCCAGTCATGAGGCGCGTGTCGCCGCCGAGATCAAAGCTCGCACCGATTCCGGCCTGCGGCGTGAAGTTGAACTGCGAACCATGGGTCGGCACATCCTCGGTGGCGAGAAAGATTCCCGCGCCCGCTTCACCGTAGAGCGACCATGTTTCCTGCGGCAGGAAATGCCAGCGAATGAGCAGGTTGAAGTTGCCAGCGAACGCATCATCGCCGCGTTGACTGACGTGTAACCCGTTCAGCTCCGCATCAAAGCTGAGATTGTCGATTACGAAGTAGCTGATGCCAATGCCGGCGAGAAGAAACGTGTTGTCGCTCGTCTTGATGTCCATCGCACCGGCGCCGTGAATCTGCCAACGCCAGGTTCCCTTGCTGCCAAAGTCGGAAGGCAGAGTGAACGTGGCGAGGTCGACTACCGGCTCATCGAATCGCAGTTGCCGCGCATCTGTCCGCACGATTTCGCAACTGATCTCCTCAGCGCTGGCCGCCACAACCACTTTCAGAACATGCGCAACAAGCAATGAAGTCCACATCTTGAACGAACCTCCGCCATTCATTGGTTGGTGTCGTGGGAAAGGAGGGGGCAGCGTAACACCGCGCCCAAGAACGAGCAAGTCAGGCGGCAGTGGCATTGTCCGCCATCGGCCAAGTCGCCGCCGAACTTTCGCCTCCGCGCCAAAAGTGGGGGCTTTTTATCGCCGCAATCGCTAAAGTATCGGCCGATCATGGCACGGAAGCGAACAATCGTCGGCATCGGTGAAGCCCTGCTTGCGGAGTTGCCGGGCAATTCGTCAGCCATACCCGCAGGGTTGGCGGTTGAAGTTGCGCACGCGGTCGCGCAGCTCAACCACCGAGGCATGCCTATCTCGCGTGTGGGTCAGGACGCCTACGCCACTGAACTTCTGAGTCAACTCGCAGCAGTTGAGAACATCGATCTGACCCACATGCAGAGTGATCCTGACTTGCCAACCGGCCGCCTCGTGGTGCGCGCGATCGCGGGTAAACGAACCACGATGCTCGATCAGCGCGCTGCCTTTGACAATCTTCAGTGGGACTTTGATCTGATGGATGTGGCGAAAGATACGGAAGCGGCCATCTTCGGCATGGTTGCCCAGCGCGGCGGACAAAGCAGATCTGTCATCACTCGCTTTCTCTCAGAAGCCACGGGCTCCATCATTGTCGTTGATCTGACGAATCGTCTGGAAACATCATTCGATCGAGCCACCGCCTTCAAGTCGCTTGAAGTCTCGCATCTGGCCGTAGTCGATGCGGCGGTGGTGTCGCTCTTGAGATTAAGCGCCGGCGACGGTGCCCCTCAGGAGATTGCGCAGCGTCTGCTTCGCGATTATGAGTTGTCCGGGGTGATTTGGCACGATGCCAATGAGCCGCTGAAGTTGATCGGGCACTCCGAGGCGGCCCGAACAAGCAGAAACGTCTCGCTTGAAGACCGACACCTTGTGATCGCTGCGCTCCTCATCGCCATGCTCGATGGTGAATCGACATCGCAAGCTATCGACGCAGCGACCGCTGCATTGGTGCGGAAGAGCACAGGTTCGTCGTGAAGTCGCAGCTGATGCAAAATGAAAAACCGCCGCCCGGACGCTCCGACACTTCCGGACGGCGGCGCGCCACGGCCAGAAGGCCGTGTCAGTTTCGTTTACGAGTGCCTGATCATACCGCACTCTAGCTCGCAGGATCGGCCGCTCGGTGAATCTTCGGCCGTCCTTGTGAAGTTTTTTCTAATCGGCGGCCATCACAGGACTTACAGTTGACAGAGTGCGTTCGAATACGCGTTTGAACGGCATATGCTTGGGTAGATTTACACATCTATCAAGGCCGATATGCTGGCTCGGCAGGACTCGCTGTGACTTGGTCTTGAACTGGCCACGACGCACCCACGAATTGTGAACAAATTGTCAACTAGACCGTGGACGAGCCGCGCAGATGTGGTAGATTGAGACGTGTTGAGGTGGTCAGATCCGCCTTTGCCGTGGTGGGCTGCGACGTTGACCGGATGGGAGCCGGTTGATCAGCTCGGCCCTAAGCCGAGCGCTGAGATTTGGGAGGAGAAAGGCGAGCCGCGCTGTCCTTGACGGGACGGCGCGGCGTCGTTTTGTGGCGGCGCGCTTTGTTCGCTGCTGAAGGTTCGCGGCTACGTGATTCGTTCTGCTGTGCTACAACTCCTGCATGACCGCTCCTGTCATCAAGACGTTTCCCCTTGGCGATTATCAGACGAATTGCTTCGTCGTCAGCGTTCCTGGCGGCTCGCGTGCGTGCTGGATCGTCGATTGCGGCTCCGAGCCGGGCAAAATGCTCGATTACATCACAAGCGAGGGGTTGGTCCCGGCGGCAATCCTGCTCACTCACGCGCATGTCGATCATATTGCAGGTTTGGATGAAGCGCTCGGGAGGTTCGGCTCGCTTCCGATCTACATCCATGAGGCAGAACAACGATGGCCCGGCGACCCTATGCTCAATCTCTCAGCGCTTGCAGGCCAGCCGGTATCAGTATCGACGCCGGATCACACGCTCAAAGGCGGCGAGTCGCTCGAACTTGCCGGCTCCAGATGGCGCGTCCTGCACACGCCCGGCCACAGCCCCGGCGGCGTCTGTTTCGTCCACGATGAGTCGCAGCAAGCAATCACCGGCGATGTGCTCTTCGCCGGCTCGATCGGCCGCGTTGACTTTCCCACCTCAAACGCCGACGAGATGCGCCACACGCTGCATGAAGTGATGATGAAACTGCCCGATGAGATGACCATCCATCCCGGTCACGGCCCGGCGACCACCATCGGAGCAGAGCGCCGCTCGAATCCATTTATTCTTGGAGGGATATGATCTACTTCCAGTTGCGGCCGTTCAACCGGTAGCCACGTGGCGGCAGCCCCCCTTGGTTCGTGAAAATGCCGTCCATCGAACCGTTGCCTGCCGTCCCGCGGCTATCACGCCCTCAATCCACTGCTCCACGGATTGATTTCCAGCGAACCCGCTGGATTTTTCGCGACCGGCCAGCGATTTGAGCGTATATTCACGCAAGCAGCGGATGAGCGTGACGGCTCTCGGGCTTCCCATGCGCGGAAGCAGAATCGAAAGGAGCAATGCTCATGGACTCATCTATGCCACTGCCAAATCTCATCCGCAATCGGCGGCGACTGCACACGGCCTTTTCAATCACTGAAATGCTCGTCGTGATCGCCATCATTGTGCTGCTCGCCGGCCTGCTCGTGGTCGCCATGGGCCGCGTACGTGCGAAATCGTTGACCACATCGACGCTTGCGACGATGCAAAGCTTCGCCAGCGCGTGCGATGCATTTCAGACGGAACATGGCCACTATCCCGGCGTGATTCCAGAGCAAGTGCTTGCGCAGGCGATTGCGGATGGACAGATCAGCCACATGCTCACCAGCACCGAAAATGCTGTGCTGCATCTGATGGGCGGATATCGAGTCTGCCCGCCGGGCACGCCCGGGTGCTCGGCCCCTGGGACGAGCCCGATGGGGGAAGACTTCGAGAACTTTCATCTCGGACCCAACGGCGTGGAGATCGAGATCGGCACCGGTTCAAGCGAGTGGCGATTGAAGATCGACAAGAACCGCATCGGCGAAGGGCCAATCATCAACGGCAAACCGTACGCCCCTTACTACACCCCGGGGCCGCACGAGCTTCGCACGGTGAACGGCCAGGCGCTCCGATCAGCGGCCGCCGATGATCCAGAACTTCCCGATGTCATAGATGCTTGGGGCAATCCGATCCTCTACACGCGGCGGTTGCGCTCGAGCGGCGTTCTCGTCTGGGAACCAGGAGACGATTCGTTTCGCCCACAGTTTGTCATAGACGGCATGCGGCCGTACATCGAATCGGCGGGTCTCGCTGATCGTGGCATGAACCAGCAGCAGCGAAGTCTGCTCACGCGAAGTGAGTCCACCCCGGATGAGAATGGAGCGAATCGGTATTCGATTTTCGCGCAGATCATTCGACATCCGTCGCTCGGTACATGGCAGGAAAGTCCGCTTCATTCGGATAACCGAGGCCGCGTTGCGCCAAGGGGCGAGTACGTTCTGATTTCTGCCGGACCGGACGGTGTGTATTTCGATTACGACGATGGTCCAGGCGGCAACCCTGATCTCGTCGAAGGAGAGGGGTACGCAAATCCCCGCGTCATTGAGTCATATGACGACATTCTTGTTTTCGGAGGCGGTTAAGACGAATTCTGTATCCCAGGGTATTCATTCTGCAACCTCATAACCCTTTGACCCGAGCGTCTTATGACACCATCGCAACACCAGAACAGTGTCCGCCGTGCGTTCTCGCTCGTTGAACTGCTCGTCGTCGTAGCGATCATCGCGATTCTTGTTGCGATTGTACTTGTGGGCTTGCGACGCATGCAGGTAACCGCCGGCCGCACCGAATCGGTCAACGCGCTTCGGCAGATGATCACCGGGTACCTGAGCTACTCCGGCGACAACAAAAATCGCCTGATGCCCGGCTACATCGATTACCGAGCCGATACTCCCGCTGAGCTTCTTTCGATGAACGTGAAGCTCGCCAGCGGCAGATGGCTCGCGCAGTACCAGGGGGCCAAGCCGGTCTACCTCAACGACCTTCGCAATCTCAACTCCTACGTCTGGCGGCTTTCGCCATACCTCGACCATAACTGGCGCACGATGATGACCGACTATCGCGACAGCGCTTCGATCGCGTACTTCAACAACCAATACGCGCAGGAAATCTATGGCCCGGCCGACGTTGCCGTCCATGCAGGCCAGCAGCCGCCTCCCACCATTGCTACTGCGCCATCGTTTGGCCTCAACTCGATCTTCTTCGGCGGTGACGATCGGCACGGTGGAACGGCGCCCCTTGATCATAATCCCTGGAACGGCACAAAGCCGGAGAAGCGCGTCGCCACGAGGGAGAGCGAAGTCCTTAATACTTCCGCTGTTGTCTTTGCTCCTGCCGCCGCCGTCGCCCCAGGTGACGCGGTGTATGTCAGCGACACAGGCATCAATGGTTACCCTGAATTGCGACCGCCCTTTGTAGATCGTGAGAGTGCAGACGGCATGTGGATCAGCCGGCAATGGCACCTTGAAGAACTTGGTGCGGTTGGGAAGGGGCCAGTGATGGATCGGCCCGCTGGGCTTCCGATCATTCGTAACGGCCGCGAGATGATTCCGGTGGCAAGATTCAACGGAAGCGCGGAAGCGATTCCTATCGGAGAACTTGCGACCGACATGCGCAATTGGTCGCCGCGTCAGACGGGCACCACGATCCCTGCGGCCGACTGGAATTGACCGTGAATCAGCACGACATCGTGCAGTCTGGAATCACGGATATCAACCTGAGCAGCCGAATGCGCCTGGTCGTGGATACGATCTGGAACGACCTGGGGCGGACATCCGAGGCAAGGAGGCGAGGTGTGGGGGACGAGTTTCAGGTTGCAGCCGTGGGGGGCGGCAAGGTGTCGTGGGTTGGCTTTTATCTCGATCAACCGGACGAGCCGGACGAGAGACGGCTTGTCCTCGGCCCTTGCCGTGATTCGCCTGCCTGCTCACCCATCGGCCTCCACGGCGTGTGCGGCCAGGCGCTTTTGACCAGGCAAACGCAGATCGTGCGCGATGTTGCAGATTTAGGCGAGAACTACATCGCCTGCGATCCGCGCGATCGATCCGAGATCGTCATCCCCCTCATAGATGCTGCCGGCACTTGCTACGGCGTCCTCGACATCGATTCATGGGATGTCGCCGCGTTCGACGAGCGCGATGCGGAGCGGTTCCGCGGGCTGCTCACCATTGCGGAACTTTCAAACAGGTAGTCGCGCTCATGAAAACCGATTGCATCGCGCTATAGTGCTAGAGGCGCCTGACTGGAGTTTGAGTCGTTGGCGGTGAACACTACGTTCCATCCCAAGGCCCCTTCGAGCGAGCGACTGAAATCAGGCCAAGTTAGCCCGAGCAAAAATGACGTAGAATGTCACATGGTATTGAACTGTCATCGGTGCTGGTGGTGCTGGTGGGCACTGCTCATTCCGATCTCTGCAATCGTTTCAGTTGCACTTGCATGGGCATGCGCAATTTGGTCGCCCGCGAACAATCAGACAGGTATCGTCCGGACCGGCCCCGAACATCCATTCTCGCAAGCGCTGCTGAAGTATGGCAATTTCGATAGCTTCACCTACATGAGCATGTCCGGCATTGGATGGCACCGAGAGCGAGTTGTCGGTGGCCGACCAACGGTGCCGCGAACGACGGGCAGTTTGCACAGAACCCGCGCCGGCTGGCCACTGCTGTGTATGGAAGGTCATTGGCGTCGAATCAACCGACAAAGGGTCGAAGAGGCAATCGCCGATATCCCCCAGTGGCCAGGCGCTCAACGGAACGCGGCGGCACGGCTCCCGCTGCGACCGCTCTGGGGTCCGTTGTTGCTCAACGCCACGATTCTTGGCTTGCTGCCAATGCCGTTCTTCTTCGCATATGGCGCATGTCGAACTCTTACACGGCGACGGCGCGGCTTATGTATGGCGTGCGGATACGACCTGCGCGGCGCGCGGAGCGCAGATGCTCCATGTCCGGAGTGCGGGCTCCGCGTAGATCAGAGATGAAGGACACCTCCGAAAGGAGGCGTTCGGAGGTGTCCTCCTGATGGGCACCGTTAATCGTTTTGCAGATCCACCAGAACTTGCAATCGATTGGCAATCTCCTCAAGAACCTTGTCGATTGCACTCTCCTCAGGGTCTGGCGGATCCTCACACACTTCCACACCTGCGTCACATATGCGGCGTGGCTATCGTCCGGCAGCCATGGATAGGAGGCCGCTGTCAAGTCGCCACATCAGGGGCGGTGGATAACTTGTGACTTGCCGCGTTCGCTTCGAATCGGTCCTGAGCGAAAATCATTCATAATGGCTGATGGTCCGTCCGCTACGACTACTTGCGATATCACCTTTCAATCCCCCGCACTGTCGCGCTAGAAGCCGTCATCTTGTGAATTTCGCAAACGCGCCAGCGCGGACCCCGCCAATCGTCGCAATTCAGCCGGGGCGTTGGCGTCTTCCACCATGGCGCGAAGCGCGCGGTCGAGAGCGCGGTCGGACTGCCGCGTGATTCGCGCGCCATGCACCACCAGCGCGGCGGCGATGGCTGCGAGGTACAGCCGGGCGCCCATGCGCCGATCGGCGGCACTCTCGCCAAGAATGCGCATCGTCTTGAACGCCTCCTTTGCCTGCTCGAGTTCCGCAAGCGTCACCGCCTCGCTTGTCAACATCGCGACGGCTGAGGCGAACGCTGGATTAATGTCGCGCGCAAGCCAATTGGCAGCCGCCGATGCGGGGTCCGCCTCGGACTCCACAACCCATCGCAGTGCATCGGACCAGTGTCGCGCGGTCGCCATCGCATCCGCATGATACGATGAGCGAAGCCACAGAGGAACCCATTGCCCACTCTTTCGACGTGATGACAAAGGGGATGTTCAGAGATCCAAAGGGATTGGTTCCGAACCGTTGTGGTATTACTCGACGCACTGCACCGCGCTCTCCTTCATCCCCCCGCCCCCTTGCCCATTTCCCAATGCCGCACCGCCTTGAACCACTGATTCGAGAGATACCCGACTTTCCCAAGCCGGGCATTATCTTCAAGGACATCACGCCACTGCTTGCCGACCCGGCAGGACTCGCGCTGGCGGTGGAACTCATGGCGAACCCGTTTCGCAAGATGAATATCGATCTTGTGGTCGGGGCCGAGTCGCGCGGTTTCATCTTCGGCACCGCCATAGCGCAATCGCTCTCCTGTGGCTTCGTGCCTGTGCGTAAACCAGGCAAACTGCCCTCAGAGCGCCGATCGTGTACGTACCAGCTCGAGTACGGCTCCGATACGCTTGAGATTCATGCCGACGCGGTCCGCAAGGGTCATCGCGTGTTGATGGTCGATGATCTTCTAGCCACGGGCGGCACGATGCGCGCCTGCTGCGATCTGGTTTCCGGACTTGGGGCTGAGATCATGGCTATCTCGATTCTGATTGAATTGGCGTTCCTTGGCGGCCGGCAACGGCTCGCGCCGCATGACGTCAGTTCGGTGTTGCAGTACTAAGGCGGCTTGCCCGAAGCAACCAAGCGGTCCGAGAACGAATGCGCCCGGGAATTGTCGGCCTGCGCAGCGGCTTCCTCTTCAGTTCGGGATCAACTTTGACGAATGCGGAGTTTACGCCGTCTGCGGTGGGCGCTGCGCCCGGCCGCTCGATCAGTCACGAACCATAGGAGAGTACCGCAATGATCGCACTTCAGAAGGGGTGCCGCAAGAAAGCGACGCCGCAACACAAGAACAACCGGAGGTCACACGTGGGTCTCAAACTTACCCTCGTTGGCGGCCTGCTTCTCTTGGCCGGCTGTGCCAGCATCACCAACCCATTCGCGCCGAGCAAGACGGCGTCCACCACCGGCAGCGCCAAGGATCTGGGTCTCAACGACTTCAACGGCAGTGCAGTGCCGACGCGCACCTACGTTGTGGAAACCGCTCGCGAGCACCAGATGCCCGACCAGTTCGTCGCTGAAGCGCGAACGAGTCTGGCTGAGATCGAACGCGCCATCGCAGCAGCGCGCGCAGCTGAGCTTTCTGAGGAAGCAACGCTGCGCGAGGGCCTTGCAAAGGTCACGGCCGAGCGCGAGAGCGCCACCGCGCGTGAAAACGCGACCCTCGCCGAGGCGGAGAAGATTCAGAAGCAGTACCAGGCGAAGCAGCAGGAGATGTGGGCGATGATCGCTTCACGTGAGCGCACGCTCAACAGTTCCGCCGCTGAAGCAGATGCCATGATCGAAGCGCTTCGGAAGGAGCGCGATATGGTGTACAACGAGATGCGTAGCCAGGCCTCGAACGAGTACGCTCAGGCCAAGGCGCAGATTGAGCGACTTCAGGTCGTTCGCGGCGCAACGGCCGGTGAAGGCCAGGCCGCCCTCGAAGATATGCGTGAGAATCTTCACGCCACGCAGACCCGCGCCGGTGCGACCGTGTCGAAGCTGCGCACGGAAGCGCAGTCGATCCGTCAGCAGTCTTCAGCGCGGGCGGAGGAGTTGAAGGTGCAGGTCAGCACGATGCGCGCACAGAGCAAGGCGGAGGCGGAGAAATTGAAGTCTGCCGCCGATTCGTTGCAGAAGGATTCACTCGCGAAGTACAACGAGATGATCGCTCGCGCATCCGCGCTCACCGAGCAAGGATCCGAAGAGAACTACGACCTGAAGGTCAACGCTGCGGAAACCGCACTTCGCAAGGCAAAGGCGGAGCATGAGCGGCTGCTCAATGCTGCAGAGACAACCCTAGAACGCGCTGAGGCGCAGATCGCCCGAACTCAGTCCGATGCGGAAAAGATCGCGTTCATTGGTCAGACCTCGTTCAGGCAAGGTATGAATGAGTCCGAGACGTGGCGCGACAATGAACTTGCCGAAGTTGCCAAGATGCGAGCTGCCGCTGAGCGCGACGAGCGTCATGCCCGGGCCGAGTTCGTGAAGGCCGAAGCGGCCGCACGCGCCAACGCCATCCGCGAAACCGCAGAACACAAGAAGGATCTCGCCGAGGCGGAGATGAAGAAGATCATCGCCGAGGCCGAGCACGAAGCCGCCAAGGTTCGTGCGCAGATCCTCGATGAACTCGCCCGCCGCCAGCAATCCGACAGCGTTGAGTTCGCCGGCAAGACCGAAGGTCCGAAGGAGCCGACCGAGCCCTCGAACCTCCATGATGTGCCGCCTGTGCCGCAAGTGACCCCCGTCACGCCCCGTGTCGAGCCGGAGCACATCGCAGCATTCCGTTCGGCGCTTGCAAAGGTCATGAAGCAGCATTCCACGATCGAAGCGAAGGAGATGGCGATCGAGGCGACGTTCAATGAAACGCGCACGCGTCACGAAGCGATCCTCGCCCAGTTCGAGGCCCTTTCGCAGGAGAAGCTCGCTATTGCAGATGCGATGGCGATGCAGGCCGATGCCCAGTACGCTGAACTGAACGCCCAAGCCGAGGCACTGATGGCCGTCGCGGAGGCGGAGTATCACGAGTCGATCGCCAACGCTGATGCATTCCGCAAGGAAATGCTGGCCGAGGCGTCCGATCTTCGCGCCACAGCCCAGGCGACGCGAGAACTCGGCGCGACGCAGGCGGAACTGCTGCGTGTTGAAGCCACCGTCGTTGCCAACAACGGCGAGAGTGAAGCTCGCGCTCTGGAGGCCAAGCTGGACGCCACCCGTCGCCGCGGTGACGCAGAGTTCAGCCGGCTGATGGTCGAAGCGGACTCGATCGAGAAGTCCAACAAGGCATTGGCTGCGCAGATTGGTGCCGAGATCGTCGCAGCCGAGCGCATCCTTGAAGCGGAACTCGCAAAGCAGGACCGCACGATCGAGTCTGCGATTGCCGTTGCTGAAGCGAACTTCAACGAAGCATCAGTGAATGCAGACGTCTTTGCCCGCAAGAGCGATGTGGAGATCGATCGCATGATCGCGCGGAACAATCTGGAGCACGCGGTCACGGCTGCAGAACTCGAGCACCTGCGCAATCTGTCGTTCTCTGCTGTGTTGAAGGCGGACGCCTCAGTCGGCCGGATCATGGCCAGCGCCCGTTCTGAACGTGAGCAAGCTGAAGCCCTCGCCGATGCGCTTGCTGCCTCACTGCGAAGCGGCTCCGACATCGCCAAGGCCGAAATCCTCGCCCAGAGCCGTTCTGCGGAAGCTCGTGAGAACGCTGTTCGCGCAACGTTCGATGCACGGCTCGTCCAGGTGCAGTCAGAGCGTCTGCGTCACACCGCTGACATCTACCAGGATGACCTCTTCAAGCAGGCCAACCTTGAGACGACGCTCGCCCAGGCCGAAGCAGCTCGCAACGAGATGAAGGAGCGCTTTGCACAGCTCAAGATCGAGCAGAGCCAGCTCCAGCGCTCGGCGCGGCAGAACTGGGACAGCCGACTTGCCAGCATGCAGAAGCGCGAGCCGGCTCCACTTCCCAAGCCCCAGTTCGACCTGCCGAATGACCTTGAGGACATGAAGCAGGAACTGCTCACCAATGTGCCGATCAATCTCGATTGATCAGCGGCGATGAAGTGCAATCACAAGCGGCGGCAGAGCAAGACTCTGCCGCCGTTTTTTCTTTGTTGCCGATCGATCGTTTCCGAGTTCGCGGTAGAATGCCTACGCAAGCTCGCTTAGAATCGCCCTCGCTGAGCGCTGCGCTGCACCCCATTTAGAGTGTCTGATGAACCAAGAGATCAGTACGACTGGCCCCGCCGTCACCTCAGCTGGATTGCAGCCGCCGCTCTCTGAGGTGGATCCCCAGACGCAGAAGATCGGCTGGAGATATCGCGTTCCCGCTCCACCGATCGTTCTGGCCCTCGTCCTGATCGGCTTCGTCTTTGTCCCACCTGCGTCAAACAATCCGCGGCTGGTTTGGACGCTCGTTGGCCTTTCGGCTGCGCTGATGACGTGGTCGCTGGCGCTTGGCATGGTGGGATGGCGACAGGGGCGCGTCTTTGCCATGGAATTTCTGCCGGTCAAGGCGCATTGGGTACAGGGGTTGGTGCAATCAGCCATCCTCCTCTGGTGGGGGTACCACTGGGCGAACGTCTATGTCGAGATTCCGCTGATTATCACGCAGGTGATCTTTTTCTACGCGCTTGATGCGCTTCTTACCTGGTCGCGCGGCCGAACGTGGCGCCTCGGCTTTGGTCCATTGCCGATCGTCGTCAGCACAAACCTACTGCTCTGGTTCAAGCATGATGTCTTTTTTCTTCAATACCTCATGCTCACCACCGGCGCGTTTGCTAAGCAGTTCATCACATGGGAACGTGACGGCCGCCGTACGCACATCTTTAATCCATCCGCCTTCGGGCAGGCCGTTTTCGCCACGGTCTTGATTGCGACAGGCACCACGAATGAATACACGTGGGGCACCGACATCGCCGCCAACTTTGAAGTGCCATACATGCTGCTCGTGATCTTCGTCGGCGGCTTGATCGTGCAGAGTCTTTTCCACGTCACTCTCATGACGGTGGCGGCGATGTTCGCGCTCGTCTTGTTCAACGAGCTGTACACCGCCACCACTGGGCTGTACTACTTCGTGAACATCAACGTCGCTGCGCCGATCTTTCTCGGCCTTCACCTTCTCATCACTGATCCTGCAACCTCGCCGCGCACGAATGTGGGACGGGTGATCTTCGGCGGGCTCTACGGCATCGGCTATCTCGTCCTCTTCCGGCTGCTGGATCTCATGGAGGTGCCCCTTTTCTGGGATAAGTTGCTGCCCGTGCCGATTCTGAACCTTTGCGTACCGATGATCGACAGCGTTGTCCGCAAGGGATTTCTTGGCCGCTTCAACCACGCATGGGAGAATGGCCTCGATCGCAAGCGGATGAATTTCATTCACATGTCGCTTTGGACCGCCGCCTTTGCGACCATGTGGGGCACGGGATACTTGACAGCGCCGCATCCAGGCAACTCCATTCCGTTCTGGAAGCAGGCGTTCGAAGACGACCGCATCCACGCCGGGCACAGTCTGGTCATGGTGGCCGGCGCGCAGGCGCTCGGCGGCAATTCCGGGGCGGCGTTTAACGAACTGGGGCTGATCTGCATCGAAGGCAGAATCATCGAGCAGAATCGCCCCCTCGCAGCGGAACACTTCTTCAAGGCCTGTGAACTTGAAGATGAAAGCGGATGCGTCAACGTTGTGTTGCAATCGATGCTATTCGGCGAAATGCTCAGCGAAGCGCACGTCGCATTTGCATACGACGCACTTGAGAAGGACTGCCGGGCGGGTGGCAACAGCCGAAGCTGTTTTCTCTCCGGATTGGCGTATGAGCGAGGTCGAGGAAGGGCGGCCAACAGGCAGCGCGCGATCGAACTCTACGAGCGAGGCGCCTTGGACAATCTCTACGCAATTAAGGGGCTTGCAAGGATCGCGCTTGCGGGCGATCCGCCATATGACATCCGCCCAATGTTAGTACCGCTGGCTAACGCCGCTCATGCCGGCGACGCCGAGTGCCTTTGGTACCTCGCCTACATGTATCACACCGGTATCGGCCTCGCGCACAATGAAACGCTGGCGCGCGAATACTTCGCCCGCGCCTGCGCGCTGAACCTGTCCGATGCCTGCCAAATCATCAACCTGCCCCAGATTCCCCCTTATACCGACCCACCGATGACGGTGCCGAGTTGGGCGACGGCGTTTCCGCTGGACCAATGATGATCGTGCGCGCCCTCGTAACACATTTGCGGGAAGATGAACGCAATGTGGTCAACGGCGAGCGCGAAACGCGCATCATGCAACAGGTTCATCTCCTACAAGCCCGGCACGAGGAAGGAAACTCCCCATGCAGGCACCAATGGCGAGCCATCCTCATCGAAAACAGTACAAAACGTCATGATTCCAGTGCGTGTCGGTGAACCCGAGAGAGCATTCGGACACGCGCCCTTCGCCAAATCCTGAAGGATTGCGGGCTCTCGTGCGTTAAGAACGCTCATGAACCTCACCACACTTTTGATCATGTTGATCAGAGCTCTCAGCGCCGATCTGCCGCACCAGAATCACGCGCCGCCGGCCAGTCCACCGGAACCATACATCGCCACCCCTGGTGAATCTATCGCGCAGTTCCCCTACGACCGGTACACCGTCATCGATGCGCTGAATCGGAAGATCACGTTCTATCTCTCCAAAGCGGAATCTTCAGAGGAATCGCTGCCTCTGATCGTCTGCGTGCAGGGCTCCGGCAGTCAATCGGTGTTCCTGGAAGTCGACACGCCCACGGGCAAGCATATTGCATCGGGCGGGCCGGAGGCAGCCATGCTCAGCATGGCGCGCAGCCGCGCACGCATTCTTGTCGTCGAGAAGCCCGGCGTGGAGTTCCTCGTTCAGCCATCGCGCCCCGGCTCTGCGATGGAGGGCTCGGAGGAGTTTCGCCGCGAGCACACGGTTGAGCGCTGGACGGAGGCGATCAACGCGGCCGTCATCGCAGCCAGCGCCCTGCCCGGAGTCGATGCCTCGCGCATCCTCGCGCTGGGCCACTCGGAAGGCGGTCAGGTTGTCTGCCAACTCGCAGCGGCGAATGAGCGTATCACCCACGTCGCCACGCTCGCAGGCGGCGGGCCGACGCAGTTGTTCGACCTTATCGAGCTCGCCCGCGAAGGCAACTTCGGCTTGCCGGGCGAATCAGCCGAAGCGCGCATCGCGCGCGTCCTCGACGGCTGGCAGCGCGTGCTTCGCGATCCGGACAATCACGATGCCGAATGGATGGGCCATCCACATCGCAGGTGGTCGAGTTTCCTGCGGACATCGCCGGTTGAAGCGCTGCATAAGAGTCAAGCGCGCGTGTTCATCGCGCAGGGCACTGCCGACCGCGCTTCACTCCCCGCAGCCGCAGATGTGATGTATGCGGAACTTCTTGCGCGCGGCCGCGATGTGACCTACGAGCGCATCGAAGGCGGCAACCACGCATTCCAGACGCCGGATACGCCCAACGGCTGGATGCGCATCCATGCGAAAGTACTTGAATGGTTCCTGGAGTGAGGCCGCCTGCCATCGGCATGGCCACCTTGACCGTCGCATGGCCGAACATCATGCTCCTGCGCCGACCGTAGCGTGGGCGACGCAACTCGGGGCAAAGGACAAGCGGCGGCGCGTGAAGGATTTGCCGGCGGGGATCGCAGGCCGGAGCGCGATGCTTCTGCCGGCGATGACGCAGGCGGCGGAGTGTTCGGTGCCGGCCGGCGGGAATCTGCTGGAGGCGGCGTGAAGGCGTTTGATCACGCGCCCCTGGTCGCCGTATGACGCCTGTTGACATTGACCTCTTTGTTCGACGAGCCGCCGATGTGCTGCGAGCGCATGGCGCGACTGACGTGTACGTGTTCGGCTCCTTTGCGGACGGCACAGCGCGGGCCGAGTCCGATCTTGACCTTGCCGTGCGCGGCATTTCGCCGGAGCGATTCTTTGCAGCCGCCGGCGCGGCCACTGTGGATGCAGGGCGAGTGGTCGATGTCATCGATCTCGATTCGCCAACGCCGTTCGCGGAATACCTGCGCGAAAGCGGAGCATTGCGCCGTGTCGCCTGAATTGCGGCATCCGCCCCAACGGGTCGCAGGGCTGTAGCCAAGAGTGGAGCGGAGCGCAACTCGTGGACCGAGGATGCGTCTCTCAATGCTCGCCCCGGCAGGGGCGATGGACGTGCGCATCGGGCGGACGTGTCCGCCGCCCCTGCCGGGGCGGAACGCGCGGGGCAATCGTTGTCCACGGGTTTCGCCCCATCGGGGCTTCACCCGTGGCTACATTCCGTTGCCCCTTCCGGGGCAGGTCGTTCGCGCTCAGAGCGCCGGGGCGATTGCGAGCCGCCGCGACCTCGCGCGGATGACGCAGCGCCGCCGAAGACGCCCGATCGCGCAATCAACGCAAAGCGACTCGCCACGTCATCCGTCACGAGGTCTCCAGAGGCGACTCTTCGAGACGCGACGGCTCGCCCCGGAATTGGGGCCACGCCGGTTGCAACGTGTGCGTCGCGCCCGGCTCAAACGGCCGCCGCGCGAATTCGGGGGCGGGGCGCCGGGGGTGTGGCCCTCGCTCCTTGCGTCGCTCCGACGACAGCATTGGCATACACTGGCTTGCATTGATGCCGAAAGCAGGGGATCCATACCAAGAGGCAGTGGCCGCGGTTGTAGAAACGGTGTTTCCGAACGCAGATGTTGAAGTTGGCCAATGGGTAACCGGGCCTGATGGCCGGCGAGATATGGATGTCGCAGTCCGCTGCAACGGGCGTGACGCACGTTTGTTGGCGATGATTGAATGCAAAGATTGGAAGCGTCCGGTGGGGATAGCAACAATCGATGCGTTGGACTCGAAACGCCGCGACTTCGAATGCAATGTCGCGATAGTGTGCAGTAACTCCGGATTTACTGTCGATGCGCTAAAGAAGGCGAGTCGTCTTGGGCTAGGTGCGATGTCGGCTCTGGCAAAGGAGGATTATCGAATCACGGTAGTCGTACAGAAGGAATTGGTGGCGCCGCAGATCGACGTCCACGACCTAGGTTATACATTTCATTTTCAGAAACCGCTTCCTCAAGATGCCCAGATATCGCTCGGAGATCGGTCTCTGGCATCTGCATTATACACTGATGCAGTCTCTGAAATTGCTTCTCGTGTACTGTTACGCGATGCGTCTCTGCCAACTCATGCATCGTGGGCTCGTCGTGTGACTATGAATTATGAATTCAAAGCACCACAAGCGATGCTCGCAAATGGGATGCTTCGGCGAGCGGTTGGTTGTGCGCTCAGTATTCCAGTTGTCGTCAGGTGGTATTCAAAAGTCGTTGCCATCGATGCTTCGGCAGGACTTTACGATCATGATCGCAAAGCTGTTGTATATGGTACCGGCCCCAATCGCTTCGAATACAAGAACGTGGTCTTACCCTTATCCAAGGGAGAACCAATCAATGACGTTCCTGCCCCCGTGATTGCGCCATCAATCATAATCCGAATGGATGACTCAAAGGAAGATGAGTACTGCTGCGCGATTGCACAGGTTGTGGGGACGGTAGCGGCCAAAGGACCTCCCGTGAATGTAAGCAGAGTCGTCAAGTCGCGCAAACTCGCGCATGCAGAGATTACCACATCGTTGCTACCAACGGCGGTCTGAGCAGGCAGCGGAGGACGCGGCGCGAATGCAGGTATCACGTCACACCCCCAACGGCTCAAACTCCAAATTGTGCGCCTCCGCCACCGGCTGGTTCGTCAGCACGCCTCGGTTCGTGTTGATGGCGTCCTTGAAGTGAACATCCTTCTTCGCGAGGGCATCTGCCCCGTGCTGAGCGAGTTTCAACACCCACGGCAGTGTGGCGTTGGTGAGGGCCTGCGTGGAGGTGCGCGCGACCGCGCCGGGCATGTTGCCGACGCAGTAGTGGACGACGCCATCGACGGTGTAAATGGGATTCGAGTGCGTGGTGACCTTCGCGGTTTCGACGCAGCCGCCCTGGTCGATGGCGACATCGACGATGACGGAGCCGGGCTTCATGTGCTGCAGGTCTTCGCGGCTGATGAGGCGCGGCGCCTTCGCCCCCGGTACGAGAACCGCGCCAATGACGAGGTCTGCCCAGTTGAGGTGTTCGCGAATGGCTTGCGGATCGGAGTAGATGGTCTTGACGTTGGGCGGCATCCACTCGCCGAGTTCGCGCATGCGGTCGATGTTGATCTCCATGATGACGACATCCGCGCCCATGCCGGCTGCGACGCGGGCAGCGCATGTGCCGACGACGCCGCCCCCCAGAATGAGCACGTGGCCGGGCTCAACTCCAGGGACGCCGCCCAGCAACACGCCGAGGCCGCCTTGCGGTCGTTCGAGGTACTTCGCGCCTTCCTGGACTGAGAGTTTGCCTGCGATTTCGCTCATGGGGGTGAGCAGGGGCAGGTAGCCGCGTTTGTCGGTGAGCGTTTCGTAAGCGACGGCGATGCACTTGGACTCGAGGCAGCCGATGGTGAGGTCCTTGTCGGCTGCGAAGTGGAAGTAGGTGAAGACGGTCTGGTTCTCCCTGATGAGGGCCACTTCCTGCGGCTGGGGCTCTTTGACCTTGACGATCATTTCGGCCTTGGCCCAGACTTCCTCGACGGATGGAACCAGGGTGGCCCCGGCTGCGTCATACTGTTCGTCAGGGAATCCACTGCCCACGCCCGCTCCCTGCTGCACATAGACCGTGTGGCCACGCTGCACGAGCATTTCCGCGCCGACCGGGCGCATACCGACGCGATATTCATCCTTTTTGACTTCAGTGGGCACGCCGACGATCATTGAAACTTTCTCCTGCTGCAGAAGTGGTGCGGCGCAACGCTGGCCGCGCTGGACGCGGCATGATACCGCTTTACCATGCGTACAGGTGGGGCGGGCGCGGCGGATCGAGCCGAATTCGCGTGCTCATCTGGGGCAATGGATCAAATCTGTTACGATGCTCAGTTCAGCTCAGCGGCTGCGTAGCCGCACTGATGATGACCAAGGAATGCCTTCACCATGATTCGCCTTCAGCCAATCGCTCCTGCACGAATCGCACTCGCACTTCTCACGCTCATTCTGACCACGGCAGCACCGGCTCAGGAACGTGCAGCGGTGCACACCGTTCAGGATGTGCTCGACCGACTCAATGCCGGTCCCAGCGTTTCCGGCCGGTAATCCGCAAAGATTTACAAAGTCCTCTTTTACGCCTACCGGAAGATGACTCGGCCGTCCGCGCCCATCAGCGCAGAGTTCAACATGACGACGATCCATCCCGGCATGCGGAACTGGGAGGATGTCGCAGGTTGGGCTGAGTCAAACACGCACATGGCACAAGCGATTCGCGAGTGCAAGGAACGCAGCATTCTTGGGCTGCCCTATGGCCGCGGAGGTGTTGATCAGCGCTACATCAGCGAAGGGTTGATCGCTGATCTTGCGCCGGACGATGATCTGAGACGTTCGCAGTTTCCATACCTCGATGCGGCTGACGTGAAGGCGGCCTATGTGACGGCCGAGGTGTACCGGCTGATGGAAGCGGGGCAGGTGCGTGACGCTCTTGATCTTGCGGTTGCGCATTTATTCGTTGCGCGGCAGTATTGTGATCGTGAAATGCAGGTTGAGAAGACGCGCAGCGTCCAAGTGCTCATCGATGCGCTGGCAAACCTCCGGGACGTCTTCTACAAGTACCGCGAATCCATTTCGCAGCAGCAGCTCACGCGCATTGCGGTGGCGGAGATTCCGTTCCTGCGGCCGGACCGCAATCACCTCTTTATGCCTGAAGGCGATCGCTGGGTGGCCGAGGTCTTGATTCGCAGCGTATATCGAGATGACCAGCCAGATGAAGTGGACCCTCGTAAGCTTGCCGACACATTCGCAGCGGTTCAGGCGCGCGAAGCGCCGCTGACGAGGTTTGGAGCTGCGCGGCGGTGGGAGCATGTGGGCTATAGCGCCCACGGCAGCTTGACCGCATCGCTTGAGCGGCTGCGTCTTGTGTATGACGACTGGTGGCGGCGATGGCGCGTGCAGGAGTACGACCCGATCCTCTCGATTCAGACGCAATTCGAGCGCACAAACAAAGTGCGTTATGCAGCGGTGATCTACGCGATGCGCGACCTCGCGGATCTGTTCAACCTGCGTCGCGAGCTGATCGTCGCCGTCAACGGCACCGCACTCTCCGCCGGCATTTGCGCCTACCACAACTACTACGGCGAATACCCGACGTTTATCAGCATGATTTATGGCCAGTTCGCTCGAAAAATTTCCGATCTGGACGCGTATGACCGCCAATTCGGCGCGCTGATTTATCTGCTGCGGGATTCGCGTGTTTCGATCGACGCGCCGGCCGGGCGGATCTGGCTGGAGCCGAATGTGGGGATTCTGTACTCGAAGGGACAGAATCACTCAGATGATGTTGGGCAACGCCATACAGATGACGGCCGGGTTGGCGACATTGTTCTGTGGCCGCCGATCAAGGCGATTTCGCGCGAGCAGGGATTGCTGCATTAGTCATCGCCGCTTGACACCTCGCGCGTGACTTTGTTGAGTGTACGGCGCCACCGCAACGCGGCAGTGCTGTCCCGTTGGCATATTCACCCTTTGAACCGGCTATCATCCGATTCATGCCCCAACAAGACGAAGTGCAGAGACTCATCATCATCGGCAGCGGTCCTGCGGGTTGGACTGCTGCCATTTATGCCGCTCGCGCCAACCTCGATCCGGTGTGTTATGTTGGCGTCCCGAAGCAGAATCCTGCTCCAGTTCTGCCCGGCGGACAGTTGATGCTGACGACCGAGGTGGAGAATTATCCGGGGTTCCCGGAAGGGATCACCGGTCCGGAGATGATGGCACTCTTTCAGAAGCAGGCGGAGCGATTTGGCACCAAGGTCGTTCATGAAGACATCGATCGTTGCGACTTTTCGCAGCGGCCGTATGCACTGCATACATCAGCAGGCCAAACAGTTCGAGCTCACGCGGTCATCATCGCCACCGGCGCGACCGCGAACTGGCTCGGGCTCGAAAATGAATTGCGGCTGGCGACTTCGGGTGGCGGGGTGAGTGCGTGCGCAGTCTGCGATGGCGCATTGCCCATCTTCCGTGGTCAGCCGCTGGCTGTTGTCGGCGGGGGAGACACTGCGATGGAAGAGGCGAGTTATCTGACGAAGTTCGGCTCCACCGTGTACATCATTCATCGTCGCGACGAGTTCCGAGCTTCGAAGGTGATGCAGGAGCGCGTGCTCAAGGAGCCGAACGTCAAGGTCCTGTGGAACAAAGTCGTGGTCGATGTGGGCGGTCAGGACATGGTCGAGAACGTCCGGCTGAAAGACACAGTCACGGGTGAGTCGTCAGTCCTGCAGATCAAGGGCCTTTTCATCGCCATTGGCCATACTCCTGCGACGGCGTTCCTTCGCGAAAGCGGGCTGGAGTTCGATGAAAGCGGTTACATTCTGCTGCGGGAACGAGGCAGCCGCACGAACATTGACGGCGTCTTTGCGGCAGGTGATGTGGCAGATCACACCTATCGTCAGGCGGTCACTGCTGCCGGAATGGGTTGTCAAGCAGCCCTCGATGCTGAACGGTGGCTGGCTGAACAGGGGCTGCATTAGCCAGGCCGTTCCAAAAGCGAACGAAGCGGCTTTCGCCGCTTCGTATTGAAATTCGCTTCTGGTCGGATTACCCCTTTTGTTGTCGGGTGTAGCCGTACTTGCGTTTGAGCGGCTTGATGACGAGCCCCTGCTTGATCGCACGCGTCGATGCCTTGATGCGCTGCGGCTTGCCGTCGATCATTGCCGTTACGTCCTGGAGGTTCGGCTTAAAGGTGCGCTTGGAGCACGCGGTCATTTTAAGACCGATGCCGCCGAGGTACTTGGCGCGGCCGCGATAGCGGATTCGGTTGCCGGTTCTGGTTCTGGCTCCGGTGAAATGACAGACGCGAGGCATGAGGGGCGATCCTTTCTTATAAATCAATCGAGCCGAGCGGTTCGGCCGACGAGGGCAATTCGAGGGGCACCAAGTATAGCAATCCCGTGGGCTATGGCAAGGGCTCATATCGACGGAGTGGGGAGTCGAATCTAGCGACGCACCCAAACGCTTCGCTTAGGATCGGTGGGCGAATGAAGGAGCTTGGCCATGATCTGGCGTCTCTTCCGCAGAAACAAGCGTTCCAGTACGCACACAGAGCAGGATCTGCGACGAGCTGCCACAGCCCGGGAGGCCAAACGGGATCGCCAGCCGCGCAACCGAGAGCAGGTGAACCGTAATCCTGAGACCGATCCAGCGAAACCCACGGACAATTGACCGGGTGGTCTCAGCCGCGTTACTCTGGCTCATTGCCATGTCGCATGGCTCCGCCGACACCGCCGGTGGTTTCGCGCAGGTTTGCAGGCGAGGCGAGATAACCGCCAAAGCCGGCCGCTGCGACGCCAAGCAAGAGCGCGAAGAATGTCCACCATGCGGCGGCCGTCGCTCCGAGATCGCTCTGATCGGACTGCTGTTCGTTTGTCGCCTGCTGTCCATCGACCTGGAGGCCGACGCGCTCGGGCACATCGACCCCGATCTGCATCTGACTCTGATCCGCCCGGACATGGACAAGCTCCTCGACGATGCCGGACATGGGGCCGGCCGCGACCACACCGCCTAGCCAACCGATGAGGACGATGCTTACCGCGGTAGCGAGGCACCATGTCATGATGCCGTGCATTGCGCTGTGGAAGGGATGGCGGATGTATGAAAAGCGCCCCGCAACATATCCGCCGATGAAGAGCGAGACAAGAGCAGTGATCAGCCACCAGATACCGGCCATGACGGCAAGCCCTTCACCGGCCGTCACTGGCGCCAAACTCAGGCCAATAGCCAGTCCTAACACAACGAGGAGCGACTGCACTGCCATGGCGACAACCGACCCGGCAATGAGCGCGCCCCAAGAAAGCCGCGCCACCGCGGCCGGAACGATGCCTGACTGCGCGGCATACGGGGATGTCGCTGTTTGGGGGAGACGCCCGATCTGTGTTTCAACGACCTCTACTCGTGATTCTTGAATCATGGCCCAATCTCCTTGATGGGAAAGGATCGCTTGCCAAACTGCTTGCTCTTGCTCCCATTCTCTCTTTCACGCTATGTCGTTGAGCATGTGCTCGATATGGTTTTTCTTCCCTAATCGAACGCCTACAGGAAACCAGTACGGCTGACCCCGCTGATCACTGTGATGTTCCTATGGTGCGGCCGTGCCATGTCGGCGACCCTGAATGGGATGAACCTCGTGCACAACACATTGCTGGGCATGGCATTAGGTCTGGCCGCTCTGGTGCCGAGTGGTTGCGATCTTGATCCCACGAATGGACCGCCCGACGGCCCGGTCGCTCCGGAGACGACGCCACCGCTTGCCGGCAATGCCGAAGGCACCATTGCCATTTCAGATTCTCCTCCCAAGGAACCGGCCCCTATGCCGGATGAGCACGCTCAAGACGGTGCTGCACCAGTGGCGGTCAGCGAATCGGCGCAGCCAACACACAAAGACGCGCAGGCAGCGGAGAGTTCAGACGAACAGATCACCGAACAGATTCGGCAGCACATTCGAAGCGATCTCTGGCTTTCACCATCGGCTCGGATGATGCGCATCTCAACCTATGACGGAATTGTGACACTTCGCGGCGTGGTGGAGAGCGAAGATGAGCGTCTTGTTGTGAAGCACATCGTACGGGAGGTTGAAGGCGTCCGCGAAATCATCGATGAGATTGAAGTTCCTGGCGACTGATCAGTTTAAGAACCCAGTAAGACGATGCAAACAAAAGAGGAGATCCGATGGCGCGATGTGAAACGTGCGGCAATGACTATGACAAGGCGTTTGAGATCGTGCGCGACGGAGAGCGGCACGTCTTCGATAGTTTCGAATGCGCTATAGAAGCCATGGCTCCTCGATGCGCCCATTGCGGCACACGAGTCATCGGCCACGGCGTCGAAGCTGGAGGCGAGGTATTCTGCTGCGTTCACTGCGCGAAGCATGAGGGGGTCACATCCCTTCGTGATCGTGGATAGGAGCGACTGCCAGTGCAGATCCAGCGGCTCCACGTCACCCCTTGCAGGTTGCGTGAGTGCCGCGGAGCGCGAGTGGTTGAACGCCGAGCGGTCGACTCTGGGCCTCAGTTGAGCGGATTGAACTCCGGATGGCAGCGGTATCGCCCTGCTATCATGTGGTCCATTACTGATGACTTGGAAACGATCGAGGAGGAACTTATGACGACTACTCTCGGAGCCCATGCCACCGCCGCCTCATGGTTGAGTGATCCTCTGCGTTCAACCCTGCGTTATGCAGAGCTCCTTGCGGAGGATATCCCGGCGGAATCATTTCATGACATGCCGCATCCGACGATGAATCATCCGGCGTTCTGTTTCGGCCATCTTTCGCTTTACCCTGACAAGGTTCTGAAGCTACTTGGCAAGAACGAACTGGTTGTCGAGAAGGAGGGATGGGCGGAACTGTTTGACGCACCCGCGCCATGTGTCTCCCAGGACGGCCGATACCCCGGCAAGGAGGAGATCATGGCGCACTTCATCCATCGCAACCAGACGCTGCTTGAGCTGTTGCCACAGACGACGGACGACGTATTTCGGCGGCAAAACCCCTTTGAAGGCCGTTTTCGAGAGATGTTTCCGACGATCGGCAGCGCAGTGAACTTCATCGTCAACAGCCACAACATGCTGCACCTTGGCCAGGTGAGCGCCTGGCGTCGGGCGGTTGGTTTGCCGGCAGTGATGTAACCGACACGGCTCCGAACGGTACAACTTGTGCAGACGCTCGACCAGAGAGTCTGGTGTGAGATGCTCAGCCCGTAATTGCCCGCCCATCAGGAATCCGAAACATGCCGCGAAGAACTCACGTCCTCCCCATCGCCTTTCTTATGCTGCTCTTGGCACTGCTCACAACCGAGCGTGCCGAGGCGCAAGGCACCTTCGGCGCGTTGCCTGATCCGATTTCAAGTCAACACTTAAACGGCTACGCAGATCGCCTTGGAATGAGCGACCAGCAGCTGCTGGCGCTTGGTGAGCCGCACGCGCGCTATCTCGAGCAATTTCGGCAACTGAGAGAAGGCGACATCGAGAAGTTCTTCGATCACTTTCGTGAAATGCGGCCGGGGCGATTCGATCCGTCACAGTTCAAGCAGTTCGAGACGATTGTCAAGGACTTTACTCGGCTGATGAACAGGATCAGGACGCTCGATGAATCGTTCTTCAATGACATGCAGGGTGTCCTCACCGACGACCAGGCGGAGAAGCTCATCCGGATTCGTCAAAGCCGGGAGCGAGAGCGGCTGCGAACGGAAGCATCACGTGTGACCGACTTCGTCAATCCTGCGGTGCGCGTCGATCTCGCGGAGATGCTCCTTGAACTTGATTTGCCTCCGGCTGATCTTGAAGCAGTCGATCCGCTCCTCGCCTCGTACGAGCATCAACTGACAACCTATTCTCGGCGCGTTTTCGACAGCGGGACCAAAGCCATCCTTGATGGCCTCAAGAAGCTCGATAAACTGGGCCTCGATCAGGAGATGATGGAGAACCCAGGGCGCATGATGCGCTTCTTCGGCGATTTCCAGTTGATCTGGGACGAGATCAAGGTGGACCTGCTCAAGAGTGCGGATCAACTTGCGGAGCTCAATCAGCGCACGTTTCGGCAGCTCGCAACTGCGCTTCCAAACGAGTCTTACCGGCAGTTGCGCGCTCAATACCTCGGCCGGGCATATCGAGAAGCAGCGGAAGTCGGCCGCCAAGCAGAATCGCTCTTCAGGGGCGCGCTTGAGATGGAGGAACTGCCATCAGAGATGCGCGAGAGTGTCGCTGCTCTCGCCGCTGCGCACTTGAACAGTCAGGATCGATTGGCTGATCAAATCATGGATCTCTTGAACGAGCACCGGCGGAACCTCACCCTCATGCAGATCGCGCGCATGGGTGAAGATCCGGTGCGGGCGAAGATCGATGAGCTTCAGGCACGCGCTCAAGCAGCGGACGAATCAGCGATTGAGACGCTTAAGGCGATGCTTGGGCCGGGCTTGGCGGAGGAACTCTCGCCGGCTCCTCCCGGTGTCCGTCGCCGCGAGGACCGGATCGCGGTTCGCACAGAACGAGGCCGAGGTGGAGTTGGGGCGCGAATGGTCGTGGCTCGCGGAGGCGGCATGCACCAGGGCGCGATCTCATTCCTCACCGGCTTTACTCCCCCTGACCGAATCAGTGAACAGGCGGTAGACCAACTGGCACAGCGGCTTGCGCTTGATGAAATGCAGCTGGCGCTGCTTCACTCGCTGCATGACGATTATCTTGACCGCTTCAATTCCATTCGCAACGAACATGCTGCGCCATATGCTCGCGTCGTTGAGCAGATTCGCCGAGAAGAGGATCGGCCATCTGATCCGGCAGAGCTTGCAGAGCTATTGGATTCGGGCTTTCAACGGCTGCTCTCGTTGCTCGAAGCGGTGCGGGCGGCCGATCAACGGTTCTTTGATGACGTGCAGATCGCGCTGCTTGACGGTTCCGACGAAGGCCAGCTGAGTGTTCTCAAGGCAGCTGTTTCGTCTCGAGACCGTATTCAATATCAAGTGCCGGAACAGGCCGAGCCCACCGGTCCAGCGATGGCGTTCATCGGCTCCGCAGGCGAAGCTCGGGTGGACATTGCTGAACTGGTAACGTCGCTGAATGTAGAGAGAACGCTATGGAGTGACATTGCGCCTTTGATCGCTGCATATGAACAAGATGCCGCAGACCTGTTTCGCCAAAGGTTCGAGTCCGAGGTCGCTACGCATCGCCAGTCGCTCCAGTTCATGATGGCGCGGCGAGGTGACGATGATCGGGAACGCCGTGGCAATCGGTTCCGCGAAATGGGTGAACGCATGACACAGGTTCGGGAAGCGGCTCGAACCGTGAACAACGCGCTTGCTGAGTTGAACCGGAAATCGCTTGATGTGGTCCTTGATCGCCTGCCGGAGCACGAGGGTACGCGGCTTGAAGACGCCTACTACCGAAAGGCGTTTCCAGCAGCGTTTGATGACCCCGCCTCGGCTGAAGAGCGTATCCAGAGCGCGCTTACGCTTCGTGATCTGACAGAGGCGCAACGATCTCGCCTCATGGAAATCGCCGCCGAGTATCGGCCGGTTTACAGGGACATTACATACGCCATCGTGGAGCATCACATGGCGCTGGCGGATGCGCCGGTTTGGCGCGGCCCCCGTCGCGACCGCGAGCGAGGCGGTGAACGTGAAAATGCAATGCGCGAGCGCATGGAGCGAGCGAGTTCGCTGGAAGTTCTGAATTTCGATCGCGCCGAACTCAATGAGCGCACGATGCGGGAACTCCGCGCGATCCTTCGCCCTGATCAGGTCGAACAGATTGCGGCAGCGACGCGACTTGATGCCTCCACTCGATAGCGGCAATCGTCATAGTCGGAACGCGCCGCCTTGCGATGCGGATCATCGTGCTTTGTCGTAGCCAAGGTGCAGGAAGTCGGCGATGGCTTCGATCGTGAATACGGTCGCCACCATGCGCACGAGTCGCGGCTGCAGGAAATAGCCAAGGCCAAGAAGGCCTGCGACCCACCCGCCCATGCACCAGGGACACGTGAATAGGTCGCCAAGCGCCCGCTGAAGCCCCGTGCCGCGAGAAGACTCCTTTACTTCACCCGCGCCTATAGACCCTTTGTAGCGCGTGAAGGGGGCGCGGATCGGGCTGGTGACCCAATCCTTCGTGATGAGGCGGGCCAGTTTATGGGTGGCAATCCCGAGCAGCGCGATGTCCTGAAGCGAAGCGCGTTCCGGGGCCGATGCGCTGCGACGGCGCGCCGCCGCCAACATGACGCCGAAAACAGCTGGATACAAGGCCAGGAGCAGTGCATAGGCGCCAACAGGCATATCCCTGCCTCCGCCGTAGCCGCTCGAAACCATATGTTGCCGCAATTGACGCGACCGCGCATGAGGTCGATGTCTGGATGTGATGACGCGGACCATTGCGATGATTGTCCGCGCTTGGCACGCACCGGGCACCTCGAAACTGACCCGATCCGGCCGGGGAAAGGAGCGGTGAGGGCGGGATTCGAACCCGCGGTGACCCATACAGGCCACGCCGGTTTTCAAGACCGGTGCATTCAACCGCTCTGCCACCTCACCGATGGTGGACCCAATGATAGCGGATTGATCGCTCGCGGTCGCCATGCACCATGGAACCGGCCCGTGTCGAAGTGGCCCCCAAGCCCTGCGGCTGTCCGCTTGCACGTGATGGAGCACACTGCTCGGCCGCAGCTATGATCCCCCGTTGACGCCATGGGCAGCCACTCTCGCAAATCCCTCATGCGATCGCTCGGCGAATTCGTCGGCCACGTCTGGAAGGGCGTGAAGACTGATCCCTCGCAGGAGCAGCAGCGACAAACGGTTCGCAAGTGCGTTGAAGAAGAACAGCGCGGCGGCGTGACACTGCGGCGGACAACGATTGAAGAGATTGAGTTCCGAGACAGCCGCAACGACGTGTGAGTGCGCCTCACATGCTGTGTCATTTTCGGCCTGATATCATGCTTGAAGCAGCACGTGTCAGTCTCTCCGTGCGAGGTTGACGCTGTTTGAGCACCTTCGACCATGACTCAGACTCAACGACCAGATACTTCTCAAGACCGTCCCCTGCGATGTGCCGTCGTCGGCGCCGGGCGCATGGGCCGGCATCATGCGCGGGTGTATGCGCAGTCGCCTGATGTTGATTTCATCGGCGTCGTTGATGTCAATCCTGAGGTCTGTGAGTCAATCACTGAGGAGTGGGGGGGCAAGGCGTTCGAGAATGTGGAGATGCTGATCGACGCAGGGGTTCAAGCCGTAACCATCGCGACTCCAACCGTGCATCATCGAGCGGCCGCCGAGCCGCTGCTTGCTGCCAAAGTGGCTTGCCTGATTGAAAAGCCGCTTGCGCCGAACGTCGACGAGTCGCAGGCGCTGGTGGACGCTGCGCGCAGCACCGGTGCTGTGCTTCAAGTTGGGCACATCGTGCGCTATGACCCGGTGATGGTGGCAATCCGCAGGTTCAAGGATATTCGGCCACGTTTCATCGAGATGGACCGCATCAGCCCGATGACGTTTCGCAGCGTGGATGTGGGCGTGGTGCTTGACATGATGATTCACGATCTTGATCTGCTGCTGATGCTGGTGGGCAGCGAGCCGGTGGATGTGCAGGCCAGCGGCGTGTCGGTGCTTGGCGCGTTTGAGGATGTGTGCAATGCGCGGCTGACGTTCGAGACTCCGCATGGCGGGTGCGTGGCGAACGTGACGGCTTCGCGGCTGGCGCTGAAGACGGAGCGGAAGATTCGGATCATCTCGGAGGATGCCTACATCTCCGCGGATTTCGTTCACCGCAAGGGCACCGTGGTGCGCAAGACCGCGAACGAGCAGCAGCTTGCAGCAGTGCGCGAGGAGCTGCGTAGCGGCAAAGATCTCTCGGCTGTCAACTACCTTGATCTGGTGAAGGTGGATGAGCTTGATGTCGGCGATGCAGAACCGCTGAAGCTGCAAATCGACGATTTCCTCAGCGCGGTGCGAGGCGGCACGCAGCCGAGTGTTGATGCCGAGGCCGGGTTCGCCGCCGTGCGCACGGCTGAACGCATCATGGAAGCGGCGCGCGAGTGGGGCGGGCAGTTGGTATGACTACCAACGGTCGCCGATCTGTCTCCATTGGCTGAGGAAACTGTACGTCCAGAATCCAACGAACCAAAGCGTCAACAGCCATGGGTACATCCACCTTGAGTCGAGGAGCGCGATGAGCAGGGCGCCCAATGCAAAGATAAGTCGCTCCAGCTGCAGAAGATCGAGCCACCAGATTGAAAGAATGTACGCGATCGCAGCCATCAGAGCGGCGAAAATGAAGTTGTGCAGGCCGAAGGTTCCGCCGGAGAGGGCGAGCGTATTCGAGAACCCCAACGCTGCGAAAACAAGAAGGAACGCCAGCGGCCCCTGCCACCAGTTGGATCGTCTTTGTAGAACCCCGGCGATCTCGCCCAGCGACGACGTGCGGCCGCACTCGGGGCATCGGGCCGTGCTATCTTCGCGCACCAGGCCGAGGAGGTCGTAGCCGCACTTCGGGCAGGGGATTCGCGCCTGATGGGCCATAACTGGATTGTATGATGCGCGCATGGATACTGCGCAGCCCCATCTGGGCAAAGAACGAATTCTCAATGAAGCGGAGTTCAAACGCGAGGCGATTGATTACTTCGTGACCTCAATCACGATCGCACTTCTCTGCACGGTGTTTGGCATCGTGCTCATTCCTCTCGTGCGGCCGATCGCGAGGTGGTACTGGACGCGCTACTACCACCACCTGCGCGTGTATCTCACAACGCGCGATCTCAAGGTGCATCGCGGTCTACTCAACAAGGAAGAGAAGAGCATCCCGCTGGAGAAGGTCACGGATCTTGCGGTGTTCCAGGGGCCGATCATGCGGCACTATGGCGTGCGCGGCATTCGCGTAGAGACGGCTGGCCAGAGCAATCAACACGGCGCGCTGGTGCGCGTCGTGGGCATCGTCGATGTTGATTCGTTCCGCGATCTCGTCCTGGCGCAGCGCGATCGAATCGCTGATCGTGATGATGCTGCCGCCGCTGCTGTGCCTCAAGTCTCGGCTCGTGTCGCAGTCGCCAGTGACGACGGCCCAATGCTGGCGACTCTCACAGACATTCGTGACACGCTCCGCCGCATTGAGGAGCAGTTGTCGAAGCAGCGCGCATGATCGAGCAGAGTCGTCATCGGCTTGAGAGCGAAGGGGTGAGGAGGTGACGATCGCGGATCGAACGCCGCGCCAGTTTCTTGCCCCGTGCACGACGGCCGGCGATCAACGACGGCCTGTCGTACATCTTGGTCTCACGCTGCCGGCGGCAGCTTTACCTTGCCGCCGAGGATCGCTTCGCGCACCCATTGGCCTTGTTCGTAGGAGAATCGCCGCAGGGCGAGACGCTTCTTATTGCACGGGCCGTTGCCGCGGATGACGCGAAAGAACTCGTCCCAGTCGGGTTCGGTAAAGCCCCAATCACCGGTGGCCTCGTTCTTGATGCACTTCTCATCCGGCTTCTTCGAGACGACCATGCCGTTCTCGTCCTTCTGAGTGACGTGTATTTTGATGCCAAGGTCGATCGCGGCCGGCGCGAAGCGGTTTACAAACCGCCTGCGCAGTTCATCGTTCGTCACCGTCTTCATACGCCATCTCATCGGCGGCAGTTGCTCGCAATTGGGCTTATCGGGTGGGCCGAAGAACATCAGAGCCGGTTCCCACCAGCGGTCGAACGCATCCTGCGCCATCTCCTTCTGCTTCTTCGTGCCGCTCATTAATGTGAGCACCATGTCCTCGCCGGAGCGGAAATGAAATGCTTCCTCCATATTGATGCGCTTCATGGTGCGCACGTACGGCCCATACGCCCCGTCGGCGAGCGTCTTCTGGTTCATGATCGCAGCGCCGTCGATGAGCCACTGGATCATCGCGATGTCGCCCCACGTCGGCGCGGGATAGTTGAAGCAGTTGTGGTATTTCGTCTTGCCGGTGATGAGGTCGCGCAGCATGTCATCGCGCGTCTTGCCAAGGTCCTGCGAGACGCGGTAGAGCATCTGGCCGTGGCCGACTTCATCCTGAACCTTCGCGGTGAGCGCAAGTTTTCGTTTGAGAGAAGGCGCGCGGGTGATCCACTCGCCTTCGGGAAGCGCGCCGATAATCTCGGAGTTGGCGTGATGCTCGGCCATCTTGAGCATGCCGGTGCGGTACGCCTGCGGCATCCAGTCGTCGGCTTCGATCATGTCACCACGGGCCATCTTTGCCTCGAACTCGGCGAGGAGCTCGGGGTCTTCCTGCGTGGCGTGGTCGATGTGCATTCCGATGTTTGATGAGCCGGACATAATCTGCTCCATATAGCCCGGCGTTTACGCCGGGTGACTGTGGCGTGATCCAGAAGCGCATGGCGCCCCTGCGTTCACCCCGGCCAAGGCCGGGCTACGTGGGGGCTATGTGGCCTCAAACACCGTCGCGAGGCCCTGGCCGACACCTATACATAGTGTAGCGAGGCCGTGCGTGACTTTCCGTCGTCGCATTTCGTGGATGAGCGTGGCCGTCAGCCGTGCGCCGGAGCAGCCGAGCGGGTGGCCGATGGCGATCGCACCGCCGTTGACGTTGACTTTCTCCGGATTCAGATCGAGTTCGCGGATGCACGCGATCGACTGGGCAGCGAAGGCCTCGTTGAGTTCGATAAGATCAATGTCCTTGATCGAGAGTCTTGCGCGATCGAGCGCCTTGCGCGATGCATACACAGGGCCGATGCCCATGTACGCGGGATCGACGCCAGCGGCTGCGCTTGCGCCGACGAGGGCAAGCGGCGTGAGGCCCAGTTCCTTCGCGCGGCTCTTCTCCACCAGCAGTATCGCAGCTGCGCCGTCGTTGACGCCTGATGAATTGCCTGCAGTGACCGTGCCCTTGTCGTCTTTCGCAAACGCGGGTTTCAATTTGGCGAGCTT
>CAZFZT010000028.1:0-37757 GCA_964523675.1 uncultured Isosphaeraceae bacterium
CGCGAGCCGAAGTACGCCACCGCCTCACGGCTGTTTCGCGACCTGCACAAATCACGCTGCGAAGGCGAGGGCGAGCAGGCGGTTATCAATCGGTATGGACGCGCTTCGCTGCTTGTGCTGGACGAAGCCGACAAGCGGGCCGGGACCGAATACGAGGATCGACTGCTTTGTGAGATCGTTGACCTGCGGTACAAGCGCGGGCGCGACACCGTGCTGATAAGCAACCTCTCGGCAGAGCGGTTCGCCGCATCGGTCGGCGGTGCGGTCATGGATCGAATCCGCCAGTGCGGTGAGCTGATCGAGTGCGACTGGTCGAGTTTCCGGGCCGGAGCCGCCGGTTCCACGTGTGAAGCGAGGCAAGCGTGACAACAAATCGTAGGTTCATCGCGGTTGCCGACATCGAGGTCAAGCGGCATCGAGGTGGCGCTTGCAGCACCGATCCAGGCGCGGCGGGCTTTCCATCCCTGATTGCTAAGGGCTCCATGATTGATCGGTGGCAGCGCTCAGGCTGTTTGACACTACGCCGATCACAGAGATCTTCAGCATTAAGGTTCCCGTAGGCCGCGCCGGCGAGAGGCGGAAGACCATGTAACTCAGATTGCCGCAAATGGCGAACCACCCAGCCAAACTCACTAGAAGGCAACGACGCTTCGTCGAGGAGTACCTAGTCGATCTGAATGCGACGCAGGCTGCGATACGTGCGGGCTACAGCTCGAAATCGGCCCGGCTGATCGGAAGCGAAAACCTGACAAAACCAGACATCCAAACAGCGATCCAGAACGCTATGGCGGAACGCTCGGAGCGCTGCCGGATCACGCAGGACGACGTCCTGATGGAGCTAGCAGCGGTTGCACGAGCGGACATGGCTAACTTCCTGAGGTTCTCCGACAACGGCGATGTGTACCTCGACCTCTCAAACCTGCCGGCAGGAGCCACAAAGTTGATCCGGGAGATCACGCAGGAGGAATACGTCGACGGCAAGGGCGAGGGAGCCAGGACCGTGAAGCGCACTCGTTTGAAGCTGCATGACAAGCTCGCGGCACTGAAGCTCGCCGGTCAGCATCTTGGCATGTTTAGGACTGGCCACAACGCTGGGGAAGGCACCGAATCGCAGCACGTCAAAGTAATCATCCTCGACCGCGACGATGAGGAGGAAGGTGAGTGACGGCCGAGTGCGACCAACGACGGAATGTTGAAGTGGCGACGAAATGTACTCAAATCGAATGACCCATCATTGGCTCGCGCCAATCCCGCGCCGATGGCGACAAAGAACTCACGGAAACGGAATGTGCGCACTAGCGAACAGGAAGGACGATGAACATGCCGGCGACCAACGACCATCCAACTCCACTGCCCACGACGTTCATGGAGCTCAGTGCGTTGCGACCGATGCGGCTGATCAGCGATGATCAGGATTATGATCGGGCGTTGGGTCTGCTCGATCGGCTCCTCGCTCTTCGCGAACCTACGCAGGACCAAGTCGCCTTTATGTCGACACTCGCGACGCTGATCGCCGGCTACGAAGAACTGATGAAGCCGCCCGAGGAAGGATCGCCAACCGAGCTGCTGCAGCGCCTCTGCACCGAGAACCATCTGAATGCTTCCGCTCTCGGCCGACTCCTCGGCAATCGCTCGCTCGGCTCGAAACTCCTGCGAGGCGAGAGGTCTCTCAGTAAGCGCCACATCCGCATCCTGTGTCGGCACTTCGGCGTGAGCGCTGAGCAGTTCCTTTAGGCGAAGGCAGATGGAGCAACTCGGGCGAGCGGGTGATGTTGGCGTTCCTCGATCGGTCAATGGTAGAATGAGCGGCTGTTAACCGCTAGATTCCAGGTTCGAGCCCTCGTCGGGGAATTTTCACGACCGCCGCGAAACGCGGGGGCGCTTTGGTTTACGGCGAGGGCCAGCCAGCCGCGGTGGCCGAGATCGCCGAACGTCCAAGCGCCAGCGAGGTTTCCGCCAACCGGGCCGATGGCCCGCGCTCTCGGATTTGAACCCGCCAGATCGGGCTTCGAGCCGAACCCACGGCGTCCCGCTCGCGACCCCGGCCCGAACTCTCAAACTCTCGGACTCTCTGGTTCACACCCCCTCTGGGGTGAACGTGGCGTGCGGTTCGATGCCTGAGGCCGTTGCGAACAAGAAATGTGCGGTCCTCATCAAAGCCGTGGATCGACCGGCTCGCTTTCCAGCGCAAGCACTCCAAAAACACACTCGTGCGTGCGTCGCAATGGTTCGCGCCGTGTGAACCGCTCAAGCGCCTCGATGCCCAAGGCGAACTCACGCAGCGCAAGTGATCGTTTATGCTTCAAGCCACGTTTGCGGAGGCGCTCCAGATGCTCCGGCTCGAGGTACTCTGGGCCGTAGATGATGCGAAGGTACTCCGGGCCACGGCACTTTACTGCCGGCTGCAGCAGACCATCAGAGAGCCATGCAGCAACTCGATACGTCGGCGCTGCATATCAGGCAGTCGATCGAGCTTCAGTCGTTCGGATGCACGTTCCAGCGAACGTACCGACACATCGACGCCGACGATACGTGCGAATTGCTTCTCCTTAAGGAGGTCTCGCAGGAGATTCCCTTCGCCACAGCCCAGATCGAGTACGTGCGTTGCACCGCTGGCCTTGAGTGCGGCCAGGACGGAGCCGATGCGCTGGGCATTCAAGCTGAGCGGCTTCTCGATCTCCTCCTCTTCGACATCATGCTCGTGCTCGGTCGCGTCCGGATCGAGGTCGTCATCAGAGGCAAGCCGTGCGAGGGCATCGCGGGTGAGTCGATGTTGATACTTGAGGTACCGAATGGTGATCAGGTCCTTCTCGGGATGCGTGGCGAGCCACGACGCGCCGCGCGCCAGCAGCTTCTCAATCTCATCCTCACCAACCCAGTAGTGCTTGTCATTATCAAGCACGGGGATGAGCACGTAGAGGTGCTGAAGCAAGGAACGAAGCGTGATGGAGTGTTCGATTGAAATGGTGTGATACGGCCCCTCGCCCCATTCTGGAAAGCGTTCATCCAATGGATAGCGTTCCGCAGCGAGCGTGTAGCCGAGCGGCTCGAAGAGCCGACGCAGGAGATCTTCACCCCCACGGCAAGGCACCACCGACAGGGTCGCCTTGAGCGGAAGTGGCTGCTCGACGAGTTCCGGACGCTCCTTGCTGCGGCCATTCATCGCGGTCGCGAAGAGCTTGTTCATCGCCACGCTGAGGAACGACGACGCCACATAGGGGCGGTCGTTGACGTACTGATCGAGACTTCGGTTATTGCCGGACGGGCCGCGGCGTCCACGGACAAGACCGACCGGATCGACGTCGAGAAGGACGGCGACCTGGCATCGTTCTTCCGAGACGACGGGATAGAACACATGGACCTTGCCGAAGCTGAGGTCGAAGGACTGCAGCTTGGCCGGATTCTTGTGCAGCAAGTAGCCCAGGTCCGTAGCCGGACGGTATGTTGTCTCGATCTGGAGCAGCATTGGTGATCAAAGCGTGACGGGTTGTCGAAGACGAACGCACAGGATAGCCGAGCATGACGTGAGTTTCGATACGATTGACTGTTCCGGGCAATATCTGTAGTACCACTCCTGTGGTGAACAGACGTTTCGCTCGCCACCCGTTGTCATTTCGAACCGCCACGGCGTATGTGATTTGTAGCTGCTGCTCGTCGTGCGATAGCGTTCGCCGTCGTACTCAAAGCCCTCGCCGCGGCCCAGCACGACCACGCGGATGGTTCGACCTTTGTACTCGCGGACAATGGCTGAGCCGGGGGTGGGTAAACGCGGATCGTTCTGTATCTGACGCGTGACTGGTGGGGCTTTGTCCAGCTGCGGCGGGCAGACGAGCGTCTTCGGCGCCATCACGCGAATCTCCGCATCGTCGGCCAGTTCTGCTGCGCGTTTTCGCGCCCGTTCGGAGAGGTCGCCTTCGGCATTGGCCTGAATCCGCGAGGCGATCTTGCGGATGAGGTACGTGCGATGGCGTGTGCGGCTCGGCTGGCCATGCAGTTCGGCGTATCGCTCGAGCAGTTCGTTGGTGGTCATCCGCTGCAGGGCATCGATCTCGGATGTGATTGCGTTGGTCATGTGGCTCCTTTCATGCACAGGGTTCCAGAGACGCGGCCGTTAACGGGCGGGCCGTTCAGCCACACTGAGCGGCAAGTCGCAAGAGGAATCAAGGCATGTTCCGGAAGATTCGCCGGATTCAGAGACTTTCCCGCCGGCCGAGGTTGTGCGTGATCTGGCGTTGCGGATAGCCCGGAGCAGGCCATGTGCGAGCAGGCCGGCAACCTCGGCGCGTCGCTCCTCGGCGGTCATCGCTTCAGGATTGTGTTTTGCGTTCATGGCGGCCTCCCAGCGGTCCAGGCGCTCTTCGCGCGTCCCGTCTGGGGTTATCTATGCCGCGAGGAGCCATGTTGCGCAACGAGCGGTTATGCTGATTGCAGTAGTGAGATTGGATTCCAGCATGCTGATCGGAACTCGCGCAACCTTCACTGTGCCGATGGAGACACGGGTATGAACCTCCGGTTTGTAGATAACGGCTGGGGGCAGGTATTGAAGGAGAGTGTGCGCCATCACTCCACGGATGTATGCTTGATGACGCCGTTCATCAAGCGAAAAGCCGCACAGCAACTGCTCGGTGACAGCAAACCCGATCGGTTGCGCGTGATAACACGATTTGCACTTGACGATTTCGCCCGCGGCGTAAGCGACCTGTCGGCTCTACGCTGGTTGTTGGATCACGGCGCATCAGTGCGTGGCATAAGGCATCTCCACGCAAAGGTGTATGCATTTGGGAGCCATCGAGCCGCAGTCACCTCTGCCAATCTAACGCTGGCGGCGATGGAACGAAACCATGAATTCGGGATCGTGGCGGATACACCTGAGATTGTTGCGAAGTGTCGCGATTACTTTGATTCGCTTTGGAACAAGGCAGGAGAGGATCTCACAGGTGACCAATTGGTGAAGTGGGACGAAATCCTCACGGCCCACCTCGCAACTCATGCGGCAGTTACGTCGGACCTGGTGCTGCCCGATGAGGGAGTCGATCTAGGATTCTCGCGAGAGAGCAGCGTGTTGCCCGCCGTGTTCTCTGAGAACGATCAAGCATTCGTGAAGTTCTTCGGTGAGAGTCACAATCGGACAGAGCGATCGTTGCCGATTCTGGAAGAAGTGCGCCGGTCGGGTTGCCACTGGGCTTGCACATATCCCAAGGGTAAGCGACCTAGGCAAGTACGCGATGGCTCGCTCATGTTCATGGGGCGTATGGTCAAGGATCCGCCAGACATCATCGTCTATGGCAGAGCGATCGGCATGCATCACCGAAAGGGCCGGGATGATGCCACGCCGAAGGACGTTGAATTGCGACCGTGGAAGGAAAGGTGGCCGCACTACATCCGAGTTCATCATGCAGAGTTTCTCGCCGGCACGTTGAAGAACGGACCATCGCTGAATGAGTTGATGGATACGTTCGGCTCGGACGCATTCTTACCAACTCAGAGAAACGCTCGCAGGGGGAAGGGCAACACTAATCCTCGTACGGCGTACAGACAGCAGGCAGCGGTGGCGCTCACGAAGGAAGCAGCAGCTTGGCTAAACGAGAAGCTGGAGGATGCAATTCTTGAATGGGGGAAACTTCCAGCAGCAGAGTTGGCCACACTGGATCAACCAGATGTCAAGGTACCGCCGAAGGTGTGAGCCGGAGAGGACCAGATGACGACGGAAAAACCATACACGAATGGAATAGTGACCTTTCTCGATCTCCTGGGCTTCCGCGAGTTACTCGCGAAGACGCCGCCCGAAGAACTTTCACGGATTATGAACATTTTTCGCTCGCACGGAAATCCGAAAGGGGGACATGACGACTCGTTTGATGAGATGTTTGAGTATGCAGCATTGTCGGACTGTTTCTTCAGGGCTACAGACGCCGACCACGCTCTGAATACGAAGCATCCCACCGGCCACTTCTTCCACGAACTGTTGAGCGTCGTCTTTATCCAATGTCGGCTTCTGCGGGAAAAGCTACTTATTCGGGGAGCCATCACCCTTGGCCAGTATCGAGCAGAGCGTGACAAGTATGGTTCAGTGCTTTTCGGACCGGCCGTCGCTACCGCCTACGAGCTAGAATCGAAACATGCTCGTTTTCCTCGTGTGGTCGTTGATTTCCAACTGATCGATCAGTTTTGGAGAACTGAAACGCTCAAGAATGTGATCCACTCCCACCAGATGGAGTGGGAGGACTACCTCAGCAATCTTCTCCGCAGGGACGACGCCGGAGTCTGGTACGTTGACTACTTGAGAGGCATCATCGGAAACTTCGATTACGAACCAGACGGAACTGGCCTCTTCTACCTTGACCACAAGAAGTTGATCGAAGAGAAAATCAACGCATGGCTCGAAAAGAAGCAAACAACCATTGATTCTGTTGGCGAGAAGGTCGCGTGGCTGATCCAGTATCACAACTCAACGATGTCCGCCTTGCCAGAGGACGACTGGAAGTGGATATTGTCCGCAGAGGACTGCACACTTGAAAAGGACGATTTCTTCGTGAAACCTCCAGACCACCCACTGTTCGCGGCATTTCCGCGAACGGCCTGATGAAGCTGCGTTTAGCAGAAAGCGTTATGTGCCACTCTCTTCCAGAATCGGTCCGACGGCGCTTCCCGGATGGTGGCGTTTTTCCAATCCGCTGAGAAGACGTGAAGTGGCTGGACGTCGACGACTTTGACGAGGACTGATCGGACGCATCGAACAGCGTCACGCCCGCTCGCCGGTCGTAACCATACTGTTGACGCTCTCTAAGAGGTCGTAACCGGCTCATAACCCCGGGCCATAACCCGGAGAGACTCGGCGAGACTTTTGGCCAGATTCGGCCAATTGGTGCGTACGGGCTGCGCCTACCGGTTATGGCCTCGCGACGGCCAGAGACACGGCCGCGCGAAGCCGTCACGCGCAAACCCTTGTATATCAGTGCGATTCAACGCGAAACGCCGCCGAGGTCTCTCGGCGGCGCTTTGCGTAAACCGTGGGGCCAGTCTGATTTGCAACCGGCGGGTAAGTAGAGGCGGCGGGATACGAACTAGAGACCGCGAGGTTATGGCTCTCGGAAGAGAGGAAGCAGTTGGGCTGCGGTTAACGACTTTGGAGGGTGGAACCTCGCGGATGCCCCTTCCGCCAAGTTCGAAAACGGTTCGGATCGGGGACCGATACGTAACAGCCATCCTGGCTCTCCTTTCAGCACGCTTCATGCGTGACGAAGGAAATCTACGACGAACCAACACATCGCGCAACCGTACATGCGCCGAACCGCGCTAGAAATGAACTCGGGACGCTCTAGTTTTCCTGCGCCCGCTTCGCATAGAGTGACCGCTGCATGAACGCGAATCGCTCCACCTCCGAGCAAGATTCCGCGGCCGGCAGCGACGGCGCCACGTCGCGCGGCGTCATTCAGTGCACCGGCCTCCTCGCCGAGCGTCCTGTTCGTAGTATCACCTCAGTTGTGGGCAGCATCGTTCTCGACTGGCGCGACCAATGGATCTCGCACAACGCTCAAGTTCAACAGTTCGCAGAGGTCGCCAAAGTTCTCCAATGCCACACCTCGCCTGGTTGTAACATCCAAAGACGCTGAGGGTGGAACAGCCGCTGCCGTTCGACAGTCGACAACGGTAACCAGCGTCGAATGCACTCGTGCCGCAGCCAGCGCTCGATCGAAAGCGCTGCTCCCGATCACGCGCTGCAACTCGGAGGCAGCAGCACCATTGACAATACGGCCACGCTGACTTGGATCCATCTCCATAAAGGTACTCGGCAGGAATGTCACGAAGTAGAGTTGATCGTCGTTCCAGCGGGACAGAGCATGGACAACATCTACGTCACTACAGTCTCTCGCCGAATACCGCTCCTCGAGGAATGCGAGCGCATCCTTTCGAGTTTGACGTAAAGATCGCACATATCCGAATGGATCGCCCGGCGGCATTTGGGAGACCTCAAAGCGCATTCGAGCGGTCGCCTCTGAATACAGGGGGACTTCCTCCTCCAGACTGTCAAGCACATCTGAAAGGTGATGCATCACATAACTCAATATCTCTTGCGCAACATAAGACGAAATGATCAGATCATCCTGACCCATATGCCGCGTGAGAACCAGGCATGACGCAAGTGCATTCAAACACTCGGCAGAGTGTGTGGCTTTGCAGGACGTTATCCAATACTCCGCAGCCCGATGCATGCCGAGCATGTAATCAGGGGCGGCGAAAAGCGAGTGGGATCTCCGCCGCTCATCGCGCCTCAGTGGCGCGAAGTCGCACCGTTCGATAAGTACTCCTTCACCAAACCAACGCATGGCGTCCCCGACCAATGCTTTGCTCCGTTCGGCAGCCCGATCGTCTCTGGACTCTCCACGGAGCAGAGCAGCCCACTCGTCTTGGTCTATCTCTAGGATGATTTCAGCCCCCGCGTTGTACCAATACGCGGCGTTCGCAGACTCTTTGACGCCAATTTCCCCACGCACGAGCGCCTCGATCATTCGCATGCGCTCCTGAAGGCGGCTCGTAGCGGTTTCGACCTCCCATACCCATTTGCCGGCGCTTTCCCTGAGCCATGGCAGGAGATCGAACACAAGATCGTTCTCAACCTGATCAAGGAGGTCGGCTACCGAGGAACTCCGGTCCGTCTCAAATGGATCTCGCAGAATCTCCGCAATCGAAGCGAGCACTTGCTCGCCAGTATGGAGAGCGCTCTGCAACTCTTCTCTATCGTACCTCGCAAGGTCGAACTCTGTATTGGAGCTGAACCGGCTCAGGTAACTCCCAAGTGACTCCATGTTGCCTGATTCGATGATGCTCTCATACCAGCCAATCGTGCCCTCTCCCATTGCTGCCACGGCGACTCCCACTCCTGCTGGATCGTGGGAATCCAAAGCCCGCATACTATCGAGCAAGCGTCCGCCGACTTCGGGCTCCACCATTCCTCGATCAACGACATGCCCCACGAGCCGGTCCGCCCGCTTCATCATCCACATCGACAGGTGAGAACTTGTAGGATCGTGATCGCCTTCGAGTTGCCCGGCCATAGCATAAACGGTTGCAATGGAGGATGCCGCGCCTCTCGCATCCTGATTCTGAAGTCGCAACTGAGCGTCGGCGAGCATCAGGAGTTGCGCGCGGTCAAGGATCGCCCGATGTGGCGCATGCTCTGTTGGCCCCTTCACATCGACCTGAACGTCACCAGCGTCAGGTTCCGCCGTGCTGAGGATAGCCGCGCGCGTCTGCGCGAGTGAACGCAAGGCCTCGCGTATCACCGTCGGCGGCGTCGCGTTCGGGTCGTGCAGCCAGTGCTCCATCGCAACCCAGGTTTCCTCCGGGACACTGGCGAAGTCAGGGGCCACCTGATGGAAAATGTCCCCTGCAGATTGCCCCCAAAGGGAACTGTTTACGAGGAAGGCCGCAAACACAATGCCAAGTAACGACGCACGTGTAAGTAAACTCTTCATCAGGTAGGATTCTCATTAGGACTGACGCCAGGCCCGATGCATGTTGCTCTGTTAAGGAATTGGACCGAGCCCTCTCTTCTATGCAAGGCCGACACAATTGCTGCGCCCGCGCCGACAATCACCGCTGAAACTAGCGACGCCGTACTCCCATCGCCCCCAAGTAACGGCAAAGAAGCAGGCGACAACTCCAATCCACGCATTATGGCCGAGATTTGGAGGGACAGGGACGAGACCGACACCACCACCACGGATCGAGAGCACGTTAGGCGAGAAATGTCTGCGGCAAGAGAAACCCCCAATATCACTTCAAGCCTTGGCACGAATGCCGCAATTATCACAGCAGCAGATGCAGAAAAAACCCCGTATGCATCCAGCGTCGCAAGGTATACGTAGGGATCAATCAGTTTTGAAACGCCAGCAAGCAGGCAAATGAGGCCAACGCTTCGTGCAAGCAAATGCGACACGACGCTTTGTTGGTAAGCACATGAACTCATGCCCACTCCACCGTATGATAAGTGGCTCGGCGAAGAAATGTCCGATCGCCGGCCAAGTTGCCTCTCGCGAAAACGTCATCCGCCACATGGCGCACCTCGAATCGATCGGTCACGCGACGAATGATCTCACATCGAATATCGGGAGAAGCAACGATAAAAACGACAGATGTCAACGATGATAACACCGCTATTGCTCCCAATGTCCACAATGTCCTAGCGACTCCTACAATCGGTGGATCTTCTAGAACGGGGAAACACCGACGAAGCATGTCCGCAGCGACCACGACAACTCCAAGTAAAAGCGCAATGATCCATCGAGATACAGATTCGGGGCTGAGAGCCAAAGCATTGGCATTGCGGAGATCAGGTGCCTCTGATATCAGAATCGCAGTCCGCTGCCACCCGTCCGCAAGCTGAGATATAGGAATAATCTCCAGATGCACTGCATCTGAATTGCTTGGCGGATGGAGAACCAATGCGTCTCCGCCATACTGGCCCAAATACAGCACAAAGTGATTCGGTTCCACGGGTCGTGTATTGTCAACAACATGAAGAATCGAGGGGCCGCGGTTCCGCCACAGATCCCTCGGGGCAGCGCCATGAACTGCACGGCCTCGCAGTCCCATCGCTTCAAGCGCATCAGTAAGCTCGGAAACAGAACTTCCTTCTGGTGCACCGACATAATGCGAATTCACGAGTTCTCGAAAGTCAATCTCTTTGCCCAGAAGTCGAGCCGCAGCATATACGCAATACAAGCCGCAATAGGAGTTTTGTTCTGGTTGACCGCACTTCGTATCCGGCGGACCTTCACCACGTCGAATCGCACCCATATGGGCATCGATACACTTCAATGTTGCGTCATTTATCCACGGAACAAGTACGCCGTCTCGGAACCTCGTATCTGATGCCCGAATCTGCCGTCATTCTGGCAGGAGTTCCGACCGGAACAAAGGACGACAAGTCATCAATGTCGTTGTCAAGACGAAACGACACCTTCTCGCGCTTGATGGTATAGATGACAACATGGATCTGTCCTGAGGCATCTTTCGTTTCAAGTCGAACTGTTGCTCTCACTGGAACCTGGATATTCTCGATTGATGCGGATTCGATTGTCGACGTCTCGACGACCCACTTAACCAGTGGCGGACCGTTCTTTGGTACAGTCAGATCGGTCAGGCGAGTCTCATCGAACAGATCGTCTTGGGTCTTTGTGATGCGATATCTTCGTAGAAGGTGATCATGCGCGTCGAGCCACGCCTCAACCAGACCGTAGGCGGTGCGCCCTTTCATCTTTAACAGCGATTCATCTTCCACACGCGATATCTCGATACTTCGTGCTGCCTCCAGCAGCATCGCCACGCTCTGGTTTGATGAGCCGAAGATGTACCCGTCTAGCATCCAGCCGAACCTGGGATCAAACAGAACGCTCTCGCGTCCATCGTCTCGCTCGTCAATAACGACGTTTTCATCCTCCTCGTCGGCTCCCTCCCTTGCAGCATGAACCCGCTTGGTCGCCCGCTGCCTCACTTCTTGCCTGGTGGTTGGAATCTCCTCATCGTCATCATCGAGCAAAGCACCCGTCCCATGAACGTCAATCGCATCGGAATTTCGCTGAACTCGGCCATAGAAGATCGATGCCCGCCCTGCGCGCGGTCCTTCGCCCTCCACGAGCACCCTGACATCCAATGCCACTTCGTGCTGGTATGCCGGGTGGTCACGATGCGCGCTAAGGATTTCATCTGCAACCGGCGCAGGCGGTGGACCGACCAACGTGGCGCACAACGCGATCGAGCCGATGGTAAGGGTCATAATTTGCTCCATTCTCGGAAAAGCGTAACGGGTGTACCTCCCAAGGCAATCCTCCCGTCACGAAACTTGCAATTGCCCATGGCGTACACCCTGATTCACTTACTCTTCTGAGTGTTTCTTGTGCAATCTCCACCACACGCCTGTTGGGTTCCCTCCTCGCACGTCGCTGTCGGTGCGGAACACGGCTGATTGCTCGGAACCCAGCATTCCTCGTTTGGATCGCCGGCCCGAGAACAACGTTGAATCGTCGTTGGGCAAGGCACTCCTGCCACGGCTGGTGGGCAACGAATCGTAACCAAGCCGGAGCAGCAGTTTGAGCCGCCTCGCAAACTTCCGTCTGCCTCCTTCAACGACGTTGCAAGCAAGCTTCCCAGAACCACCGCCGTGAACAGCGTCGCCTGGCGCTTGACCTTCATGAATCCCATATGCTTGTCCTTTCCACAGACCACCTACACCATCTTCTACCTGATATAGGGCAGTCGGCACGAACTGTCAAATTAACATGCCAGTGCGAACAAAACCCGAAATCACGCCGATGCTCGGCTTTGATCACAACGGAGGACGGTTGACCCGTGGAATCGGCTTGTTCGCCGGGCCGATCCTAGCGATCATCCTTTATTACGTGCTGCCCGCGCAGTATGCGGACACCGATGGCAACCTGATCGACTTCACCCACGCCGGCCGGGCCACGCTTGCGGTCATGGCGTGGATGGCGACGTGGTGGCTCACCGAAGCGGCGGGCCTCGGCGGCAACAATGGTGCAGGGGCGGGATGCGCCTTCGGCGACTACAACAACGACGGCTGGATCGACCTGTATGTCGCCAACCGCACGTTCACCGCCGGCAACAACATGCCCAATGAACTTCTATCGCAATGATGGCAACGGCACGTTCACCGATGTTGCGCCGGAACTCGGCGTTGATGACATGATGCCCTCCTTCCAGGCGATCTTCTTCGATTCCGATCGGGACGGCGATGTCGATCTGTATCTCTCAACCGACAAGGGCTACCACCCGCTGTGGAACAATCGGCTCTTTGAGAACGTCGATGGCACGCTGATCGAGATCAGCGAAGGCAGCGGCGCCAACATCAGTATCGATTCGATGGGCGTGGCCGTCGGCGACATGAGCGGCAACCTGCAGCATGACGTGTATTGCGCGAACACACCGGGTGGGAATGTGTTGCTGCTCAATGAAGGCGGGAATGTGTTCGTCAACAGCACAGCCGCCGCCGGTGTCGCCTCAGACGTGTTTGGCTGGGGCACGCAGTTCTTCGACTTTGACAACGACACCTTCCTTGATCTGTACGTCTGTAGTTTTGACGCAGCCAATCGCTTGTATCAGCAGGAGGAAGGCGCCTGGCCTCCGGTTGACGTTGCAGATGGAATGGGTGTGGCCAACGCGGGCCCCAGGTCGCGAGTAGCGGGGCAGGCGTGTCCCATCTGGCACCATTTCGGTCGCCCAATGAAGTGAGTTGCGCTCGACGGACGCACAACCATGGGATGAGTCATGAAACCTCACTGAATGACCAACGCTGAGACCATGTTCGCTTGACTCCGGCGCTACAGGCGACTACATTACTTATGAGAATGTTCAACGGACATGCCGATCTTCTTGGCGGGGCGAACGTCGGAAAGGCGGCGAAGGCCGTTCAACGGTACTTACGGGGACTTTCATCCGGCTCTCGCAGAACCGTGGCCCAATCGCTCGACGTCGCTGCGGGTGCGATTCTCGACCGTGTTGACGCGACTCGCGAGGATGTCGCCTGGCACCAGCTGGACCGACAAGACATTGAGAAAGCCCGTAAGCAACTCGCGGTGTCGTACATGCCCGCCACCGTCAACAAGATGCTCTCGTGCGTACGCGGCGTACTCAGGGCGTGCCGCGACTTGGGACTCATGAGCGATCAGCAGTTCGCTGCGGCGTCGGGCTTCTCGAACGTGCCGACGGTCTATCACCCCGAGCCAGCAGATGTGCGGCTGGTGGATGATGCCGAGGTCAAGGCGCTCTTCGAGGGTTGCCGCCGTGACAAGTCTCCCGCCGGCCGGCGCGATGAAGCGTTGCTCGTGATCCTTCTCGCCACCGGCCTGCGCCGGGCTGAGGCAGCAGCGCTCGACCTTGACGACTACAGCAGTGCGCGCAAGTCCCTCAGGGTCGGCTCCGATGATCCTCAGAAGAATCGCACGATCGCCTTGAAAGCAAAGGGCTGCCGCTTGATCAATGCTTGGGTCGATGAACGCGGCGGCGAGCCCGGCCCCCTGCTGCTTCCCGTCAACAAGAGCGGCGTCATCGCGCACCGCCGGCTCACCGATCAGGCGATCTACGACATCGTGCGCCGCCTTGCCGTACGCGCCGACGTGCCGCACATCACTACGCGGGCCCTTCGTCGCACGCTCGTCGCCAGCTTGATCGCACGCAAGGTGCCGCTGGAACACGTGCAGCGACTCATCGGCCACGCGAGCTGGGTGACCACCGAGTCCTATCGCGAACTTGCGGATGAACTGCACGCCAAGGCCGATCGTCTGCCGCAGCTCTTCATTGACGTGAAGGCATCGAGAGCACACTACTTAAAGGAGGAGGAATCATGAGTCGCACGCCGTCACTCACCATCGCCAACGACGCGACCATCACGGGCCTCATTCAGTCCGCCAATCGCCGTGTCATCTACATGGCTCCCGGCATGAGCGATGTCGTGAGTCAGGCCATCGAAGAACGCCTGCGAGCGCTCGGCCCCGAAGCAATCATGGTCATAGTCGATGTCGACCCCGAGGTCTGCCGGCTCGGCTATGGCCAGATCGAAGCGCTGCGTTCGCTCGAAGCAACCGCGCGGCAACTCGGAGCGATGGTGCATTCGCAGCCGGGCATTCGCATCGGCCTGGTCATCGCCGATGATCAAACGCTCTTCTACTCGCCGACGCCGCTGCTCGTGGAAGCCAGCCCCGACGAATCATCCAGGCAAGTCAAACCCAACGCCATTCGTCTCGGCCTGCCGCCGGCAGATGTCGAGCGCGATCTTGGCCTGGGGCCGGACGGCATTGCGGAGCGGACCCTCGGCCTCGACAAAGCCCAGCGCATGCACATCGAAGCCGCAGCGAAGGAACTCGCAGCCAATCCACCTCAACGCTTCGACATCGCCCGCTCGGTGCGCGTCTTCAACGCCAACTTCGAGTTCGTCGAACTCTCGATCACCGGCCTCGCCATGGATCGCAAGCGCATCAAGATCCCCAGCGACCTGCTCGGCCTTGGCTCGAAAGACGATTCAATTCAGCACGCGCTCCGCATGACGCTCGGCCTCGTCGATCGGAAACACTGCGCAGCGATCAAGCGCCTGCACCGTATCCGCAACTGGATCAGCCGGCGATTCCTCACGCAATTGCCCGGCTACGGCAACATCGTCTCAACGATCGACAAGCCGATGCTGATTCTGGCGGTCGAGCGGCTGGAGAAGCTCGCAGTACGCCTGCACCGACAGGTGCTGAGCGACCTGCAGCGCGAGCTTGAGCAGAAGCACACCGCGATGATGGAGATGCTGCTGCCGCTCATTCAGCGCAGCAGGCCGCAAAGGTGGCGGCACTGGTCCTTCGATCCCAAAGACGATGAACGCCGTTTGGCTGTGGAACTCGGCCGAATCTTCGGCGCAGCCGAGCACCTCATGAGCAAGCTCGAAGTTCGACTCGTCTTCAAGGGCGCGACCTACGAGACGCTCATCGACCCCGCCTTCATCGCCCTCGTCCAGAAGCGGCTGCCGGAGCTGACGCAACTGCATGAAGAGCAATTCGCCGCCATGAGCATGCCGGCGAAGCAGGAAAGCCAAGATCATCAACTCAAAGGAGCAGCATGACCACTCGTTCGCTCGTCCAACCCATGTTCGAAGGACCGCTCGATATCGTCGGTGACATTCATGGCGAAATCGAAGCGCTCCTCGATCTCATGCGGCACCTCGGCTACGACGAAGCAGGCCATCACCCGGAGAACCGCCGCCTCATCTTCGTCGGCGATCTCATCGACCGCGGCCCCGACTCCCCCGCTGTCCTTGATCTGGCAATGAAACTCATCAGCGCCGGCCGCGCACAGTGCGTCCTTGGCAACCACGAACTCAACCTACTGCGTGGCAAGCGAGCATCGCACATGAACTGGTTCCGCGGCAAGCCGTGGAAGGAGGGCGGCACAACGATCCCGCAAGCGCGGCTGCAGAAGCATCGGCGCGAGGAGGTTCTCGACTTCTTGCAATCCCTGCCGATCGCGCTCGAGCGGCCGGACCTTCGCGTTGTTCATGCTGCATGGGATGACGATGCGATTCGCCGGCTGCGAGCTGCCCAGAGCACCATGACCGCATTCAACGATGCGCACACCACCATTGAGGCGCGACTGGCTTCTTGCGACAGCATCGACGAAGTTGCGTACAACCTGTCTCACCAGAACGACAACCCGGTGAAGCTCATTACATCCGGCCCCGAGCGGCGTGCGGACGCGCCCTTCATCGCCTCCGGCAAACTGCGCAGCGAAGCGCGCCATCCATGGTGGAAGGAGTACGACGATGAACCCTTCTGCATCTGCGGCCACTACTGGCGCATCCCACTACCCGGCAAAGTCGCCGGCGACTCGCTCTTCAACGGCTACGACGAGCACGACCTCCTCGGCCCCAGCCGCCGCGTCGCCTGCATCGACTACTCCGTCGGCGGGCGCTACCTCGATCGCATCAACGGCAATACCCACTTCACAGGTCGCCTCGCCGCGCTGCGCTGGCCGGCGATGGAACTTGTGTTTGATGGCGGTGAAGTTCGACTCTTAGGTGCAGGCGGTAGTCGGCTGACACCTTTGCGCGGTTTTGCACCGCGCAAACAGCCGAAAATGGGCAAAAACAGAAAAAAGTGCATGAGGGGTTGACTTCCAATACCCCTTGTTTTATGGTGTTTTGCACGTTCAGGCCGCTTACATGAAGGCGATCACACCCGTGAGGTCACTGGTTCGAGCCCAGTATCGCCCATTTCTGTAAGCCTTTCTGAAAACGGGACTTCCGTGTACCTGCCAGCGGACGCGCATGAGTGCGGCTACTGCTGTCCGATGACCGCTGTGCCGAGCGGCGCGTCGATCAGCGTTCTCGATGAGATGATCCCAGTCCACGAGGTGCTGCCGGGCTTGAGCCGCAGTTTCGCCCCCGCGCCGACGCCAAGCGCCTGAGGCATCGAGTTGAACGGCACGTTGTAACCGCCCACGCCTGATCCGCTCGAGTAGTTGAAATCAACCCAGAAGCCGTCAACTGATGTCGTCGGCCACGGATACTGCGGATCGGCGACGAGCCAGTCGATCAGGCCGTCCAGAAGCACGCTGAAGTCTTCCGCATGGCTGCCGCCGCCGCGCGTAAAGAGGACGACGCAGTTGATGCCATCGCCGCGCTGCCACGCAATCGTGCTCGTGCCGACGAGTCGGCCGGCATGATTGCCCGCTACCCCAAAGGATCCGGGTTGCAGCAGTGCGCCGGCACCTGCGCCGACGCCGATCTGGTAACTGTTCATGTACGTCAGCAGCGGGGCTGCGCTTACGACGAGGTTTCCGTGACCGAGGAACGCCTCGTGATGCCAGTTGCCGTATGGACACGGCACGGTTGACCCGCCCGGGTTGAACACGTTCGTGCATTCGCACGATCCCGCGCATTGGTAGTACGGCTCGCGCGGATTCTGATTGGCTGCAAATGTGCGGCCGAAGATGACTTCCTGATTCGGCACCCACATGGCCGGCGTTAGAACTTCCGTTCGAATGTAGTCCATCAACCCCATGCCGGTGACTTCTTCGATGACGCGTCCGAGCACCATGTAACCGAAGTTCGAGTAGCAGCAGTTCATGTCGGGATGGGTCGAGCAGTTGCTCGTGCCCGGCTGGAAATCAACGGGCTGCGTGAGCATGTACGAAATGATGTCATCGCGATCGATCTGCGATGGCGGAATACCCATCGCGTTCGCAAAGCCAAGCGTTTGAAACTGGGGATCCCCTGAGGCGCAGCGGTCCCAGCCGCTCTGATGGCTGAGCAGGTCGCCCACGGTAATGCTCGCAAGCCACGCCGGCGTCGAACTCCATGACCCGTTGAACGGCTGATGCGGCAATATGCCGCCGCTTCCCATGACGTTGAACACGGTGTCGTTCATGTCAAGTACGCCCTGGCCCATGAGTTTCACCGTCGCCGCCGCAACGATCGGCTTCTCGACGCTTGCGATGCGCATGGGCGTGTTCTCGGGAATGCCCGAGCCGAAGCCGCGCTGATAGATGATGACGCCGTCCTTGCTCACGCCCAGCACACCGCCGGCGATTCCCCGGTCGGCCATGAAGTTCTGCATGAGCGCGTCGAAGGACTCCAGCACTGGCACGGGTTTGCCGGATGTAGGCAGTTGCCCGTGCGCTGCGCCGGTGAGAAGTGCCGCGAGCATGAGAGAGTGAACGAGTCGCATCGAATATGTCGTGTTCGGTGTGCGGTTCTTAGTTTCCGATGGTGACCACGCCAGAGACCGCCCTCAGAGTCACGGCCTTGTTGAAGATGCCGGTGTTGCCCGCCGCGGCTGGGTAATTGCCGCCTGCAATGTTGACAAACCCGTTTGAAGGAGCGGCCGTTATGCCCTGCGGCACAGTGCGCACCGGGTTAAGCGCGGATCCGGTCAGGGTCGGGCTGACGTTCGCGAAATCGACGAACACCGCGTTCGGCCCGAGGAAGTTGTTCAGAAAGGTTGAGAACGTGCTTTGCGTCAATCGGTTGCCTGCATTTACCGTGTCGGAGTTTGCCGTACAGCCGCCGTGCGTGAGCACACCGATGGCATAGCCGTTGCTGACGCGAATGATCGGGCTGCCCGAATTGGCGGGTTGCACCGAGACTCGCATGAACATCGCATTGCTGTCGCTGTCCTTGAGCGGTCCGGTCGCCGTCTGCAACGTGAGCGAAGTGGAGTTGCACCCGAAGTGCGTGCAGTCGCCGTCAACGAAGTTGCAGCAGAGTCCGGGATTGCTGCCGGTAGGCACGTTGTCGACGCCGTATCCGGTGATTCGAAGCGTCGCCTCTTCGCCCGGCATGACAGGCGAGAGATGAATATAGCCCTGCACCCAGTGCGGATGCAGTCCTGTGTTCGAGTTGGTCGCAACGCTCAGGACTGCCCAGTCGAAACCTACGCCGCCGTTCTGAAAGGCGTAGTACGTGCCACCCATTGCGTACTGATCGTCGGGATTTGACGCCACCGGCATGCCGTTCGCGGCAGACTGCGGCACGTTGAACTCAATCAAACCACCGTTCCCTCCGCAGTGACCGGCCGTGACGACTGCACCGATAGAAGTGAGCCACCCGGTGCAGCCGCCGCATCCTCCGCCATCGCCGCACGTCGCGCTGGACATACGTCCGATCCGCGGGTCGTTTGACGGACCGCGCGTGTCGCTGCCGCATAAGCCGTTGATATTCGCTCCGGCAATGCCGCCGTCCGCGGCATCTAGGGGCGGTGCGTTCACTGAGATCTGATCGATGACGAACGATGCGCGATCACCCGGGGCGACAAGCAATTGCACGCTCAGAACTTCGCCATTGAAGATCGCGCTCCACCCTTGCCAGTCTTCGAGCGACCTTTGATCAAAGCGCTGGACCGAGCCGTCCTTGAGCGACGTGATGCGAATCTGGCTGTGCTGGCCGAGATTGAACTCGCCGAAATGCACGCGCAGCAGGTTCGCGCCCGGCGAATGAACGATCGTTGAATAGAGGTTGCTGCGGTTCACCTGGCCGAACTCGTTATGGAGCGGGCCGTCGCCGCCGTCGCGCACGCCCGAAGCGTCATGATGGTCCATCGCGTCGAAGCGGAGAAGGTCGGTCTGCGCAATGCAGGCCGCGCCCAGCCCCACCAAACCCGCAAGAAGCGTCAGGGCAACAAGTCTACCTTGTGTGATTCGATTGAACATGGTTTATCTCCTTCGTTCGATTGACTTGCCGGTGTCAGTCGTCTGACGTTCGCTTGCAGTTCGCTTTCAGACTTCGGGCCGCGCTCCGCTTCGCATCGGGGCTGAACGTGGCTTGAACTTTTGACGTGTCACTGAAGCGAGACGAGCACCAGCACCATGCCGGACTCACCGGGTTCGAGCGCCGTCATCGCCTTGCCGATGATCGCACCGCGGGCGCAGTCATAGTCATCGACCTTCATCGCATGGCCGGGCACATCCGAAGTCGTAAGCAGATCGCCGGGTTCAACGCCGCTGGACGCGGCATCGACCATCACGTACACACGGCCGGTGAGCGCGACCGGATGTTTGCCATCCGCTTCGCTGCCTTCCTGTCCCATGATCATGCCGGAGTTAATTCCGTTTGCGCCGCTGATGATCCCTGCGACCGTGCGGTCGTAGGCGCGGCTGCTCGGGATCAACTTGCCGGGGTTCCTTGGATCGATGCAGACAACCATGCCGGGGATCGGCGTGATGTCGGCATCTGCCACGTCGAAGCGCTCCGAGAGATCGGAGCCGCCCATGATGCGCAGCACGTCGGTGCGGGTCGTACCGACGACGTGCAGCCGATCCTGCGGTGTGAGCGTCCCGAAGCCGGTGTTTCCAAGCATGTGCGCATCGCCCCAGACGATGAGCGCCTTGCCTCCGCCAAGGAAGCCGCTACCGGAGAAGCTGCCGCCGTACGCGTCGACATTCGTCGCGACGCCCTGCACCCCGAAGGTGCTCCCGGTTCCTCGCACGCCCGTTGCCGCATTGCCGAAGACGCCGATGCTTCCCGAACCGCTCGACTGTCCCTGCACACCGGTTCCGCCGAGACTGACGCCGTATACGCCGACGCCGTCGCTGTCGTGAACACCGCGCACGCCGTATCCGGAGCCGTTGTTTGCGAAGTTGTGGCCATACACGCCGGCGGAATTGTTGCCGCCAGTCTCAGCGTTCGAGTAGCCGCGCACGCCGCTTGCACCGCTCGAAGCTGACGCTGTCTCGCCCCAGACGCCGGGGAATGTGCCCGAGCCGGTCTTGATGCCGCGGATCGCCCAGTTGGAGTTTGTGGCGATCACACTGCCGGCAACATCAAGGCGCTGGGTAGGGGCATCAGTCCCAATACCGAGATTCCCGCCGTGCATCTGGAAGAAACTGTCATGACCATCCACACCGATTCGTGCGGATTCGCTTGTGGACGAATCACCACGGAGGAACTGAACCAACTTCGGACCTGTGGTGCTCGTCTCGCGGAAGAAACGGATCTGAGCGTTGCTTGTCCCATTCTCTGCCTTCGGATTGATATCAAGCAGCACACCACCTTGATTGTTCACCTTGTTGATCCGCAACTGCTGCTCCGTGCCATCTTTAATCTCGGAGTAACTGTCGCCGACGGCATGTTCAAGCCGCAGTGTCGGCTGAGAACCGACTGCATGGATTGCATCTTGCGGCGATGTTGTGCCGATGCCTACGTTTCCGTTCACGTTCAGCGAGTTCAGGACGCCCACGCCGGTGATGCCAGTGTAGTTTCCGAAGACCGCCTTGGTCGGAACGTTTGCAGCAGTGGTGGCGACCATTGCGTAGGGCGCAGCCATGAAGGGCTGGCGCGGCGAAAGAGTTGTGTCGTTCACCTGCACCTCCAGCCAGCGCGGCTCGCCATCGAAGACACCTTGACCGAAATCGAGATCGATCGTGAAGCGACCGTCATCACCGATGATGAAACCCGGCGCGACGAGTTCGCCGAGGTGACTGCCGCCGGCTTCCTGCGGAAAGATGCGGAAGCGAAGCGTCACCGCGCCATTCACGGGCTCGCCCTGATGCGTAAGTCGTCCCTGGTATGTGAACGTCGTGCCGACAGGGCTGGTGTCGGCATGTACGGTCGAGCAGGCGAAGATTATCGTGAGAAGTGCGAGGCGGGTGATGATCTGCGTCATTGTGTAGTCCTTCTTCAGATTCCTGGGTACGCGGTTGTTCGTGAGCATCGTGATTCGAGTCGTGTTGCGTTATGGGCATGGCCCCCACGCTGAGAGCAGGGCCAACAAGTCAGGCACCCCGACGGAGCCGGTGCCGGTAAGGTCTGCGTGTTCGCACTGCGATGTTGTCGGCCCCCAGCACGAGAGCAATTCGAGCAGATCAGGCACGCCGACGGAGCCGCTCGAATCAAGATCGGCGGGGCAGGACGAGGTATCGCCCACATTGCCCGCCGCCCAGAACCCGCCGACGAGGGTGTAATCGCCGCCCTGCATCGCGCCGGCATCGTGTTGGCCGATGGTGCCGGTGAGCGCGTAACTGCTGCCGGTTGATTCGCCGCCGCCGCCGTCGATTGTGTGCCAGGAGAGGTCGTACCCGCCGCCACCGGAGCCAGCCAGTTGCGCGATCGCTGCAGTCGCGATCAGGCACATCGTTGCTGTCAACATCGAAAGAATGTTGGTCTGTTTCATCGCATCTTCCTCTTGAAGTATTCAGAGTGTTTGATTGACTTCGTGCGCTTCATCCCCAGTTGGCGAGCAGTTCAAGAAGGTCGCTGACACCGACATTGCAATCGCCATCAAGGTCGGCTGGACAGTTGTTGCAATCGGCGCACTGGCCCCACTCGCCCAGAAGCAGCAACAGGTCTGCGACTCCGACGGATCCATCGCCGTTCAAATCGGCGGGCGCGGCCGGCGCATCGCAGCCCCTCCACGCTGCGATGCGATGGGCGGTGGAGCCGTCGCTCACCATGTTGAAGCGTCCGGTGACGAACAGCGCCGGACCGTTGCCATCGTCAAATGCGACCACGCCGTACAGCCGCGGCGTCTGCTCACCCAGGACGCTCAGGCCCAGCGACTCCCACTGGGTGCCGGCCCACCGCGCAACATGTTCAATAACGCCCCTGCCGTTGAAGTGGCCTTCGCCGACGCAGTACATCGCAGGTCCGGTCCCATCGTTGAAGATTGCAAAGTCACTGGGATATGCGTCCATCGTCATCTCGTCGGCGTTCAACTGCCATTGATTCCCGTTGTAGCGCGCTGAGCGTGCAAACTCGCCGTTCAGCCACACGCTGGAGCCACCCGCGAACAGCGTCGACGACCCGTTCTCATGCAGAACTCCCATCGCATATGGTCCTGAGTTTTGTTCGAGTCCGCCGGCAATCCATTGATTGCCGTTCCAACGTACAAGACCGGGCGAAGCAATGCCCCCTGCGCCGCTCAATGCGCCGGCCACGTAGAGTGAATCGCCATAGGCATGCAGGTCGTAGGCAAAGCCGGTGATGCCGCTGCCGAGCGGCGACCATGCGTTGCCATCCCACTTCGCAATTCGCTGGGCTGCGATGCCGCCGATCATTGAGAACTGCCCGCCTGCATAGAGCGCAGGTCCTGATCCATCATCGAACACACAAAGATCGCGCACAACGTGGTTCGCGCCTGAGCCGAGTGGATGCCATTGCTCGCCGTCCCACTTGGCGATGTTGTTCACTTCCACGCCTCCCGCCATGCTGAAGACGCCGCCCGCGTACAGGGCCGGGCCGCTGCCATCATCGAACTCTACGATGCTGAGGATCTCAGCGTTGACTCCAGTGCCAAGCGCGGACCAGTTCTTGCCATCCCACTTTGCAATTCGATTCACGGTGACGCCGCCGGCTGTAATGAAGTTGCCGCCGACATACAGCGCAGGACCGTCGCCGAGATCGACGACAGCGAGTGTCTGCCCGTATCCACCAAGTCCCGCAAGCCCCGGTTGCCCGATGGAAGCATCCCAGTGCGGCTCGCATGGCCCGCCTGCGGCTTGCGCCGTTTCGAACGCGTTGTGCATCGACACTGCTGCGGTAAGCGTAAGGTACGTAACTGTAAGTTGAGTGCGTTTCATTGAAGACCTTTTCGTCAACGCATCCGGATCAAGGACACGTCCCCCATTCACCAAGAAGAATCAGGAGGTCCGGCACGCCGATGCTGCCATCAAAGTTCAGGTCCGCCGGGCACGGGAGATTGCACGGACCCCACTGGCCAAGCAGCGCCAGCAGATCGGGCACGCCAACCGAGCCATCGAGTGTCAGGTCAGCGTCGCACGCCGGCACGCCGGGGTCATCGTCGTCTTCAAGCAGGATGTTGTTCCACTCGGGACCGTCGTGAATGGCGGAGTTGTAGTTCGTGCGGCTGCGCGCCACGTAGAACTTCTCGAACGGTTCATCCGTCTCGAAGAGCGGTTTCTCAACGGCAATCCATCCGATGAGGTCGGAGTTGGTCATTTGCATCAGTCCATCACTCGTGCTGATGAACAGGTCGCCCAAGTCGTTGACGCTGATGTTGGTCGGCTGTGCATCGCCGGGCGGCACGACTGACTCCATCAACGATCCGTCCGTCAGGTTCACGCGGTAGATTGCCTTTGACGCCTCGGATGCAATCCAAACAGATGGCGGCGGCCCGCCAGCGCCGCCCTCGACGATCGGCTCGGGGGGAACTGCCATGGACGCCTTCCCCGCAAGCGGAATCTCCAGATTGAATTCAAACACAGGGGGCAGGCCGAACACGTTCGCCACCGGGTCCGTTCGATACGCCTGCAAGATGCTCTCCTCCGTCGAGAGCACAAGGAACTTGTCATCGGCATCCCAGAAGCCGACCGCGGCAGCCATGAACGGCAGCGCCATCGTTTGAATCGGCGGCGGATCGCCGGGCTTCTCCGGAATGATGTCGATGTTCACCTCGTGTAGCCGATCGTCCTCCAGGACGTACAGCAGCCGGTTGTCGCCAAAGGAGATCTGATTGGCGTTAGGCACTTCCAGCAGCGTCGTCATCTCGCCCGTGAACGAATCGACTTCCACAACCTTCGGCATCTCCCCAATCGCGCCGACAACCGCATACATGCTCGTTGCATCCGGATGCACGGTGACGTCCAGGATCTCCGCACCGGCGCCGAAGTTGAACTGCGTGAACGTCGGAGGTGTGAACCCGCCGATCTGAAACGGGAACAGCTGGACGATCGTGTGGCCGCCTGGCGTGTACCCGTATCCAAACAGCGGCAGAATTGCAATGTACTTGTCGATCACCGCGACAACATCGTTCTCTGGGTCGTAGTTGAGCGAGTCCACCATCGCCGGCCAATTCAGGTTCAACAACGGCTTGACGGTGAATCCCCTTTTCGCAAACTGCGACTGCGTCGAGAGTACGAACTCGGGCGATTCATGCCAGGGATCGTGGCTCTGAAGCGTGATCGGTCCTGCTGATGAAGACTGATGGGCGCGAACCAGCGTAATCGCATGGCCGCCGTTCCGCGTTCCCAGGATCACGAGGTCCTCCGCAATTGGTGCGAACTCGTACCGGCCGTACGCAAAGCTCACCAACGCACCGGCCGAAGCCACCTTCGCCAGGTTGTGAACGCGCGGCCAATACCCGCCGCCCTTCGTGTACTGAAAGACGAGAAACTGCCCGGCGTACGGCGAATTGTTGAGCCAGGACCAGGTGCCGCCAAACCACCCGTTGATGTCGGTCCCTGAGCTTGGATTCGTGGCCATCGAGACGCCCAGCAATAAAAGGTGGAGGCCGGCCTCGTTGAACTTCGACTGCGCCTGCCAGTTTCCCGGCCCTGGCGCGAGGTCGGGGTAGCCGTGGTTCGCGAGGAAGATCATCGTGTTGAGCGTCGAACTGGGCACGCAGTAGTACCCGCCGTTCTCACCCAGTGTCGGCCTGCGCTGGTCAATGTCGGCCATGTGCAGAACGTGATAGTCAAACGAAGTCGAACTCGAGTACGAGGCGGCGATGATGTCGCTGTGCGCGGTGGTCACGGCGAGCCCCAGCGCGAGACAGCCGGCCGTTGAGAATGTTCGGAGGTTCTTGTGACACATGCTCGGCTCCGTTCAGGTGTTGATCATCACTGAGAGAGTTTGGCGTACCACCATCAGAACGAGATGTGACAGCAGCAGGCGCAAAGAAAGGCGGAAGAACGCTCATGAATTGCCTGAGCGATGGTGAAATTCGTCCTTTGAGGCGGATACGGAAGCAGTAGAATGGATACATTGCCCCGACCCACGGGCGTAGCCGATGGAGGCACCGGCGATTGTCATGGATGTGACCTACACAACCTCGTTCGTTCGCAGATCGCGCACCGGCGACTCCGCCGCCGCCGATGCCCTGCTTCCCGCGCTCTACGGAGAGCTGCGATCTCTCGCAGCCGCTGTCTTCGCGCGGCAGAATCCCTCGCACACCCTCCAGCCGACTGCTTTGCTCCATGAGGCGTATGTGAAAATGATCGATCAGACGGCGACCGGGCCTGCTGATCGAGCCCATTTCATGCGGCTAGCGGCAAAGGCGATGCGCCAGGTGCTCATCGATCATGCCCGCGCGAGAAATGCCGCAAAGAGAGGCGGCGGCCGGGCGCGTCAGTCTTCATTCGACGCGGAGTCGCCCGCTCCGCTTGATCGCCTTGACTGGCTTGCCCTTGATGAAGCCATCTCGCGGCTGGCGCAGCTCGACAAACGCCAGGCGGCAGTCGTTGAACTGCGATTTTTCGGCGGCATGAGCGTGGCGGAAACGGCCGAAGCGCTCGACGTCTCGCCTCGTACCGTGGAACTCGATTGGCGCATGGCCCGCGCCTGGCTGAGTCAGGCCTTGGGAGAGGATGATTGATTCATGCCGAGCCCTCACGAAGAACATCGCGATTCGTTTCAAAGTTGCGCTGCGCCTCAGGCCGCTAAGTCTCGTTCTGTAGAGTGTGGCCGCGAACCGCCCGATATGAAGGATGCCTGAGCCATGGCGACTCTGGACCAACAGCGATACCGCCGCATGACGCGGATCTTTCAGGAGATCTGCGACCGCCCTCGGCACGAGCAGGCCGCGCTGCTGGAGACATCGTGCAGCGACGACCCGCAACTTCGCGAGGAGGTCGAACGGCTGCTTGCGCAGGCCGATCGTCCGAACATCGATTTCGATGCCGCGCGGTCGGAACTGGGCAGTTTGCTCGGTCAGGCGGCGGCCCAGTTCGACGATGATGTGCCGTTGCCCGAGTTCATCGGCCCGTACCGCGTTGTTCGTCAGATTGGCGAAGGCGGCATGGGCGCCGTGTATTTAGCTGAGCAGGACCATCCCAAGCGTCATGTCGCCGTGAAGGTCGTCAAAGGCGGCTTCGGCTCGCGCGACATGCTTCGCCGGTTCGAGCATGAGATTCAGACCCTGGGGCGGCTCGAACACCCCGGCATCGCCCGCATCTACGCCGCGGGGACGACCGATCATCACGTGCCGTTTCTCGTCATGGAATACGTGGACGGCTTGCCCGTTGACCGCTTCTGTGATGAGCGTCAAATGACGATTGCGCAGCGGCTTGAACTGTTCATCGCAATCGGTGAAGCCGTGCAGTACGCGCATATGCGCGGCGTGATTCATCGCGACCTCAAACCGTCAAACATTCTCGTCGAATCGACGCGTGAAGAGGCGGAACAGGGCGCCTCATCGTTTCGGCCGCGCGTCATTGACTTCGGCGTCGCCAAGGCGATGCATGATGCGTCCACCGATGCCCCCGCCGCATGGACGCAACATGGCGAACATGCGGGCACACCGATGTACATGAGTCCCGAACAGGCGCAATCTGATTGCGGCGATGAGGATGTCCGCAGTGATGTATATTCACTGGGCGTCGTGCTCTACCAACTGCTCACCGGTTGCACGCCGGTCGATGCCGAGCAGTTTCGAAGCGCCTCGTTCGCAGAGCGCAGCCGATTACTGTGGGAACAGCCGCTGCCACGGCCCAGCGCGCGAATCTGCCGGCTTTCGATAGTTGATTGCGAGCGCGCCGCGAACATTGCCCACACGCGAGAATTGCGATCTGCAAACGCCCTGGCTGGCCGACTTCGAGGCGAGCTTGATTGGATCGTGATGAAGTGTCTTCGCAATGAGAAGGACAAGCGGTACGACTCCGTGGCTGCGCTGCTCGATGATCTGCGTCGATTCGCGAATGACGAGCCGGTGCTCGCTCGGCCGCCGAGCGCGCTCTATACCGCACGAAAGTTCGCAGGAAGAAATCGCGTCGCCGTCGTCGGGGCGGCCGCTGTCGCCGTCGCAATCGCGCTTGGCATCGTCGGAACAACGTGGGGTCTGTTCCGGGCCCTCGAGCATGCCGAAGTCGCGATGCTTGAATCGCAACGCGCCAGCGATGCCGAGGAGGAGGCGAGCCGGCGTGCGGAACAACTGGAACAAGTTGTCATGTTCCAGGCGAGACAGATCTCGCGCCTCGATCCGAGAACGATGGGCGACCAGATTAGGAACTCCGTTCTCGAAGAAGGTCGAAGCGTTTATGAAGACATGGCATGGAAGGATCTCGAAGAACTGCTACACAGCGTCGACTTTACGACGCTCGCGCTTCGATGGATTGAAGAGAACTCCTATCAATGGGCTCTCGCCGAGATCGAAAGGAACTTCTCGGATGCGCCTATGGTGAAGGTACGACTGCTCTCGTCCATCTCCACGTCAATGCGCTGGGCGGGATTGCTCCAGGAAGCCGAGACGCCGCAGGTTGAAGCGGTTGAGTTGAGCACTCGTGTACTCGGTATGGACGACCCGCTGACCCTCGCAGCATATGCAGGCATGGCGCGGCTGCTGTTCGAGCAGGGACGCTTGGACGAGGCAGAGTTCTACATGCGAGAAGCCATGGTGGGACGACAGCGCGTACTCGGAGAGGATGATCCGGAGACGCTCAAGATGGTGACGCTCTACGGCGTCTTGCTTCGGCAAATGGGTGATTTCGAGGAGGCGGAACGACATCAACGGAGCGCGCTCGCCCGCTATCAACGCACGCTGCCGAAGAACCATAGGTTGACGCTGTTCTCCCTTGCGAACCTTGGAAGTCTGCTTCTCGAAATGGGCCGCCTCGACGAAGCTGCGCCGCTGCTGGAGCAGTCCCTTGCAGGCAAACGGGGGAAGTACGGCAACGATAATATAGAGACCATTCTGTCGGTCGCCGACATGGGTCTCCTGCGTGAAGCGCAGGGCAGGTTGGATGATGCGGAACTGCTTCTTCGCGACGCCGCCGAACGCTCCCTGCGACACTTCGGCAGCGATCACTTCATTGCACTGCAGTCGCAGCACTTCCTCGCGCGGGTTGTTCACAAGCAAGGCAGGTTCGATGAAGCCGAGCAACTCTACCGGCGATGTCTGGAAGGTAGACGCAACGCGCTCGGCGAGTCCCATCCGGAAACGCTCAAAACCCTCAACGGCCTTGCGAAACTGCTTGAAGTGAATGGCCGCGCCGTCGAAGCGGAAGCTCTGCGCAGTCAGCCGGAGTGATTATGTGATTGAGCATGACTCCGGCAGAGGTCCGGCCGGCCCCAATCTCTTCCAAGTCTCCTCGCTGCGATTTCCAGGCATCCTTTCGTAATCTGGCGCAGTGAAATACGCGCTATCCAATCCTGCGCGACTTCAACTTCAGCACCGAGAAGAGGATGTCCATCGCAAGGAGCGTTGCCATCACGAGATAGCAGTTCGTAATCGACATGTCGTTGCCGATCAGCGCCTGCTGCGTCGCCTCTGCGACGATGAGCAGAAACACGAAGTCGAACGCAGTACGAACTCGAACGCAGTCATCTCGGCAAACGTCCTCCGGCCCGAGAGGCGAAACACTAGCAGCACAAACAGGTAGACGGCCGCGCCTCGCAGGACAGAATCCATATGCACTCTCTTGAAGTGGGATCAGGGATTGTTGGCGGCAACTCGGGTGAGCCCAGCCACGTGCGACGAGCGGGAGACGTTTCAGTATGCCAAGGCATTCTGGCGTGGTGCGAGACGCAATATAAGGCGATGTCATTCGTGTAGAGTACGAGGTATCCGCAGGTTCTGCTTAGCAGTATGAATAGCGGCCTCTGGCGACTACCGTTTTCTACCGCTTTGGCTTTTGACTACCGCGATTCCACGCGAAAGGACGCGATTGCATGCGACGATTCACAGAACCTTGAAACAGCTGCAAAATAGGGGGTTTTTGAGCCAATCAGATAGGGCCCCAAGCCGCCATCACCACGAGGCCTCGCCGCCGACTTGGGCCGGCCCCCGGGAAAGCCAGCGTCACCGTAAGTACCTCAAAAGTGCTTCACGCTTCTGAGAAGTCGTAGCCGGCTGCGTAACGTCCGGTTACTTCCTTGACGATCTGCCGCAACAGGTCATTGGCGAGCGATGAGGCGCCGAAGCGGAAGAGGCGCGGCGTCAGCCACGCATCACTGAGCGTTTCCTTCACCATGACCAGGTAATGCAGCGCTTGTTTTGCAGTGCGGATGCCGCCTGCGGGTTTCATGCCGATCTTCACCCCGGTTGCAAGGTAATGGTCGCGAATGGCTTCGAGCATAACGAGCGTGACCGGCATCGTGGCGGCCGGCTGCACCTTGCCCGTGCTCGTTTTGATGAAAACTTCGCCATCCTTCAGGTTGCCTGCGCTTGACACAGCTTCGATCGCAAGGTCGCTTGCGCGGCGAACGTTGTCGTATGTTTCGAGCTCACCCGTTTCGAGGATGATCTTGAGATGCGCTTCGCTGCACGCGGCTTTCACTTCACGAATCTCTTGCGCGACTATGTCAAACCGACCTGCAAGAAACGCCCCGCGATTGATGACCATGTCGATCTCATCCGCCCCGGCTTCCACCGCATCACGCACATCCTGAAGGCGCACATCGAGCGGATACTGGCCGCTGGGGAATCCGGTGGCCACCGAGGCAACCTTCACGCTCCAGCCGGTCAGTGCTTCCTTCGCGATCGCCACCATCGATGGATACACACACACCGCAGCAACTAGCGGGATCGGCGGGTCGATATCGTGTTCATACGGCTGCACGGCCTTGCGGCACAGCGCGCGAACCTTCTCCGGTGAGTCCTTGCCCTCTAGCGTGGTCAGATCGAGCATGGACATCGCCAAACGAAGACCGGCCAGCTTCGCTGCCGCCTTGATTGACCGCCGCGTAAACGAAGCAGCCCGCTCCTCGAGCATGACAGCGTTGACGGTCCGGCGGGTTGTGGCGTTTGCTGCGTTCACATGCACAGGATACCGCTTTGCTGCTACGCTATGGGTGAGACTTACACCTTGGGACAACAATCAACCTCATGATGATGACTGCTCCAGCCCACGGAGTTGTCCATCGCAAAGGAGACCTCCATGAACCGCACAATTGCATGCTTTCTCACCGGCTCCGCAGCAGGCGCGCTGCTCACCATCGCCTGCGCGTTCACGCTTGAGCCCACGACACCGCAATCGTTTTATGAATCGATCCCCGCACCGCCTGCCGTTGTGATGAACACGCTCGAAAACTCGAAGGCAACGCTCGCCGGGGCAATCGAAGCGGCTGAGCGTGAAACTGGCGGCCGGGCGACGTTCGCCATGTACGACTTTGGCGGTGAGAAACCCGCGATCAAGGTTACTGCGTACACCGAAAGTGAGGTGCATCAACTTCTGATCGATGCGGCCACTGGCGAAGTGACCTCAAGCGAATCGGCCGCGCCATATCCGGGTGAGCCGGCTGAAGGCGAATGGACCGTTACGGAATCGGGCCTGCGTTACTTCGATCTGGTTGAAGGTGACGGCCCTGCACCCGAGGGTGAGGGCAGCCAAGTGACGGTGCATTACTCGGGCTGGACGATCGACGGCCGCATGTTCGATTCATCAAGGCAGCGCGGCGTGCCTGCCAAATTCCCGCTCAACCGCGTTATCTCCGGCTGGACGGAAGGCGTCGGCTCAATGAAGGTTGGCGGGAAACGCAAACTCGTGATCCCTGGCAAGCTGGCATACGGACCTCGCGGTAATCCCGGGGCCGGCATCCCGCCGAACGCGACGCTCATCTTCGACGTTGAGCTGCTTGAAGTGCAGGATTGGCCGCAAGGAACCGACCAGCAGCCACAGCGCCGAAACCAGCAGTAAGCAACGGCTGTTGTTTGCGACAGAATACATCTCCACTCCCTCCAACGCTTCTCGAGCTTTGAAGCCATGACGATCTCACCATCGAAGGCACGCGCACTGTGCACCGAATCTGAGTACAACCTCGTCAAGTGGTCTTCGCCGCGCAATGTGAAGACACTGACGCCGGCGAAACTCAAGGAGAAAATCACCCGCACCCGCAAGCTGCGCGACAAGTTCCGTGATCTTGCGAGCAAACAGCGCGGCGAGGAGCGCGGCAAGCGCAAGCCGAGCGGCACCCGTGCCGCGCAAGGCAACGATCGAACGGTGATGAAGGCGGAACTGTTCGCCCAGACGCTCAGCCGCTTTGAAGATGCGCTGAAAAAGGCGGAGAAGCGCGAAGGCGCGTCCAGCACGCCTGCAAAGAAGACAACGAAGAAGGCCGCGAGCAAGTCCTCATCCAACAAGACGACAAGGAAAGCGTCGACTGGCAAGGCGGAGCAGGCAAGCCCGTCAAACTCGGTGAAGCAGCCAGTAACGAAGACGGCCAAGAAACACGCCAAGACAGCAGAGCCATGCGCCGCAAAGCCCTCCCCGGCAAAGCAGAAGTCATCGGCGCCGGCGTCCCCGATCGCCCTCGGCGGGCCGTTGCCTGCCTCGCGATCTGCCGGCTTCTCCTTGTCGCTCGGCGGAGGATCATCGTCCAACAACCTCACCGACCTGTTCTCGTCCGCGCGCAGCACGCAGGAATCGCGCGAGTCTCGCCGAAAACAACGGTCACAAACCGCACGAATGGACCACGATCAGAGCCGCTTCGCCTCCTCCGGACGTGACAAGATGAAAGGTCATGTCTCCGCCCAGGCGCGCAAGAGCCAGGCAAAGGGCGGCTGACCCGATCGCGACTCACTCGTCCTCGAGATCAACGAGCGCGCCTCCATCGCCGGTACACTCTTCGTGCATCCGCCGTGAGGACATGGCGGCTCGCTGTTCCTTTCGACGATTCGACGCTTCACGCCACCCATGACCTCCGTCTGTTTCTACTTTCAGGTTCACCAGCCGTTCCGCCTGCGGAAGTATTCGGTGTTCGATACAGACCCGTTTTACTTTGACAATGAAGCGAACAAAGCGATCTGCGAGAAGGTGGCGGAGAAGTGCTATCGCCCGGCGACGCGCTTGATTCTTGACCTCGTCAAGCGGCATGAAGGCCGCTTTCGCGTCTCTTACTCGATCTCCGGCACCGCGCTTGAGCAGTTTCAACTCTGGACGCCGGATGTCATTGACCTCTTCAAGGAGTTGGCAGCGACGGGCGCGTGCGAATTCCTGGGGGAAACATCACATCACGCGCTCTCCTTCCTGTTCTCGCGCGAGGAGTTCTCCGAACAACTCTCGCTGCACGATCAGCAGATTCGCGACCTCTTCGGCCAGACGCCGCAGGTGTTTCGCAACACGGAACTGACGTACTCAAATGAAGTCGCAGCGCACATCGGCGGCTTGGGTCGGTACAAGGCGGTACTGTGCGAAGGGCTTGATCGCATCCTTGGCTACCGTTCGCCGAACTACCTTTATGTGCCGCCGGGCACGAAGGGCAATGTTAAACAGTCGCGCGTGAAACTGTTGCTGAAGAACTACCGGCTCAGCGATGACATCGCCTTTCGATTCTCCGATCGCAACTGGCCGCAGTGGCCGCTTACCGCGGAGACCTTCGCTGCGTGGGTGAACAGGATCAACGGTGACGGCCACGTCTGCAATCTCTTCATGGACTACGAGACGCTCGGCGAGCATCAATGGGCAGAGACCGGCATCTTCGAGTTTCTCGATGCCCTGCCGGAAAAAATCTTCGACGTTAACCCCGGGCATAACGACTTCGTCACGCCCAGTGAAGCGGTTGAGCGCTACGAACCGATCGGCGAATACGACGTGCCGACGATGACCTCATGGGCCGACACCGAGCGCGATCTCTCCGCCTGGCTGGGCAACGCCATGCAGGAAAACGCAGCGGCGGAACTCTACCGGCTGGAAAATCCGGTGAAGGCGGCCCACGCCGCCGGGGATGAATACATCCTCGAGGACTGGCGCAAACTCACCACCTCAGATCATCTGTACTACATGAGCACAAAGTTCTGGGCTGACGGCGATGTGCATAAATACTTCAGCCCCTATGCCTCGCCATACGAAGCGTACATCAACTTCATGAACGCTCTGGACAACATCCGCACGCGCGCAGGGGCTTGAGCGGCGCAGACGCGAGTCATTGTGGTGGCACAGGCGTCTCGCCTGTACTCATCGATCAGGCGAGACGCCTGCGCTGCCAACATTCTTCAAGAATGATGCGCGCCGAAACGGCGGTGCAGCCACGCTATCGCTTCATAGATGACACCGCAAAGTGCAGTGGCGCTTCGCAGTTCAGCGACTCATGCCTGGCGCTTCTTGATCATGACGTACGCCACAATCACCGCCACGAGCAGAACTCCCATAATGACGTAATACAACATCGGTGCGAATCTCCGTAGGAATCTGTTTCAACGCACGGCAATCCTGCGAACGCCGCAGGCAACGCTTTCGCCGTGCCGGTGCAAAGAGTACCGAACAGGCACTGTCCGTCAAGTCCCGACTGCCCTAGACCGGCGTCGCAGAAGCCACCACAACGAAAGAGCGGCCGGCGGTATCAGGGCAAGCATCGAACGCTGATGAATGAACGCCAACTCCAACAGAACCCCACTGGCGATGCAGACGACGGCGAAGACGCCGATCTCCACCCTCCACAGCCGCCCGTCATCATCGGCACCGATGAATAGCAGGAGATATCCCGGAAAGACAACAGCATAGAACACAAGAAACCGCAGGTAGTTATCCACAGAGGCGTCGAGCGGCTGGTCTTGAACGATGCCGACGAACACCAGCGGCAACGCCAGCAGCGGCACAAGTGCAGGCGCAAGGGTCGAGAAACCACGCCGCCGTTGGCCCATCTCATCAACCGCTCGCTTTGCCAGCAGTTCCCGTTGATGCGCCGCCATGGTGAACGTCGCCTGAGCGGTCATGTGCGCGAGGACCAACCAGGAAAGTCCCTCTTTCAGCGCGCCTGCGTACGCTGCGCTCATGAGAATCATGACCGTGAAAGCGGCACCGAAGATCGCAAACGCATGTCGGCTCGGGCTCTCGGCAAGGGCGCGGTGAAAGGTCAAGTCATTGTACGGACACAGCAGAAATCCCAGCGCGATAACCGGGGCAAGCCACAGCAGCCCGCCGGCAGTCGCTGTTATCTCACCCCTCGTCGCGGGCATGTGATGGAGCGGCTCAAAACCGATCACCGCGAAGACGCCGAGCGATGCGACATAGACAAGCAGAGCGAACGGTAGCCATGCCCCACGGGGCAGCCGCGCGAGCAAAGCGCTGATCGCAAGTAGTGCGACCGGCGCCACAAACGCCAACCGAATGCCATCCCAATACTGCGCCGGCGCAAACGCCCACCACGCGATGAACCCGATGAAAAAGACGTGATAGGCGATTGTTACGATCGAGAACAGCCGCATGGCGCCCGCATGATTGATCGTCATCAACCGCGCCCGCTCCCGATCGCGCAGCACGTAGCCAAACGCGGCACAGCCCAGCACATTCGGAACCGCAAACACAAGGAAACCCGCCCAGCCCCACCGATCCATCATGACGACCGGCAAGAACATGCCAATGCACCACGTCCAACTGCACGCGCAGAAGATTCCCCAGCTAAGAGTTTTCACCACAGAGGACACAGAGAGCACAGAGGAAGTAGATTGTGCGTTCGCTTCGAGCGAACTGCCGGGGCTTCCACCCGCGCACCGCAAAGCCGATCTCCTCTGTGGTCTCTGTGAACTCTGTGAGAATCCTACCGCGCAGGCATCATCTTGCGTCGCCGACGTGCCATGCGCTCAAGTTCGTCAAGATCGCTTCAGCCGCGCCGCCCGGTCCCGAAAGTGTGACTTCGGCGTGCAGTGGAAGGTGATCTCGCACCGCCCGACGCGCAGTTCCTTGCCCCGCTTCTTCATCTGCTGGCGGATCTCCATCTCCAGATTGATGTTGAACTCACCGCCCGCAGCGATTTTCTCCTTCACATCCTCCGCGCTGAGAATGTGATACACCGCCGGTCCCATGCACGGCCGCAGGAATCGGTATTTCATCTCCTTACAGACGACGACATAATCACTGCCGCACTCCGAAAACAGAAACATCCCCGCCGCCACCTCGGAATTGCCCAGCAGCGCCGCACCCGCCATGGCGTTGTACCAGTTGCGGTTGACGCGCTTGAACGGCAGCACCGCCGTGAACGTGCGCGAGTCGATCCGCTTCATTGAGATCCCGGATCGAAACGCATAGGGCAGCCAGATCAGCGAGCAGACCTTATGCCAGAAGTTGTTGCGCGTGCTCAGGCGGCTGATGAACGCTTCCAGACGCTGACCCAGCCCTGGCCGCACTGATCGCGCTGCCTCGACCTGACTCTGCGGCTCGACGCCCGCATTCATGTTGACCGATGAGAAGTTCTGCATGAGGTCATTCGGAACGTCTTCAAGCGCTTTGCGATCGGGCAGAGACGGCTGAGCATGGTCTGCTTCAATTGCTTTGGCGCGGACCGCGCTGCCTTCATGTACAACAGTGCTTGACACGTCAGGTATCCTAAGCGATCAGGCGTTGCCGATCCACCGATTCCCGGCTTTGGCGCATCAACAATTCGGGAACTGAGCGGTGATCGCCGCTACTGCCTGGCATCAATGATGCGACTTCTGTATCGGTTCATTGACCACGCAAGATTATGCCGCTCTCACGTCTCGCCATCTGCAGTTGGAGCGTTCAACCGACCGGGCCGGAAGACCTGATCCGTGCCTGCCGCGAACTGGCGATCCCAGCCGTGCAACTCGCGATCAGTCCGGTTGTGCGCGAGCCGGACGTCTGGTCCGGCGTCTTCCGCCGCTTGCGCGAAGAGAGCATCCGCATCGTCTCCGGCATGATGGCGATGACCGGCGAAGACTACTCCTCCCCCAGATCGATCGCGCGCACCGGCGGCGTGCGGCCCGACGAAACATGGGCCGAGAACCTCTCGCATGCTGAAGCCGTCGCAGAAATCGCTCAGCGCGAAGGGCTGCGACTGGTGACCACTCATGCCGGCTTCATTCCCGAGTTGATCGAAGGTGAATCGGAAGATCCCGAACGCATCAAACTCTTCGATCGCCTCGAAACCATCGCAGACCTCTTCGCCAGCCGGGGCCTCGACCTTGCCCTCGAGACCGGCCAGGAGACAGCCGAGAATCTCGCCATCGCACTGCGTGAAATCAATCGCCCCAATATTGGCGTGAACTTCGATCCCGCGAACATGATCCTCTACAACATGGGCGATCCCATCGAAGCCCTGCGACGACTCGCCACACACATCGTGCAGATCCACATCAAGGACGCCGTCCCGCCGGCCCGTGCTGGCGAATGGGGCACCGAAGTCGCCATGGGCCGCGGCAAAGTCGATTGGGAACGATTCTTCGAGATTGCGCTGGAGATCCAGCCGCCCGTGAAACTCGTCATCGAACGTGAAGCAGGAACATCCCGCATCGAAGACATCCGCCGCGCCAAGAAACTCATCATCGACCATCTCGCGCGCCTGTAAAACACAAGGCGGGGCAAAGCGCAGAAGCCGCGAAGCGGCGCCCACGCGACGCCCCGGATCAGCCGCAACCCTCACTCCCCCATCGGCCGCTCGATCCACTCACGAAAGCAGCCGCCACACAGATGCAACGTGAGCCGCCGATGCACCTGATCCATCAACTCGCGCTCACTCATCTGCGACATCTGCGCCACCAGCACCTCGTACTCCGCCGCCAGTGACTCCAGTGACTCACGCACATCAATCTCCGGCGGCGACGGATCGCACACCGCATCAATCCGCACAATCCAAAATCGACCGCCGCCCGGCTCAAGCAGGTCGCCACAGCGATGACAAATCAGCGATTCGCGACTCTCATTCACACGTTCATCCTAACTGCCCAAGCCGGGGCAAGGCGCCCAAGCCGCGAAGCGGCGCCCGAGCGACGCCCCGGGTTGAGGGGTTCCCCCTATCCCCAGCATCGTCTGTCGCGCATCCCGGGGGGCTTGACAAACCGCGCAACCGCTCTACGCTTTGTGGTTCATCGAAGGCGAGATAGCTCAGTTGGTAGAGCACCGCACTGAAAATGCGGGTGTCCCCGGTT
>CAZFZT010000029.1:0-37310 GCA_964523675.1 uncultured Isosphaeraceae bacterium
CTGTCTTGCCCGAGCCGTAGCCTCCTACGACTCCAAACAACATGCCGGTTCCGAGTCGGCGCACGAGTAGATTGAGAGTTTTCCACCAGCCCGGAGCCACTGCGCGGCTGTGCAACGACTCCAATCGGCCCACACGGTGCGGAACTGCGGCGTGTCGAGCGGCGGTGGTAGGGACAGATTGTCAAGACCTGCCCCTTCGGGCGGCCGCTTGGCGCGTTTCGATTTCGTCCCTCTTCCACCGGAGCCCGGCCTGGTGTTGTTATGGGGGGGTGGTTCCTTCTGGTTCAAGTGGTTCTCATGGTTCTCTTCCTTAGAGCAACTCTCGCTTGGTCCACCTGCTCGCGCATTTGGTCCACCTGCGGCCTTCGTTTGGTCCATATGCTCGCGCTCGTTGGTCCACATACTCGTCTGGTGCACATGGACTGAGCGGTCCACCTGCTTGCAACCGTCGGCCGAGAAGTAGTTGGACCAGTGGTCCATATGCTCGACGTACTGCAGCAGCGCCGGCCAGATGATGTAGTACACCGTGTAACCAGTGTCGCGTCCTCGACGTCCTGCCCACACGGCCTCATGGTGCGGCCGGTTGTCAGTCTTGATGACACCGAGGAGGGTCGAGATCTCGATGACGCGCTGCACAGATTTCGTTGAGACCTCAGCCTCATTCGCAATGGTGTTATGTGCCGGAAAGCAGCGGCCATGGGCGTCGGATCGGTTGATGAGCGCGAAGAACACTGAGCGGAATGTGCCCACTTTCGGTACTCGATCGGCGCCCTTCGCCTTCGCAGCGTCGATCATTCGCTGGTAGCGCAGGTCGGCGTGAAGATTAAGCTTGTCTGTGGCTCTGAGCTGCGGCATTTCAATGTACCGTTGTCTCGTGAACGCAAAGTCGCGTCATGCGCTGAACCCCTCGTGCAGCAATTCACGCTCGAGTTCCTCGTCGGTTTCATTCGCCACGGCAGGGCGTGGGTCGCAGTTGGTGCGCTGAGCAGGTTCGGGCCCACTGCTCTGCGTCTCCAAGTGTCCCGGCTCGTCGAAATGGCGAGCATCAGCCTCTGCCAGGCGTTGAAAGAACTCAAGCATCCATGACGTCTTTGTGAACAGTCGCGACCCAGCCCTGACATGCTTCAATCGCACACGTTCGCCGGAACGTGCGCGCACTCCCTTTCTCGCCCAGCGCCAAATGCAGTTTGTCGATGGCCGTCCCGGCGCGAGGTTGGCCGCTTCTGTCAGCGAAATCAAATCCGACGGCGCCTCGACCAAGGACGAGTGCTTTGCGCGATAAGACGGCTCCGCCGTGGCATTCGAACGCCCCCCATTCGAGGCCTGTGCGGAAGGCTCAGGACCATCGTGCGGAACATCCACAGATTGGCCGACGGGGACGGGTCGCGAACTGACTTGAGTTTGGCGGGTGCAGGGGTCGCCCATACAAATGGCTCCTTTCGAGCCCTGGGCAGACGCCGCGGTTTCTCGCGCGAAGCATGCCCTGGCTATTGATGGGGGGGCAGCTCGCCGCGGGTATAGATGGCGCGAAACATGCCCAGATTTGATGGGCATGCGCCGCGGGTGAAAAGCGCCGTGCGTGAGCCCAAACCGGGCAGACGCTGCGCTTTTTTACTAGAAGTGACTCATGGCCATGTCTGGCCGTGCCGTCACATAACACAGTTTCGGAACGACCCTCTCGCGTCCTTTAATGTTTCGGAAGTTTTGGCGCCCATGTGCCTGGCATCATCCAATCTTCCTCATGACTGAAGCGACCTGCTCCATGTCGCGCTCGGCGTAGATGGCTTCCGTGACCAAGGCACTGGAATGGCCCAGCACAATCCTCGCCGCCTCCAGGCCAAACTCCCGCCGGATGAGGGTCGCCGCAGTGTGGCGGAGCTGATGTGGGTGCCAGTGATGCGCCTTCGTCCATTGGCGTTTCGCCTCAGCCAGCAATTCCTTCTTCGCTCTGACGTCGGCGACCCCAGAAAGCCCCAGGATACTGTCCGAATTCGGCTCTGGAAACGGAAACGCCCGTTCGCATGCTCTTGAAATCGCGCGGCGATAGCTTGCCGCCGTGTAGAACTCGTCCGGCGGCCGCATTCGCTTTTCAACCTTGTTCGACCCTGGAACATTGCCGCTTGAAAGCGGCGTCGTCCTCGCAGCGGATCGTGCCGCCAGCCGCTCGGCCTCAGCCTCAGCAGGGCTAAAGAGATGAGCATCCACAGGCCGATCCGCGAGAAATGGCTCAATGACCTGCTGAGCCTTCGGTCCCAGGAAGATTGTTCGAGAATGGCCATGGTGAGCTGTCTTGTGGTCATCAGGCGTGATCGTCCAGATACCGCCACGGTCGTTCATGTTGATATCAATCGGCCGAAGCTTGAAAAGCTCACCCCCGCGTGCTCCGCTGTATAGCTGCAGGTCGATCAATGCGTTCACCTGCCTGCTCAGGAACGCCTGTGTTGCTCGAACAAGCTCAATGGCGACCGGCTCAACGCGACTCGGCTCCCGTGCCGGCGTCCTGCCGCGCTTCAATGATGTGACGGTCTTGAGCTGTTGATACACGCTTGCCGGCAGCATCTCGTGCGACGCCGCCCACTTGAACATCGCGCATACCCGGTGAACCTGGCCATTGACGTGCTTGCGCGACCAGGGGCGTCGTGGCGGGTCGGCCGTCGCGTCCCCGCGAACCATTTCGTCGCGAAGGAGCCGAAGCCGGTTCGGGCCGAACTCACTCGCCCGCAAACTACCGAAAAGCTTGCGCAGCAGCCGCAGCGCAGCATGCTGGGTCGCTCGCTCGGAGGGTGAGTAGTACAACTTCACCCACTGCCAGTAGGCGCGAATGACCCGGTTGACCGATGGCGCCTGGTCAGTGTCAGCGTCGTGATCATCCCGCGATGCCCGGCGCGAAGAAGGCAACTGGGGCAGGCGCCGGCTACCGGCCTCCCACTCGGCAATCAGGCGGAAGTAAAGTTCACGGCTCTCGGAGGAGCCGTACAGTCCGAGCCAGTAATCGCGGCGCTTCTTCGTGACGAAGTCGGTCAGCGTCACGATCGCTTGGTCGTATCCATTGCGCCGGCGATACGCCGGTGGCGGCTTTACCTTCGCGCGGGTGGTCAATTTCTGAGTGGTTTTCTGTCGCCGATGCGTGCTCCCTGGGGGCATGGTGCGGGTCTCCTGCAAGCGTTGCGCGGTGTACACCGCGCGGTTTTGCGCTCAGGCCGCACCGCCGACCATCGGCGGGTCGTCCGTAACCTACGGACGCAGCTGAAGTTACATGAAGTGGGCGATACTGGACTCGAACCAGTGACCTCACGGGTGTGATGCCACTCCAAGCCGATCACTGGATGCCAGAACCTTGATTTCAGTATAGATAATTGCGTTCGGGTTGCAACTCTTGCGCGCGTTTTGATTCCAAAGGGTGTCCTGGACACCCTTTCACGCGGCGGCGGCAGTCAGCCGGCGGATGGCGTCACGGGCCGCGTCGAGGTGGAAGCCGGCAATGTGGACCTCGTGACGATCGACGCCGACGATGGCGAGTCGGCCGAGCAGCCCATGCACATCACGCTCGATCGCGGCGAGCTGCGGAGTCTCGGCCTGGCCTTCACGCTGGGCGGTGCGAACGGTGAGCATGGTCAGAGTTCCGTCGTCAACTCAGTTCATGGAATCATAGATCGTCAATAAGAAGATCATCGCGCCAGAGGGCTGTAAAGGCAATCTGCCGCGTTCTGGCTTTGAGCGACTGACTGATCGGCCCGGACCTCGAAACACCGGCAGGCGAAGCGGACGCGGGCCGGTTTCCCGCTGTTGAGCATCGAACAACCGGCGAATGACTTGGCGGCCTTCCTTCCAGGTCCGATCGAACCACTCATCGAAGTCGAAGGGTGTGCCGTCGTATCTCGTCACCGGCGGCGGTCCTCTGTGATCGCGGTTGACTGCCAATCATCCAGGCAGCCGGCGAACCATGCGTGATTCGCCGCGCTCGCCTCGGCTGGGTCGATGAACATGGCGGCGCGGGGGAACCAGTCGAGAAGCCGATCCGGTTCCCGCTCATAGAGCGCCCAGAAAATCGCCACTGTGAAACCTGTTGACGCGCCTTCGCGCGACCAGTTGAACAGCCACGGCCAGCGATCTTGCCACGCATCCAACACGGCGCGCATGACTGAGAATCGGGCCGGGACCATCTGACATCGTTTCGGACTCGTCATCTCCCAGAACACACTGGCGATCGGTAGGGATTCCGAGTGTTTGTTTTCGTGGTCCCAATGGCGCAGCGCCATCATCCGCGCAAGCGCCCGGTCGATGAACGCTGGCTGCTCCTCGGCCGGGACGGCTTCTTCCAGCCATGCGAGAACATCGGCGTGAACTCGCGTTCGGTAGGTTCGGCGTGCCCTGCCGCCTGATGCGAGCAGCGCGAGCGGATCGACCGGCGCTGGCGCCTCTTGTGGTGGCGGCGCAGGCGCTGGAGCAGATGCGCGGACCGGGCGCCAGTCGTACGGACATTCGCCGTAGTCGCACCAGTCAATGCCGAGTTTCGCGAGGTGCATCCGCGCGACGTGCAGGGCCAATTGCCCGTTCGCGATGATGCGCTTGCCGCATGAAGGACAGTCCAGGTTTCCGCGGCCGGAAGGCAGTGTCAGCGCCGGCAGTGCCGTTGTCGCGGCCCCGACGATCTCGCTCCACTGCCGGCCGTGCAGGTCAGTGTGCATCCAGAGTTGCGGCCGGGGCAGGTGTCGCGCTGTGTGGACTACCGCACGATCCGGCCGGTAGGTGTCCTCAACGGTCGCGAGGATGATCTTGAACGGGCAGCCATCCGGGATCGGCCGGGGTTGTTCGATCGTGGTTGCGCTCTTCATGCGTCGGCGCTCCCTTCGAGAATCACAGACGGCTCAAGCGCGTTGCCGCTGAGCATGTGATCGGCGAACGCCTTGACTCCGGCGGCGGTGACATAGATGTACGCTTCTCTCTCATCGAATGGCTTCACGGCGACGTAGCCGGCATCTTCGAGTTCAAAGAGCGTCTGCCGCTGTCTGCTATTGAGCCGATCCGGATGAAGCCCGCCGTCATGCACGAACACGTTCCGCGCATCGCGAATCTTCGCGCTCGATGCTGGATGAACACGCATCCAGAGTAGGCCGGTTGGGATCGATAACAACAGGCCGATCACCTGCTCGTAGCCGCGTAAACTCTGGTCGGGAAAGTCGCCGCTCGGCGCGTCGGCGATCGCGTCGCAGTAGAGCGCAGCGAGGCCGGCATCCTGCTCATCATCCTCTTCGCCCTGCGTCATCGGAGCGCTCGCCCATGGGATGATCTCAGCGTCTTCGAGTTCATCGCCGCCCATGACGAGCGCAGCATCGGCCTTGCGAGTGAAGAGTGCGACGACTTCGACGGTTCCGCCGTTGTCTTCATCTGCGCGCGACGGGCAATACTCGATTGTGTGAAACGTGCCGTCCGCCTTGCGGATGGCGTACATCGTGCCAGCCTGCGCGTGTTTGAGGTGAGGGGCTTCAAGCGTTGTCATCGCAGTTCCTTTCGCGCTTTTCGCGCATGGCATCCGCGACCTGGCGGAGGTCCCGGCAGGGAACGCCGGGCCAACGGATGCCGTTTCTCAATTTGTCGTCGGGGAGTTTGCCGGGACCTCGACGCTGGAATCTTCTCATCGGCGCGATGATCTGTCAAGCTGATGTGCATGGTTCATGACGTCGCGAACTGGCCGAGTTTGACCCCGCCGAACTGGGTGTAGCCGCTGGTCGCAACCTCCGTTCGATCAAGAATGAGCTCGCCGCCGTATTGATCCATTCCTGTAATCTCCGCGTGTGAGGCCTTGGTCTGCGAGTAGTCCCACGTTCCCGAGAACAAGCTCAGCAGGTCCACCGTCCCGCCGCCGATGGGATACACCACGCCGCCGATCATGTCCACAATCGACAGTGAACCCGCGCGCCAGAACACGGTCGCGCCCGACGGTTCAACGAAGATGAGAGACGATGAGAGATCAATCGTGCCCGACTGAAGGCGGTGCCATGAATTGGAAGTGAACGTGCAGTTCGGCTCGATCGTCAGTCGCAGGAGCGGGCAATCAAGCGTGCGGATGACGCCTGAGAGTTCGCTGCCCGAGGCGATGGTGATCTGACCCTGCACACGTGACCCGGTGGCCAGCAACGCGCCATCGGTCGTCTTCAAGCGGACCTCGGTGCCGCGCGCCAGTTCGACCACGCGCGCCGCCGCAGAAATGTTGCCGCTGATCCAGGTGTCACGCCGCGTTTGGTTGATGGTGAGAAGCGGCCCGTATGGAATCGGATTGGGTTCGACATCGAGCATGAGGTAGAACCCGTTCGCCGGATCGCCGATCGAGCCGTGGAACTGGCTGCCTCGAATGAACGAGTTGAACGTCTGTGCGCCTTGGCCGCTGCCGGCGGTTTCGAGCCCGTAGAGAATCGAGTGCGCGCCCTTCATGATCCGGATGTCATCGCCTGACTCCGGCGCGGCGTTCTCTTCCCAGTTGGCATCAACAAACCACGTGTTCGGCCCCGAATGGGCCACGCTCTCGGTGCGCTCAAAGGTCTGATCATCCGCTTCGCCGCCGCCGTCTTCGGTCGTACTCACCGTGCAGTAGAACGGCTTGCTCGGGTTGCGCGCGGTCGCGATGATCTTCGCTTCGTCGGTGGTCCAGATGACCTCGCGAAACAGATTCTTGCTCGGACCCGCGTTATTGAGCGCCGTGATGAGCGCGTTGCACACATCGGCCACGGTGGTGCCGCCGGCGACGGCCGAGACGCTCTGCGTCGCGCCGTTCTCGTCGGTGAGCGTGACGGTGAAGACGTCATCGGCCTCGATCGTTCCGCCGGGCGTGAGGTGATCGACCTGCTGCGCGACTGATGCGCCGCCAATCCAGCTCTTGGTACTCATGGGGTTTTCCTTATGCTTAGGTCAAAGATCAACTGTTGTGTGCGCCGAGATTCGACTCCCGCACATTGAACAGGCCGTGCTCTCGCCACGAGGTCATTTCCCGAACAACTTCCTGCAACAGAGTCACTTGCTTTTGGGTGGCGTTCGCCGTCTTCTGCGTGTTCTCCTTCGTCTTCTCGGCGGAGTCGTCGGTGACGCGTCCCTGTGGACGAGTTAGAAAGCGGCTCTCGTAGCCCGTGAGCGGCTGGCGCGGCATTGGTGTTGTGGATCGAGATGCATCCAGGACACTTCGTCGCTCTGCCTCCATCTGCCTGCGAAACTCTGATCGCACTGTTGTGCGAGCTGTATCAGCCGCCTCGATCACGTCCTCATTGAGCCGCTGCATCTCCTTCGAGAGTGAGATCGCGCGAGCCATTGACTGATTGATTTCCTCAGTCAGCGTCTCGATCTGCTCATGCCAGCGAGTGCCCTGCATTCCGAGCCGTTCGGAGTTCACGGCGAGTGAGGTGGCTACTGCACGCTGCTTGCGCAACTCCATCGTGCGATCGTCCTCCCTGTTGCGCAGCACGCGCAAACGATCGATCTCCCTCTGTGCGTGGCCCTGGATCTGGCCTACACGCGCTATCGCATCTTCACGGGCGAACTCGATACTGAGCTCGCGCCGCCGCTCTGGCGAAGCGACAGCCAGACGAGTGCGGCGTTGCACCTGCCTGATGTGGTCATCGAATTGGCTTTGCAGGTTGATCCGCGCACCCTTCGCACTATGAATCGCATCGAAGTGGTCCTGCGCGATTGCCATGCGCTGATTGAGCCCGTCAATCTCTCGATTGATGCCGGTGACGGCCCCGAGCAGCTCATAGAGACCTCGCGACACTTCGCCGATGCCGAAGGGCAGTCGGAAAACGCGGTCGCGCATCTGATCCCACTCGCCGGCCATCGCCGCTGTGGCAATGTTCGCCGCATCGACGCCGACGCGCAGTTGGCCGACGACCGAGAGGACGCGCAGCGCGGCCTGCTCCGTGTCACCGAGTCGAAACGATTTGCGCCTCGCCTCGCGGCGCTTCTCCTGCTCCTCCAGACGGCCGAGCTCCTTGCGCAGGTTCGACACCTCGCGAGTTGCTTCATCGCGCGCCTTGAAGAGCAGTTCGACTTCACGCTTAGTAGCCATCGGTTATCTCCTTTTCTGGTATCGGCCATTGAGCTGGGTCCTTGCCGAAGCGTTTCTGCATGAGCGCAGCCGTCGCGCTACCCAGGCCGTTGGTGAGCAGTTCGGTCTGTTTTTTGTTGGCGGGGTCGAGCGGCCCGGTGAGGTTGATGACGTGATCGAGCACAGCGTTGTACGAATCGCTGAGCCATTGCAGATCGCCGACAGTGATTTCATGTGGAATCTCGCCCCACCATACGATCAGGTCGTCGGCGACACGCCGCCATGTCCAGCGGAACTCCGCCAGTCGCCGGGCGCTCGCGGCCGCGCCTGCGGTCGCCTTCACGCCCCGGAGTTGGTATTTGGCGTTCGCGAGAAAGTCATGTAAAGCGCGCACAACTTCGGGCAGGTCGATCGTCGATCCGCCGAATGGAATCCCGTATCGAGCGGCCTGCTCCTGTAGCACCTTGGCCTGGCGACCACTCATCTGGCGCCAGTCCTTCTGCGGGATGCTGCGATAGTGCTGCCATCGCAACGATGAACCGCTCGCAGGTTCGGGCGCTTCCGTCGTCTGTCGGTTGGGGGTTGGTGTGGTCCACATAACGGTGCTACTTCAATCGAGCGATTTCCTTGACAGCGGCGAGCGCGCCTGCGTAGTCGCCGATTTCGAGCATTCGGCGATACAGGTCGCGGTACGCCTCGAAGACCCAGCCGCGCAGCGTTTCAGGCGCGACCTGGCCGGCCTGTGTGATCTTGACCATTGCATCGCCGATGAGTTTGCGCGCATCGCGCCGGGGCCAGTGGTGGCGTATCGCAGCGATGATGTCGTGTTCGGTGTGGCCATTGATGATCCACTTGAACACTTGCTCGGCGGGATCCTCATGCGTGACGCTCCCACCACGTTTCGATTTCGTGAGGTCGGCTGAGGGCGAGCGATCCGGCCTGGCGTTGCCAGATTTCTTCGATGATCGAGTTGAGGAACGCGGCGAGTTGCGGGTCATGTGCGATGGTGAAGTCCTCAAAGCGCGGATTGGTGTTGAGATTCATCGATGTGCGCACGACGATCTGCCACTGCGTATTAGTGAGCAGTACGAACTTGGCGTGATTCTTGGCGACGCGGATGCTGTCTGTGCCGAAGAGCCAGCGGATTTCGTTGGCGACTTCTGGGCATCGACGCTGGAAAGAGAAGTCAACGAGCCAACGCGTCTCTGTAACTTTGCCGCTGTGGATGAAGTCGAGCACTTCTGCGGCGTCGTACTTGGCGGCGGTCCATGTGCTGATCGCGAGAGCAGCCGGGCCGCTGATGTCGAGGAGCGCGCGGAGCAGGTCGATGAGAGAGAACGCCCCCTTGGTGAATCCGAAGATTTCGATGCCGGGCTTGAAGCCGGCGACCGCCTCGGCGGCGCTCGTGACTCGGCGCTGATCGCGCAGCTCTCGCCGGCTGGTGTTGAGCGCACGGCGGTGTATGGCATTCGCCTGGAGCGTGGTCATGTCGGCGACGGCTGGGCCGGTGTCGGCCAGGATCGCGTTCTCGCCAATGGGCAAGGGGGGCTGCGTCGAGTGGGGCTGTGAGGTGGCGTTGTCCATCGCTTACTTACTTGGAACTACGAAAATCGCAAAAACGCGCAAAGACCGGGGTTTTTTCGCCCGCATGGGGTGGGGGGCCTTCGGAAGGACCCGAAGCGTTTGAAAGAGATCAGGGTCTCCTCAGTGGTCGCATAGCGGCCGATCACGATCACCGGCTCGCCGAAGGCGTTGTGGCCGAGGACGTGGGCGAACGTGCGATCGCGTCTCGGTGAGTTCATCGTCGTCACGGGATGATCCTCCGCCGCACCTTTGGCGCGGAGAGCCGCGCCGCTGGATGGCAATCAACGGCGCGGCCCATCTCACACAAGCACACCAAAGGAACGATCGTCATGCGCCATACTCTCCCGGCGGTAACGGCGTTGTTTCATGCGGTCCCCCGAAGATTTCAGCCGGCAGCTTCTCAACACCGTCGCCGGTCTCAACCGCCCAGATGGCGTCAAAGATCGCGACTCGGGTGAGCGCGTGCCAATCAAACTCGCGATGCTTGCGCATCATTCGAGCGAGCTTGGGCGGAATGTGGACAGTCAGCTTGGCCATTCTCAGCCGCGCGTCTCCAGTCCGATCGACGCCGCCCCCGCTTTGGCGCGGGTCGAGTTCGTCGTGACGTAGGGTTTGCTCGGGCCGCGATCTGCGGTCCGCTCGGTGTGCAGAATTCCTTTGCCGGTGTCGATGAGCCCGAGCCGCTCAGCAACTTCGGCGACGGGGCGTGACTCTGAGTTGCGGTACAGCAGTTGAAACCTTGAAGCGATCGCCGGTTTGACTTCGCCGTCGATCAGCTCCGGCAGCGCCTCGCCCAGGCATTCGCGCAGGAACTGCCGCTGCTGGCACTTGGTCATCGCCGACTGAAGTTGACGGCGGCGCTTGTGCAATTCTTCCTGCCGAGCGTGAAGCCGCTTGAGCTCTTCTGTTATCCCCGCATCCTCGGCGTCGATTCCGAGCCGTTCATCTGTGATCTCCTGGCGGGTTGCGATCTTCGCGTCCAGGTCGAGCGCGGTCTGCACGGCGACGAGGTGCAGCTCCAGCGTCGCTTCTGTGTTCACGCCAAGCACTTCGGCCAACTCAACGAGGCGGTCGTTCTGTTTCTCAGTGAGCTTGCCCTTGACGGTCATCGTTTCGAGCAGGCCGCGATACTCGATCCAGGCGGCGAGGCCGTCAACAGCGCGGGCCTGATCGACGGCTTGACGTTGGCGGCGGAATTTTTCGAGCAGTTTCATGGATGGTCCTTCGTAGGTGGTGTGGGAAGTGAGAGTGATCGGCAGCGGCAACCGCTGCCGCGTTGTTCATGCGGTGCCGTACTTGCGATCGAAGATGTCCCCGCCCGCGAACGTGCCGTTGCCGTGCCGCATCCATAGCTGGAGCGTGCGCCATGCCGTGCGCAGCAGTTTGACCCGGTGCTTTTTGAGCAGCCGCTCGGCGTAAGCGCGAGCGTTCGCCGTCGTTTGCGCGGTGGCCATGAGGTCGCCGTTTACCAGTTGACTGATGGCAGCGGCGTCACTGGTGCTCATTTGACCCTTCCCCGTCAACATCCGCGCGCCAACAGCGCCAGCAGCGGACACGATGTAGATGCCATCCCGATCGTCGTTTGGCAATCGGTATGAAGCGTACCCGCCCGGACCTTGGCCTTCATCCGCGAGGTGGACACTGATGGCGAACGCGCCGAGAAGACGCGCTGCAAGGGCGTGCCCGGCCTCATGGCATGCGGTCGGCCACATGGCTTTCGCCGGCCCTCTGAGGGCCTTGACCCGGGCACGGATGAACTTCGGGCTGATCGCCTGGCGAGCGGCGGCCCGTCGCTTCTCGCGCTTCTCGCGAACGAGTCGCTCGGCGCGCACCTGCTTGTTGATGCGCGCGGTGTTGGCCCTGAGCCGGGCAGCGCGTTCGCGCTTGATTTTGTCGAAGGTCATGGTGAGTAGGCGATCGTCAATGGTGGTCATCATTGTTTTCTCCGTTGTGATTGGGCTACCGCCGCATGATCCATGGCAGCGACCGTGAATTGGGGGTCTGATACAGGGCTGGAGTCGGCGACTCCATTGACCTCGCGTAAGAATCTCGCCGCCAGTTGGACCTCTACGAACGCTTCGGCGAGCCGCTTCAATCGCGGCCAGTGCAGCCGAAGCAAACGCTCGGCGCGATGCTCGGCGGCTTCGATCTCCGCCTGGATGAGTTCAAGGTTCGGCTCAGCGAGTCCGTAGAGCGCCTGGGCCAGTGCTACACACTCGCTTGAATCTCCGCCTTGCACCTGCGCATCGCAGGACGGGTCGAAGATGCGCTCCGCAACCGCGCCAGCGGCGAGGACGAGAAGGCCGTCGCGAATGTCTTCAGCGTTCGATCTTGGTAGGCGTGCCATGTTGGTACACGCGAGCCGCTTGATCGTCGGCTGAAGATCGACACTGCACACAGCAGCGCCAACGGCGCGGGCGGCGACGACGTGGCCGGCTTCGTGATAGGCCGCACGGCGGAGCAGAGAGACTGACGTTGTGTCGAGCGCGTTCATGGTTCAAAAACCCCCTTGGCCGGCAGGACAAGAACCGGCCGCAGGGGCAACCGGAGCTGACTGTTATGGTTTGGACTTGGCGCGCAGGCGCTGGACGGCTTCGATGTCTTCCTCGGGGTAGCCGAGATCCCTCATCTCCGCTTCGCCGAGAGTTTCGGCGAGGTGGCGGAATTCCTCGCGGCGAGCGTTGTCGCTGATCCCCAACTCCCGCCGGCGGCGTGCGGCGCACGCTCTATCGGATCTGCTATGACCGGCACCGCGGAGTTGCGCATCAGTCTTTCGTGCGAATGCGTCGGTCCGCTCCTGGTTCGCGATTGAGAGCTTTTCCCTCTTCTCCTGCTCGTCGCGCTCGGCCTTCGCCTCTCCGGGCGTCTTCTCTTGCTTGGCCTTCGGAAGTTCTGGGATAATCTCCGCGCTGAGCAGCCCGCCGCTTCGATCAACCAACCGTCGTAGCGAATCATGCTGGCCGCGAACGATTGACTCAGCCCCTTGCGCTGCGGACAACTCCACATGGAGTTCGGCCTCGCGCTGTTTCTGCTCTTCCCACACCCTCTGGAACTCCTCTGCGGCGATGCGCGATGCGTATCGAGCATCCGCGGCCCTTTGGATGGCACGCGCGGCGTTGGCTGTGATCGATGCCGCCAGGCCCTTCGCTTTTGCGACGAGTTGAACATCGGCGGTGACCTGCGCCGTGGGGCGGCCGAGCGTCTTTGCGACGGTAGCCAACTCGGCGGCGTCACCCTTGCGCGGCTTGTCGGCGCGGAGCAGGAGCTCGCGATAGCGACGAAGAGCTTCGGCCTGCTCGGCCGACTTGTGCTCGGCCATCTGAGTGAGTACGTCAGTACGGGGTGCGGTTGCAGTGGTCATGTCTTCCTTTCGTGTGTGGTGACGGTTCGATTTCAGATCCCGCAATGCGGGCACTTTGTTGTTTTCGATTTGCCGAGCTTCTCGCCGTTCTCACGTCCCCAGCAGTCCAAGACGGTCGGCATGTGGAACTGTGTTTCCCGGCCTCGCCGGCGGATTGCAGTTTCAGGGATGAGTGGGCGATAGCACTCGCGAAACGTCGATGCGCGCACATCGAACACCTCGAGCACGGTCTGGAGATTCGCCCAGCCGTCGGCGATTCTGTTGGAGGGTGGTTTCGTCATGGCGCGGGATGAAGGAGGAGGAGGGTCAGGAATTTCAGGGTCATGTAGGCGATCTTTTTGGGGTTTTTTCGCCCGCAGGGGGTGGGGGGCCTCCGGAAGGACCCGAAGCGCGCTGTTGTGGTGGCGTTTGCGGGTGTCATGCGGCTGCACCTCCCGCGAGGGTCAAGCCGCGGCGGCGGAGTCGCCGAGCCGCTTCGGCGCGAAGAGCGGCATCCTCGCGAATGAGAGCGACTGGCGTTGACCGCATGGCCGCCGCGATCTCGTCGTCGGTGATCGTGCCGTCCTCGATCGCAGCGTCGATCTCGTCCACGTCAGCGGCGGCGGCGTCAAGCCGTCCGCCGCTCTGTTCTTCTGTTAGAACTGTTTTGTTCACTGGGGCGCGAACGGTTTTGCGCCCGTGCGCGAACGGTTCCGCGCCAGCGGGTGAACGGTCCACCTCCGTACCGTTCACTGATGCGCGAACGCTTGACCGTTCACTGATGCGCGAACGGTCCACCGCTGTACCGTTCACTGATGCGCGAACGCTTGACCGTTCACTGATGCGCGAACGGTCTGTGATGATGCGATAGGTAAACGCTCGCCCGTTTCCCGGATCATCGACTGCTACAACTTCGGCGGCTTGCAACTCAGCAACCGATCGCTGCACCGATCCGATCATCATGCCCGTCAACTTCGCCAGGCGTCTCATGCCGACGCGGGCCTGAAACTGATCGTCAGCGTGGGCGCACAACACGAGGTACACCCGGACGGCTCCCGGCTTCAACGCCGCGATCGCCCCCTCGTCCACGATCCCGTAGGGCACTCGCCCGTACTGCGGAATCGACTCGTCATCACCTCGCGCGCGACGCTGGACGTGCGAGCCGTTCAGCCGCGACGGTGACGCCACCGGTGCGATCAGGTCGCACTCGCTCACGAAGTCGATACCGCCGGTCACACTGCCCCCGTTTCTGCCGCCAGGCCGTGGAAGCGTTGCGAGTATCTGTCGAAGACACACTTGATGGAGAGCGGGTCACCGTTGCGATTCCCCAAGCAGCGCCAGTGCAACTCGTGCCGCTCAGGCAGCCGCTCGCCGGCCGCCAGGGCCTCGGCGACGTACTCCGGGTACTCAGCCAGGTACGCGGCGTCGCAGTCGTAGCCGATCTGACTGCTCTCCTTCGCCGCACTCGCGATCGTCGCGCGACCATCCGCGGCGGCCTTCGCCATGTTCGAGATCACGAGCAAGGTCGCTGGCAAGCGTGTCGCGATTTCGCTCAGGCCAGCAGAGACCTCATCGACCTCGGTGCGGCGTGAATCACTCGATCGAGCCGGCTTCACGCGCTGCAAGTAATCCACTACGACGATCTGCGCGCCGGACGTTGCCGCCGCCGCGTAAATCTTCGCGATGGTCAGCGGTCCATCAAGGACCTTGAGGCGCGGGCTGATTCGGTGAAACTCTTCAATGGCCGCGCGCTTACGGTTGAGTTGCTCCTCAGTCAGATCGGCATCATCTCGCTCCAAGAGTCCCGGCGCCATCCCGCTGATAGCGCAGAGTGCGCGGAGTTGCAAGCGGGTTTTGTCCATCTCACCGAGCGCCCACAGCACGCGCAGCCGCGGGTTGCGGCGAAGCGCGGCCAGGACGATGAAGAGGGCGAAGGCGCTCTTGCCCACTTTCGGCGGTGCAATAAGCAGCAGCATGAGGCCGAGCGCCATTGATCCGCCAGGCATGGCGCTGTCGAAGAATGACAGGCCGGTTGGAATCATCACCCGCTCACGCTCTGCCGGATCAATGAAGCCATCGGCGAGCGACTCGACCGCGCACGTGCCCTTGGCCTGGAGCGCCGTCATTGCTTCGTGCATCCTCGCGAGAATCTGCTCGCTTGTGGCGTCTTCGTCGCCGGCCCGTGCCATGAGTGCATTTAGCCGATCGCGATACGCACGACGAAACGAGCGATTGAGCACGCTCTCGAAGGCACGATGAACGGCCGCCGGGTTACTCCTCGCGTTGATGCTCCACTCGTGCGCCGCGATCACGGCGTCCGCAACGTCGGCACGAGTGAAGCGGCCGGCCTGGATCACGGCCCGCATGATCGACTCCGGCGACGCTGGCCCGCCACTGGCGATCGCGTCCAGTGCCTCGGCCGCAAGTGCTCGCCACAGCGGCTGGTCGAAGTCCTGGGCGCTCAAGCGATCGCGGTACGGTTCGAGCAGGTCCGACGCGCACAACGCGACGGCGGCGACCTGTGCTTCATCATCCTCCATCCGCCTGATGCGCATGCGCTGCGCCTCTCGCGCGTCGGCATCGTTCGCCAAGGGGTGGCCGTTTTGTTTCGTGGCGGCCGGTCTCATCGCGCACCTCCACCGATCCAGACAATGGCATCACGCCCGGATCGTGTCTTCCGCTTCTCGCCAGAATCGCGCACGACGCCGGTTTTCGCGAGCGAGTTCACGGCAGGGCAAACCGACTGGATGCGAATCCCCAGTTGCATCTCGACCTCGTCGAGCGTCGCGCCATGGCTGCCGCGCTGCTCAATGAATGCGAGGATTTGAGCGCGCTGACCTCTTGCAGCGGTGCGCATCGAGTTGGCAGCGGCGCGCGAAGTTTCCGGGCCGCGCCGGCGAACAAGGATAGGAGCATCGAGCGCGCGGGCGCGAAGTGTTCCAGCGTGCGATGCCTCGAACAATTCAGGATGTGCTGTGTTTGTCGCTCTCACTGTCGGTCAACCTTGACCTCGGTTGCGGTGGTCCTTCACCGTGAGGTTGGATCACGCCCAGCCGGCAGCGGCGAGGGCCGCGCTTGATTTCGCTGTTGACTTCTCGCGGCGCGAGGCGATACGGTGACGCTGGCGCTCGGGCGGCGGCTCGTCCTGCTGGCGATCGAAGTGCGCCGCGTCCGCCTCGGCCAGCGCTTTGAAAAATCGTGCGAGCGCTGGCCTCGAGGTGAAGATTCGGCCCCCGACGCGAACATGATCAAGTCGAAGGCGATCGCCGCTGCGCACCTTGATGCCCTTCCGGCACCATCGCCAGATCGCTGAAACGTGCGGTGCGCCAGGGGCGGCCTTTGCCGCATCGGCCAATTCAATGAGTATTTCGTTTTCAATCATGCGGTTCCTCGCTTGCGTTGCGTGTATTGCGAGTGTGCCGCATTCGTCCGCCCTCGGCTATGGGAGGGTCGTGTGTGTTTTCTCCCACACTACGCCCCCGCGCCCATCTGAAGAGAACTTCAAGCGGGACTGCCGCTTGTTGAGTTCTTTGATCGTTTGCCGGCGCGTTGCGCCTGAATCCTGTCTCCTGCCCGCTCGCGCTTCGAACGGACAGGTGATCCGTTCGGCCCAGTTGGCCTCCTCAAAGGCGTCCAGAATCGTCGCTTGATTTCCCGCGTTGCCACTGATCGTCGTTACCAACTCACCACCGAGATAGAGCCGGCCTTGATCTGTGAACCAGTGCGGCCCGTCGAGCCGCGGGCCAGCAGCAGCCACCTCCAGCGCGCGCTCATACTCAGCCCAGATTCTGTGCGCCAGTGAATCTGCATCCCTATGAATGATCGGGAGCGTCGTTAGAAAATCATTCGTGAGGATGCGCTCGCGCACGGCATGGAGAGCGCGATCTCGCCAAGCAAGCAAGCGGCGGTCCGGCTCTGGTGAAACCACAAGCGCATCGCGAGTGTCCCACGACTCATGTTGGTTTGCGGTGACCTCACCCCATAGCGCCTCGGCGAAACGGTACGCCACGTCGAGCGCGGAGTCGCCGACGATCCAACCGAACGAGATCCCCGGGGTCTTCGGCCACCGCTGCGCATGCTGGCGGCTTGACTCGACATCAGCGCGCTTCCACGCGGCTTGTGCCTTTCGAATTGATGCAACGAGATCGACCTCTGACCCGACGAAATCGCGGGCGCTCGGTGAGTCCGGGAGCCGCGCCATTTTCGCAATCTCGATCGCAGAGTGGAACGCATGTAGCGTCGCCAGGTGCAGCGTCGCCAGTTCGGGTTGTGGCTCATTCTTGATGAGGTCAAGGTGTTCGCGCACTTGATCTGATGCGGATCGCTTCTTGTCGGCATAGGTTGAGGTCCGCGCGGCATCGTTCCTTCTGCTGCGGACGGAGCGCGCTGAGGGCGACTTACACTTGCTCGTAGATGGTGATCTCGTGGTCATTGTCGCTCTCTGGCGGGTCGCTCCAGCCGGCGATGTGGAGAGCGACTTCACACATCGCCGGCCGGGGCGTTCGCAGGCGGCCGGCCTGCTACCCGTGATTCAGTGTATCGGCTTCGCGCCGGCTCGTTCAACCAACCTTGCCGATCACGTCGATCGCCTTCGCGTGATCGAGTTCCGCATAGACCTCGGTGATCGCGGCTGAGCGATGGCCGAGGATGATCCGGGCGGTTTCGAGGCCGTATTCCTTGCGCAGCGCCGTGGCGGCGTTGTGGCGGAGCCGGTGAGGATGCCAGCGGTGATCGCGGCGCCATGCCTCCAGGTCCGCCAGGTCCTGCGCGTGCTCGGGTTTCTTCATGCGCCGGCCGAACTGCTCGGCCGTCTCACGACGCTTCCGCAGTTTGCCGCGGACCATGCGCTCCACGATCGCCGGCCGCAGATGCTCCGGCGGCGGGAACGCCTCATCGCAGGCGCGGGAAATGGCGCGGCGGTAGGACGCGACGGTGTAGCAGTCGGCGGGCGCTCGCTCGGGCGCGGCGGTGCGATTCATGCCTGGACGGTTGCCGCATGAGAGCGGCGTCGTTCGCCGGCAGTGCGCTTCCTCGCGTCGTTCTGCCTCGGCCTCGGCGGGTGAGAAAATGAACGCTTCGACCGGACGGCCGGCCAGGAAGCCCTTGACGATCGCCTGCGCTTTCGGGCCGAGGTAGATGCGCCGGTCGTGGCCGTGGTGGGCTGTCTTGTGCTGGGCCAGCGTGTAGGTCCAGATGCGCCCGGTCGTGTCCAGGTCGATCGGCCGCATGGTGACGATCTCGCCGGGCCGCGCGGCGGTGAGGAGTTGAAGGTCGATCATTGCTTCGACCTGGCGGGAGAGGAAGGGGCGGATCGCGTCGATGTCCGCTTGCGGCACTGGCCTGACCGGCTCCGATTCGCGGGCATCGCTCCGGCCGCGCTTCAATCCGGCGACGGCCTGAACGCCGTGATAGACGCTTGGCGGTACGAGTTCATTCTCGACGCCCCACTTGAAGATCAGTTTGAGCCGGCCGACTTGCTTGTTGATGTAAGAACGGTTCCAGCCCATCCCGATCATCCGGGTCCGGACTGCCTTCAACGCGCGGGGGCCGAAAGTGTCGGCCCGTGCAGAGGCATACAACTCGTGCAGCGGGCGCACGGCTTGTTTGAAGTTCGTGATCTCACTTGTCGGCGAGCCGTCCGGCTGGCGGTAGAACTGCTCGGCGTGTAGCCGGAAGTGATTGAGCAGATCAGCGATGCTCAGATCGGCGTGCGCTGGATGTGGTATGCCGTTGCTCGCTTCGGCCTCGGCGAGGACGCGGCGGTACTCCTCGCGACTCTCAGGCGATCCGTAGGTTCCAAGGTACACGCGCGACCCGTTGAGGACGACGAATGCGCGGTCACGGCCGCCTGACTTGTGGCGGCGATAGGTGGGCGGCTTTTGCTTTCGCTGGCGAGTGGTCATGGCGTCGGCTCCAGTTCACTGAATGGGTGTCCACTGGACACCCTCTTTCATTCAGGTTCTGGCCGCGCCGTCACTCGACGGGTATCAGAAAACGGCGTTTCTGATTCGGCAGATGAGTTTTTCGGAGTGGGCGATAGAGGACTCGAACCTCTGACCTCACGGGTGTGATCCGTGCGTTCTAGCCAACTGAACTAATCGCCCGCTGGATAACGATGTTCAGACATCATAGCAGCGCTCATCCTCGTGTGCGAATGCCTTGCTCGATCTGACCTGCGAGGACGTGGTGGGCCGTTTGATACTGCGGGTCGAGCCGGTTGGTGTGGTGTTGCTGTCCGATGGTTGACCAGCCCGGCCGGGAGCGGGCGAGTTCGAGCGGCTCGGGGAGGGCGGCTCTGGGTGAGCGCGGTTGCGGGGGAGGCGGTGGGGACGAGGAGCCGAGGGGGGACGGGACGTTGAGGCGAATAGGTTGCAGGGAGGCGTGGCCGCGATGAAGGAGCGCGTGGACGAGTGCGATTTGGCGCGCTTCGAGAAGGAGGAGCGCGGCGTCATCGCACCTGACTTCGCTTTTGCCACGGAACTTGTCAAGGAGTCGTCTGCCGAACTTCTGGCCGCCGATCGCGCCGCCGATGGCCGCGCCGGCAGCGGTACCTGCGCCCAAGGTGAGCCCGCCGGTCAGGACATCGATGAGCAGGCCGGCAGTTGCGCCTGCGGCTGCGCCGGAGCCGAAGCGGATGCCGAACTGCTTCATGGCGTCCGGATTGAAGAGGTCGATGCCCCACCGGCCGTTGATGATGGGCAGATCTTCCGGCTCGCAATCCTCGTGACGGAATCGGTGGAGTCGGAGCAACTCGTCAACGCATTGCTGCTCGCGCAGTCGCACCGCTTCGCGCAGATGTTCGACGGTCCGTTCGATCTGCGTATTGTCGGGGCGATCAACGACGATGCGATAAGCCGCCACATCGAGGAGCAAGTCGGCGACGAGCGACGCAGAGTTGCTGATGAGTTGTTCGCGCAGGCGGCGGCGATCATCAATAAGCGCATCGATGGCGTGCGTCTTCTCCGGCGGGAGCAACGTGCGCATCTTTTCGAAGAGGCGCTGCTCGCCACGCTCATCGAACACGACGGTGTCGAACTCGGCTACGGCATGGAGGTTGATTCTTGCCAGATGATCGCGCCATTCCGATGTGCGGGCTTCGGGTTTGGCGATGAAATTGAGCACTGGCACCACCGGCCGGGCGCACATGCTGAGGATGGCCAACTCGTCTCGATGCTTGCCGAGTACACGATCGCGCGCATCGATGACGTAGAGCGCGAGATCGCTGTTGATGAGTTGGCGGATGGCTTTGGCTTCCTGCGCGAACTGCGTGCGACCTTCAGGTGAATCGAAAAACTGGTGGATGACGTCGATGTCCTGAATGTGCCTGCTGGTGCGCTGCGCGCTGAGGTGATCGTAGAGCCCGATGGAATCTTCAAGGCCGGGCGTGTCATACAGTTCGAGCATGGGTCGCCCTGCGACGAGCAGCGTAATGCCTTCGATTTCTCGCGTGACGGCCGGGCGGTCCGAAACCTCACCGAAAGATTCGTCACGGCTGAGGGTTCGCATGAGCGACGTCTTGCCGGTGTTGGTATGACCGACGACGGCGACCTTGAGGATGGATGCAGAGGAAGGGGGGGCAGCGTTCATCGTGGCGCTTCATCCTTCCTCGCCATGCTCAGGTCGAAGCGATGGCGCACTCCATCGAGCCAGTCGCGCGTCTGCTGGGCACTGTGTATTACGCGATCGGGATGAGGGCCGATGGCCTCATCAATGCTGCGTGTAATGCTCGCTTCATCACGACCTTGCAATTCGAGGACGAGGGCGAAGAGCGCTGCGGCGCGGACTGCATCACCGAAATGTGCGTCGGTGGGCGCGTGTGCGCCCTGATCCTGCTCCTCGTTTGCTTTCTCTTTACGCGGCTGCCAGATGGTGGTGATGGCGGCACCGATACCAGACCACATCGGTAGTGCGCCGATGGCGACGGGACTGATGAAGGTGGCGGCAGCAACGCACCCGAGCGCCCCGCCGAGCGCCCCAGCTGCTATCCATTTCGGGCTGCGCTTGAGCCGATCGGGAAGAAGCGCCTGCATGCGCTGCGCACTCGAGCGTATCTGCGCGGCGAAGTCGCCCTTCAAAGATGGTCCAGCGCCGAGTAGCTTGCGCCACGATGCATCTTCCGAGCCGTATAGCGACGCAATACGGCGGTGTAACTCAGCTTGCGAATCCACTGACGCGCGGCGAGTAGATTCGGCCCATGTGGTTGCTTCGTTGGCAATCAACTCAAACGCGCGATCAATCAGCCGCATATCGGCGGATTGCTCATTCCGGTCGCCCGTAATGAGACTTTTCATCCGCCGGCGACTTGTGTCGGTCAGCCGGTCGAGATCGATTTCAATGATGCGGCCGGGCTCGATTCCGGCGCGAACCGCAAGGGCGCGCCAGTCGGAGGTCCGCTGGCCGATGCGCTCAGCATCCATGCCTCGCTCTCGCATCGCCTGACCGCCGGTGAGGATGAGCGCGGCGGGTTGACGAATGCGTGATATTGCTTCGGTGAGGAACCGTTCGATGCCCCGGTCCGGTGTGGTGGTTAATCCGCAGACGATCACGAGTGAAGCGGGCTCCATTTCGGATGAGTCGAGTCGAGAGAGGACTGCACGCCGATCGCGACCGTCTTCGATGATGCCGAGGTCATCCCACTCGATCCCATGAAGCGAAGGCGGCCAGCCGGCGTGGTGAGGTCGCTCGATCTCATAGCCGACGATCGCGTGCGCAGCCGAGACCGGACGCACCGTTTCTCTACGCTGCGGCTCATGAGGTGCGATCTGGTTGGGATCGGCATCCTGCGAAAGGATGCCCATCGATGCGCTGCGCGGCATGAGTTTGTGCTCCAAGCGAGCGTAGCCCGACATCGACAGATCAAGGCGGTATCGGTTGCGCTGTGTGCGCCGCCGACCCAGGGAATAACCGAGCAAGAGGAGTCGCGGCCCAAAGCCGTAAAGCACAAGCGAACCGACGAGCAATCCGGCCCATGCTTCACTCGCCTGTGAAGCCGGCGCGGTTGCATCCGCTGGTGGCGGCGACTGGCTGTTGCGAATCTGCTCGCGGCTTGGCGTGATGATGCCGCAACGATCCGGCAACGCCGCAATGCCGCGCGTCAGCATCACGTATCGATCCGGCGAGAGAATTGTCGTCTCCCATACGAACGTGTAATGGCGGGTCGCGAGAAGATAAAAGACCAGCGCAAGACAGCCGACGTTAAAGCTCAGCCAGAGTAGATGCGTGACTGCACTGAATGTCCATCTACCGAGTGCGCCCGATGCATTCACCCGGGCGGCGGCAGCGACCGCTGCGGCTTGATGGGCTTCGCGTGCGAATCGGCTCGCAAGCCACTGAGCGGCGGTTAGGACGGCTGCGCCAAGCGAGATGATGCCGCTCGCGCCGCTGACAGATGCTCCGCCAGATCGAATGGAGCGCAGGTGCGCGATCGCCGTTCCCAGCATGACGATCAGCCATGCGATGAGTGCGAACGTCTGGACCCCAAGCACCCCGCCGAGTACCCAGTAAAAGTTGACCACGCCATCCGTCGCGGTGCCCAGCGTCGCACGTGCAGTCGCCGCACCGAGCAGGAACGTCAGAAGGACTGCTGCCGTAACGCTCCATCCAACTGATGCTCGCACCGTGCGCAGCGATCGACGCAGGTCACCCGCCATCTGTGAGGAGTTCGCGCGGCTGATGATTTTCGCTTCAAGATCACCTTCGATCGACTGCGCGTGCAGCTGGGCAATCGGGTCGTCGAGCGGCCTGCGACCGTCTTCTTCATACAAACGCATCGCCTCGGCGAGGAGTCGATCGTTGAATCCGATTTGATCCGGTGCAGGCGGCGCCATTACTTGGCATGGTACGGCAAGTAGACCTGCCGCTTGCAGCTTGACCCGCGTTCACCGTACCCGATCGCCATGGAAACAGACGGCCGGACGCGCACGTGAAAACCGCCAGCGGCTAATACACCTCCAACATGCAGCGGTTCGTCGGCCGCACGTAGCGCTTGACTTGTGCGGGCTCCCATTGCTCGGGCGGAGTATCAACGAGTTCGCCTTTGACTTCAAGGTACTGTTCGCCCAGGCCGAGTGTCGCCAGCGCGGTGAACACTCCCACTTGCATTCCCGCCAGTCCGCAGATGTAGATCAGCGTGCGAGGACTTTCAAGTACAGGCCGGAAGATCTCGATTTGCTCTTCGATCAGGCGATCAATGTAGATTCCGCGCCGGCCGTCCGGTCGCATCTCGCGGCTGATGGCGGTGTGATAATGGAAGTTGTCATGCTCATCGGCGTAGCGCGAGAAGAGGTCGTCATACAACAGATCAGTGGTGTAGGGCGCGCCCATCAGCAGATGAATCTGACTCTTGCACGGTCCCCGCGGACCGTCGAGCAATTCCATCGCCATGCCTCGGAACGGCGCGATGCCGGTGCCGGTCGCGAGGAAGACGTAATCATGATCATCCGGCTCAACCGGCAGGAGGAAGCGCTTGCCTGCAGGCCCGCTCACCAGCACTTCATCACCCACACGCAGGTTGCAAAGATAATTGCTGCATACGCCTATGTAGAGGTCGTGCGACGATGCCGTGCCGTTGTCGCCGGGCCGGTGAATCTCCTCGATGACGCGCTTTGGCGTTGTGGAAAGGACGTTGCCCTGGCCGTCCTCGCCGTAACTGGGTGAGGCGATGGAATACAGGCGCACCTTGTGCGGCTTGCCTTTCTCATCAACGCCGGGCGGGATCACGCCAAAGGACTGCCCGACAAGGAAGTTGCCGGCCAACGGCGTACCGGAGACATCAATGGCCACGTGGCGGATGTAACTGGCGGACTTGCCCTTCATGCACAGCCGCGTGGACACGACTCGCCCGGTGACCGGCTTGGTCGGCAGCGCGAGGTGCATCCGGGCGTCCGGCAGGATGGGATCGGTTGACGTGGATGCTTCGGGAGCTGAGGACATCTGCAAAGTGTAGCGATGAATCGGTTACGGTTCTGATGCGCCGGCGTTTACAGGGTCCACCCGCGGCCGCAAGAGCTTTGCCGGCTGCCATGGGTGGTTAGGAGTTAAGAGTGAGGAGTGAGGAGTTGGGAGCGAGGAGTTAGCTGTTGGGTATTAGCCAAGAGCCGATGGCCGACAGCCGATTGCCGGCAGACCATGATGCGACAGAGATCAAACGAAAATCGCCCTGGCATTGCCAAGGCGAGTTCTGTAGCGAGGCGGACGGGACTCGAACCCGCAACCACCGGATCGACAGTCCGGTACTCTAACCAATTGAGCTACCGCCCCGATGTTCCGCCAAGACGATTGCCGCCTGTGGCCTGACTCGGGCTGCCGCGCTTTGAGGTCAAACACGACAGAGTGGAAATGTAGCATCAAGTCGGCGGGGATTCAAGTGGTGAGCGAGTTGCGGTCGCGATTTCACCAATCCGGCCATCGAGCACCCTATTCACCGGCATCAAGTAGTCCCTCGTTCTGGAGTGCCGCATAAGCATCGGCCGGTACGAGACCCATCCATGGGTCGTTTAGCGGGGAGAGGAAGAGTTCGGCATAGACGCGAGTGTTGAAGTCATCGAGATCGACCGGCCGGGCGGCTTCAGCCAGCCATTGGCGAGCGCGAGGACGAAGCACAAGGCGATTGAGGGCCGTATCCATCGCGAGGGTGTGCTCGAACCGGGCAATCATGGCTGCCATCGCCTTCTGCTGCTCCTGATTGCGGTGGTCGGCGACCACCCCGAAGCGCTTTTGCCACATGAGTGTTTTGCTTCGTGCGCTCAGTCGAGCCGGAAACTCGGCTGCAAACGCATCGAGGTCGAGGTCTTCGGTGGTTGATCGCTGTAGTTGATTGGCTCGCAACGACGTGTGCTCGTTCTCGATATCTCTGTGCGGTGCCAACTGAACTGCGAACTTTCCGGGAGGACGCCTACCCGCCTCAACGGCGATTGCGTTCTCGCTCTTTATGGCACGACCTCGGCCACCAGGATCTGTAACTGCATTCTTCATGCCACCTTCGGCGAGACCCTTTGATACTGTGAACTCCGGTACGTTGTTGAATATAGGCACCTCAAAATTCCATTCCTTCAAATCGCGGACGATGATCTGCCGCGTACTCTCATGCTCCATCGCGTCAACTGCTGCGGGATCGCTTACAGCCACCGCGTGGGGCGTTTGATCGCTGGACAGCGAAATCTCGTTTGGCGGTCTTGAGATTTCTTCCGTTTCCCGCAGCACCTCGAGGAACGGCTCCGCGCTCCAAAGCCCTGGCAACACATCGAGTACTTGACCATCTGAATCAAGAATGTAATGGACGCTGTTGCCGGTAATCGTGCGCTCAATCTTCCGGCCATCTCCCATGTCTATCGTGATATGCGGCACCGGCCGCACTGAGGCCCAGTGAAGCACGTAATTGTCCCGTAGGTGTTGTGAGACAGACGGGTCTGCGTACAGTACGGTGCGAAAGTACCGGCTGTTGGCGCAACTACGATCTTCATCGAGATTGCCGAGCAGGCGCAGTGACAGGATCGGACGATGCATTCTGGTTGCAGCGGCAGTGGCATCATTCAGATCGGTGAACCAATAGAGGCGCGAGAACGCTGCGTCCTTTTGCCGACTCACGGCTTCGACCGCTTCGACCCAGCGAAGGGTCATGGCGTCGGTGGCGGCAGCCCGCCTCGTCGCATCCGCTGCACGTCGGGGGAACGCATCGAAGAGCGCGTCAACACCCTCTTGGCCCGATTGGCGCAGTAATGATCGAGCCGCACTGGAAATCGCCGTATCCGGATCGAGCGCTAAGTGAGCCAGATGCTCTATCGATGCGTCGGCAAAGTTCGCGGGCGGGAAACTCGACGAACCGGTCGCGCCCACTCGATGGAAGGAAGAAAAGGCAATGACGGCCCCGATAAGCGTTGCCATAAGTAATCGAGCGCAAACATGCATGACACGGCTCCTCTTTGAAGGGCGCGCCACTGATGAGCACAGCCCGTTTCGTTAGCTGCTTGCGACAGGTCAGTAGTCAACTTAGATGTATGGGTGTATCGCTGCTGTCAAGTTCTTCTCACACAATCCTGTGCTCCAATCCGGTGTCCTGCAGGATGACCGGTTCTACCCGCAAGCCCCCCATGCACCGAGCAGTTCGAGCAGGTCGGGCACGCCGACGGAGCCGTCGTCGTTCAGGTCGGCTGGGCAGTCAGGGGCGCATTGGCCCCAGGCGCCGAGCAAGTCAAGCAAATCCGGCACACCGACTGATCCATCGCCGGTGAGGTCCGCGGGGCATTCAGGTTCAGGGTCTTCACAGACATCGGCTTGGCCGCTGCCGTTTGAGTCCGCACAATCAGTTCCCATGCCATGCCATTCGCCGCCGAAGACGTTGCAGTTGGCGTTGGTCACGTTGACGCAGTTGCCGTTTGAGAGGCAGCATGCGCCGGATGGTTGCGGGCATACGACGGAACCGCAATCACTCCCATCGCCGTGGAAGACGCCACCGGCTGCGTCGCAATCCTCAGGACTGAGGGGGCCGGCACAGGTGCCATCAGGCAGGCAGCACGCGCCTTCGGGGAAGCAGATGGTCGTTGCGCAGGACGATCCGTTGCCCTGATAGATGCCGCCGACCGCACCGCATGTCGCTTCGTCAACATCACTGGCGCATTGCCCGGTCGCGGGGACACAACAAGCGCCTTCGGTCGCACAACTGTTGCCGTTACAGGTTGTGTCATCACCGAGATAGTTGCCGTCGAGATTGCCACACTCGGCCTCGGTGAGTTCTGCACACCCGCCGCCATCGAAGCAGCAGGCACCGAAGGGGCAATCGACTTGCGCGCACGTGAGGTTGGCATGGAAGACGCCATCGTTCTGATCGCACTGAACGTTCGAGATCACGCTGCAGCCGCCCGCCGCTAGGCAGCACGCGCCGAATTCGAGGTTGCATGAAGCCGGCGTGTACGTCACGCGGATGTTCCAGTCGCCATTGGGCATTCCAAGTCCGCCGAATTGGAGCCAACCATTTGGAGCCAGACCACAAAAACCTGTGGCGCCTGGACAGTCCCGAGCGTAAAGCCAATTCTTCGAGGGATTCGTCAACCCAGTTGGGTCTGTCGTCGGGAACGCATTGCTGTTGGTGGGCGGCGGGCAGCAAACCGCAGGCAAATTGCCGAGTCCGCATGAGCAGGCCGCAGTCGGCGGGTTGTTGTGCTTATCAATGCGATACCCGACCGTGAACGAATTGGATGGATTCGCGTTGATGATGATTTGTTCGGGATCGCCCGGATCGACCTGCACCTGCACGTTCACGCCTTGCGTGCCCGGTGGCATCGAAATGTGCGGGAGTATCACATCATCAGAGGAAAACACTTCAATGAGCGTGCCGGTTTCAGGATTACCTTCCCAGACCAGCAGCGACCATTCGGTTGTTGTCCCTTGTGTCGCGTTCTGCTGCGCGAAGATCATCTCCGCCAGGTTCAGCACGATCGGGAAATCACCCGGCGGCACGCTGAACTCCGCCGCCGCAATCTCGGTCTCCACGATGCCCGCCTGAATGACAAACTGACCGCCTCCAAAGTTCACACCCGAATAGGTGACAACTTCGGTCGGGCATCCTCCAGCGACGCCGCCATCTGCCACGCCGCCCGCCGGCTCCAACGGAGAAACCGTGGCGCTGATGTTCCGCGTCCGCCGAACGTCGATCGGAATCGGGAACAGCTTCGTTTCGGGCGCTTCATCAGCCAGTTGCCGATGCGGGGCAGGTGCCGGCCGCTTATCAGACGTTGCCGGAGTCACGACCAGGGTCGCAGCAACGATGCCGGATCCCAAGGCCGAGATCGCCAGGAGCATTGCGGACACTGAACCACGTTTGCCGCCCACCCGAGGTGCTTGACCCTGCGACATAACGCTCTTTCTCCTTCAAATGTTGTCACAAACTCGCGCCTGCGCATACAGGCCGCGCTCGGCGACTTCCGCCGAAGCCATTGTGAACCATGATTCGGCTATTTACAAGCGAAAACCCCGGTTTTCTTTCGCGCAGGGATGCAAAGAAGCGCTGGCGGCAATGCTTTGGGAGTACCGAGGAGCGAGTACTGAGTACCAAGGAGAGCAGGCACTCGGCAATCGGGCGTCGGCTTTTGGCTTTTGGCTGTTGGCTGGCGTTTTCTTTCGACGCCCGCCTTCCGGACGAGCAGGTTTCGACTTTTCGACGTTTCCTTCTGCCGATTGCCACCATGCTTTCGCACTCGGTACTCGCTCCCCGGAACTGCTCCTTATTCAGCGAAACCGAATGCCGATCACAGTATTCTCGGAGCCCGTGGATACGAGCCGAGCACTCGCATGGAAACGCAATGCGATCGCGCCTCATCGATGGCCGCCGACATCACCGGGTCTTCGATATGCCGATCGCAATCGATGAAAAAGGTGTATTCCCAGTTCGTCTTCCCGCTGGGGCGCTTATCGATGTGGCTCAGGTTGATCCCACCCGAGGGCGCATCTCGAAAGACCGCGAGCACATCCACCAGTGAGCCGGGACGGTGCGCGGCGACGAACATGATCGTGGTCTTGTCATCTCCGGTGGGCCTCGCCGTCTGCGATGGATGCGCAATGACGAGAAAGCGCGTGATGTTGTTGGGCTTGTCCTGAATGTGCTCGAAGATCGGCTTGACGTTGTAGAGTTCACCGGCGAGCGTCGAGCCGATGGCGGCCGAACCTGAGATCAGAGGGGCAGCGTCCTCCGCAACGCGCTTCACCGCCGCAGCCGTACTTTCAACCGGAACAAGCCGCGCATCCGGATAATGCTTTGCCAACCACTTGCGGCACTGGTCGAATGCCTGTGGCTTGGAGTAGATTGTCGTAATCGCGCTTGGGAGGCAGTTGGCCAGCAGCGTCTGGCTCACCTCAATCAGCGCCTCAGCATACACAGTAACTTCATGCGACTGGAACGCATCGAGCGTATCGGTGACGCCGCCGCCGATGGAGTTTTCATATGGCACAAGGCCGTAGTTGCACCGGCCCGCTGCGACTTCTTCAAACACATGCTCGATCTGATGCAGGTCGTCATACTCGACGGAAGAGCCAAAGTGCCGCACCGCAGCGACGTGGCTGAACGACCCGGCAGGGCCGAGGTAGCCGACGCGCAGCGGCAGTTCGAGCGCGAAACTGCCCGACATGAGTTCGCGATAGATCGCTTCAATGGTGCGAGCAGACAACGGTCCGCCGGCCGCTTCGCTGGCTTTGATGGCGCGTTCCAACACTTCGCGCTCTCGGTGGGGTGCGTAGATGGGTGTGCCGCCGGTGCGTTTCGCCTTGCCGATCTCGACCACAACACGCGCTCGCTCATTGAGCACCTCGACCAGCCGCTCATCAAGATCGTCAATGCGGCGGCGCAGGTCATCCAGCGATGATTCAGAATCAGGAGGCGTTGATGACATGGCCAGAGCCGTCAGTGTAGTCGCCCCGCAGCGCGGAACGCAACGTCACGCTGCGTCAAGCAATCGCGCACCCGGATTCGTCTCATCCTGCGCGATTTTCATGGCTGGGTGCCACTGCCAGCGAGCGCAGCGAGTCGGCAGTGCAGGCGAGCATCATGTACAGGGACTCACGAAAACACACCCCGCATGGCCGACGCCCGCCCCCGGACATGCTCGCTGGCCACGGCACCCGGCTGAGCGTCGGAGCGCCGGCAACGACAGACAACCTGCCGACGGGCGGCATGTTCTTTACTTAAGGTCGGGGGAATCGGGGCCGGTCGCGGCTTTCCTATGCGCTGTTTCCGCGGTTCCGGGGGTGGGCGGATGTGCTGTAGAAGGCCCACGGACCCTGCGCGAACGCCGGGATGAGGCGCGGGGGTGGCGGTGACGCAGAAGACGCAATCGCGCAGGGTGGCGTAGTCTGACGACCGATGGGAGGAAGGCCACGAAACCGCCATCAAATCGTTGCGGCCATTAGCCCGGCGCGAAGTTCTGACGCCCACCACTCGATAAGCCTTGGCTGATTGCCGACTCGCGAGAACACGAACTCTGTAGGACTGGATGACTGTTGTACGGGCAGACCTCGTTGCAGCGTCCGAAATCGCTGCCACGTATTGGGTAACGAGTGTGCAACCACATTGCGCGTGATTCGCAGCGGCTCGGCGCTTTGGACGGCACCGAATGCATTCGTTATCTCTGTGAGATTACGCGCACCCAGGAGCGTAGCAGCACGAATCGCGGTATCAGGCACAAACCAGTGCGGCTCCCAATTTGGGTCCATAGGTTTGCCTGTTTTCGTCCAACTTGCACGGAGGGTTGTCAGCGGATCTTCACGGGTCGGAACGGCACTACCTCGGTTCAATCTCAGATTCTTCCGCGTGATCCAGTCTCCCGACGCAGACGAAAGGACGATTTGCCGACAGGCATACGCCCACGAGTCGTGGAGCTTGACAATTGCTGACATCATGAGCCCATCGAATGAAGAGCGGTCATCAACAAACTCAACCACCGCCTTCGCGACCCACGAGTCGATAACTGTCGCGCAACGGTCGAACCTGAAAATGTGCTCGCTAAGGCGGCGTGCCATAACCGCCTATTCCCGGAGCGCGGCCAGCAATACGGGGAACCGAACACTCCGACTGGCGATCCGTTGTGTCGATGCGCTGGAGGCATGCACAAACGCCTTTGTTTGCCTTGGAGGTGACTCCTCCTCCAACGCTTGTGCGATATCGGTGAGGCGCTCGATGATAACTTCGGTTTGGGCCAACCTCCCTCGCGGAGGCATTTCCCGTAGCTTCCCCTTGGTGATGAGATCGCCCGGTGGAAGTCCCCATCGAATATGCGCATATGCCGCTACAAGCATCAGAATCTGGTAATGACGTCCAAGCCGACTGGAAAGGAGTTCGGAAAGATTGCTATCCAGGAAGTCGATGCATTCGATCAGTCGCTCTCGCACCCGTTTTTGCGTTGGTTTACTAAATGTGTTATCATCCTGTTGCAGGTAGAGCCTGTCGATGTTACGGGCACCACCGTCCTTAACCCCTTCAAGAAGTATGCCGAACGTCTCGGCAAAGAACGCATCATCAGCCATTCGGAACCGCTGTCGAGTGGTGAAGATTGTGTACTTCTCAATGAAGCCACGATGCTCCTGTACCGCCTTTCGAACGGCGAATTTGAAGTCTGTCTGGAATCTAGCGTGCCGTTTTTCCGCCGAGTTGAGAGCGACCGTGTACGAGTTTAATCTTGCGAACACGTCGATCACATCGTCGTCCGATGCATTGAGGAGTTGATCTACGGTCAGTGTATATCCCAAGAACGCCTGCTGTTCCTCCTCACCAAGGTCTTCGTACTTCATTCCGGAAAACTGCTCTGAACGGGTCGTAAGCCTCAACTCGTTATTGGCAAATGCAACGATTGCGCGGACGCGCTGCTGCCCATCAACAACTTCTCGAACACTCGTTTGCTTCTTGGGATCGATAATCGTTCTCATGTACAGCTTTGGCAGCGGAAGTTCCTTGAGAATCGTGTCGATCAGATATGTCTTCGCCGCCGGAGTCCAAACACTGTGGCGTTGAAAGAGCTCGTTGACCACTAGTTCTTTGGTCTTAAACCATTGGACAATGTCCGAGACTTGAAGTGTGATAGGTTTGGCTTTGGCCATAATCGCCATCCTTCCTGTCGTTGTTTGTCACATCTTCTGCACATGCTCCTCATCCAGAATCTCCTGGACGGTGAGGAGTTTGATGATTCGTTCCGGGGGTGTTCGCTTGTAGAACGCTGCGGCTTCGCGTTCGGCGTCCTTGGCGAAGGCGAAGGCGACGAAATAGCCGCGCTTGCGGGCTTGGGAAGTGTTGCGCACGGGCAGAATGCCCGTGCCACCAGGGGTTGTGCCGCCGGGGGCATCAGCGCGCTTCTTCTTCCTCACCGGCATCTCGGCTTCGCTTGTCGATCGCTTCCCGGCCCGCTGCTTCGCCATGCTTCGCATCCTAACAGGAAGCGAGCGCGGCGGCAAGTGTGGTTCTGCGATCTGCTGCGAGGACGGGCCGGCTGCGGGGCTGGTGGTGCAACTTTGGTGTACGATTTCCGAGGAACGGCCGTGGAATCCGGCAGGCGGCGTGTCTTTTGTATGGCTGGCCCATGAACGAACTGATCAACACACTTCAGGAGATTCCGCCGGCTGCTCTTGTGCCGCTCGTTGCTGCGCTGGTGATCGGCGTTCTGCTTTGGGCGGCTGGGCGGCGGGTGCTGCGGACCGGCTTTGCGGGCCTCGGACTGCTTGGCGGGTTCGTGATCGGATGGCTGGTGGGGGAGTGGCAGAACTTCGGCATCCCTGCGTGGGCGGTCGGACTGATCTTTGGCGTTGTTCTTGCAGTGGTTGCGGTGATCCTCTACCGCACAGCCATCGCAGCCACCATGGCGATCCTTCTCGCTGTCGCCTCACCCATGGCTGTGGTTGCGATGCACGAGTGGCAGGGACGAACCGTCTTCGTTGAAGTTGCGGAAGATGGCGCAGTTGAGGACGAGCCAGAGGAGCCGGAAGTCCCGGAATCCGACGAGTTCGATGAATGGCTTGATGAGCAGCGGGATGAGTTGGTGCGCGAGCAGGTGGATGGCTTCGTGCCCCAGGAGTACGCGGAGCAGATTGAGCAGATCAGGAGTTTCGGCGAACGGCTGGTGGCGTCTCTCCGCGAGACTTGGGCGCAGATCGCCGAGCCGGTCCGGCCGACGCTCATCGGGGCTGCGATCAGCGGCGCGATTCTTGGTCTGATCCTCGGCGGGCTGCTGCCGGGCGTGAGCGCGGCGGTCATTACCGCGTTCGGCGGCTCGATCCTGTGGTTGACTTCATTGCGCGTTCTTGTTGAGCGCGTCGGATGGGGCGATCTCGGCTTCCTTCCCACAACGGGGCGCGGCTGGCTCATCATGTGGCTGATCGCATCCGCGATAGGACTGGCGATTCAGTGGACTCTTGGAGCGAAGAAAGCCGATAAGTAGGCACGAAGGCAGGCGGCCCTGGGTACCGAGTACCGAATGCGAAGGCCGACCGGCAATCAGTCTCCGCGGACGACTCGCCGTGGCGAGCTGTCGCCTCTTGGCATTTGGCTCTTGGGTCTTGGCTTTTGGGTCTTGGCTAACACCCAACACCTCACCCCGAACACCAACAGCTAACTCCTAACTCCTAGCTCCTAACTCCTGAACCCCATGTCCACACTTCTCGCAACGACATCATCGCAATCGGCCGAGGGCGGATTTGCGTTTCTGCGCGACGCATTTCAGCGGATGGACATCCTCAACCGGCCGGACGAGTTGCTTGAGGCGCTGTCCGGGATGCCGCTGATTCTGGCTTCGGTGATCGTCGTCGTCGGCGCGCTGTGCGTCCTCAACGGCTACCGCTGGCACAAGTGGGTCATCATTGCGTTGGCGTTCCTGGCCGGGCTGGGGCTCGGCCATTTGCTGAGCACATACGTCGGGAAGTCAGTGATCGTTGCGATTTCGCTGGGTCTGCTTTGCGCGATCGTCTCGACGCCAATGATGAAGATCACGGTCGCAGTCTTCGGCGGGATTACGGGCGCGTTCATCGGCGCGAATATCTGGTCCGCGCTGGGAGCTCCGGGCGGCGCTCCCGCCGATTCGCACTGGATCGGCGCGATGATGGGTTTCATTGTGATCGCAATGCTCTCGCTGATTCTGTTTCGCCTCGTGATTATGCTGTTCACGTCAATCGGCGGCGCAGCCATGATCGTCTTCGGAGCTGTCACCATCATGCTGCATGTGCCGGCGTGGGAAGGGGCGGTGAAATCAAGTTTGACGAGTAATCCTGTGATCCTTCCGCTCCTGCTGGCCGTCGGCGCAGTGGCTGGTTTCGTCATTCAGCACAGCCGCGCCTCCGGAAGTGGCGGGAAGGCGGAGCCGGCGAGGGAGTAGCGGGGTTCGCATCGGCGCAGCGCAGCACGAGTGGCCTCCCGGCACGCGGCTCTTCATGCTTGAACCCTTGTCTATCGCACAACCGCTGCGCCGCATTCGGTGCAGACGGGGTTGACACCAATGGGATACGCGCACTCCTCGCACAGGCCGCGCCGGCGGCGGAGCAATCGCGGTGCATTTCCGGGGGCGAAGAGGAGCAGCCAGAGGAGCAGCGCGTAGAAGAGGGTGTTGATAATGAAGCCGGGAAGGATCGGGTGATCCAATCGCGCAACGTACGGTTCGCCCGGCGGAGCAGCGAACGGATTTCCCGTAACGTCACCAGTCATGCTCAGCATCGGCCATCCTGCTTGAAAGGATCGGGTATGACTATGGCTGTGCGATGACATGGAAACTGTGATCGAGTACCAAGCTCTTTGCAGGTTCCTGACGGCCGGATCCTCAAGGGGTATTCTTCTACGCTCCATGATAAGAGTGCCGTCTGGTTGGACCTCGGGGCCAAACCATCGCGAATTCGGGATGCGAGCGGCAAGTGCTTCGAGTTCGACCGCAACCACGTCAACATGCCAGTTATTCAGCGTCAACGGCAGTCCCCACGCCACCGCGACATTCACGATCGCGCCGCCTGCGAGCAGCAGCAGGACTATCGCGATGCGGCGTTTCATGGGTTGGCCTTTCGTGAACCCGTCACCGCCGCGCCGCATTCGGTGCAGACGGGGCTGACACCAATGGGATACGCGCACTTCTCGCATTGGCCGCGCCTGCGGCGGAGCGTGCGGCGCGCTGCGAACGGTGCTGCGAACAACAGCCAGAGGAGTAGCGCGTAGAAAAATGTGTTGATGATGAAGCCGGGGAAGATGGGACGGTATGGTATATAGCGGAGCCGTCCTCCCCGTCCGCCACCCTCTCCGACAATCGTCCCATTATACATAATCGTCCTTCGCAAATGCGGTGCCAGACTGAAGCCGGTTTCGGGATCGAGATTCAGACGTGAGTAGAGACTTGAGAATGAGTGCATGGGAAGACCCGCCGAAGTCTCCCCGACGCTAAGCGACGGGCTGTGTAGTCCTGAACCACAATCCCATAAACACTCAATGCGAATGTAACCGAGGCGCGATTGGTGGGCAAACGAGACAAAGATCGTCGTGGGGCATGGCAGAGCGTGAGGGGATCGCGCCGCCCAATACTCTCGTTCGATGGCGGTCGCGGATCGACCGGAGTCGGCAATCACTTGGGTGCGATAGGCAATCCCCCACGCCACCGCGACATTCACCACCGCGCCGCCTGCGAGCAGCAGCAGGATGATCGTGATGCGGCGCTTCATGCTTCAATTTTCCTCGGAACCGCTGCGCCGCATTCGGTGCAGACGGGGCTGACGCCGATGGGGTACGCGCATTTCTCACACTGGCCGCGTCTGCGGCGGAGCATGCGGCGCGCTGCGAACGGTGCGAAGAGAAGCAGCCAGAGGAGCAGTGCGTAGAAGAGCGTGTTGATGATGAAGCCGATTGGAAGAGGCTCAATCGGAAGTGACTGTCGATGCAATGGCAGTTGCGCCAAGGTAAGCGAGGACTTGCGTCCGGAGATCGCGTCTGCGCTTGTGCCGCTGTAGGAGAAGTCAACGAATGAACGTATCGGCCAGCCTGCGCGCCGCTCATATGCGTACGAAATGAAGCCAGACCCACCCGACAAGGCATACACATCAACACCGGGGCCGGTCGATTCGGACATTGCATTGGGCGCAATAGGATGCGGCCATGCGCGAGCGACGATTGGGGCGGCGACATCATCCTCAATCTCAAGCCAAGCAAATGAAGAGGTGCCGGTAAAGGCGGCGAGCCCCCACGCCACCACGACGTTCACAATTGCTCCGCCAAGGAGCAGCAGCAGGATTATCGCGATGCGGCGTCGCATGAGAACATTGTACTCGTCGACGTTGACGACGTTTCGCTAAAGCGTGCTATCTCAACAGCCGCGCGGCGGCATCGCGCGGTTGTGCGTGAGGCGCAGGTGAATCTCAACCGCGGCCTGACGGCACGCGACTATTCAACGCATGGATTGTGCGGCGACTACCCCGGCCAAGGCCGGGGCTATGTGTGCGTTTGTTGTCTGCGATTTCGTTACACTTGCGGCCATGAAGCCGTCGCTCAAGATCGGCAACACGGCAGAGGTGCGCATTACCGTCACCGAGGACATGTGCCCTGCGTTCGATGGCGTTGTCGTGCACCGCGTCTATTCGACGTGGTCGATGGCCCATCACATGGAACTTGCTGCGCGCAAGGTGCTCGCGCCGCATCTGGAGGAGCACGAAGAGGGCATCGGTTCGCATCTGTCGATCGACCATGTCGCGCCGACACCACTGGGGCATGAGGTGCGCGTCGTCGCGACAGCGGTGGAGATCGGGCCGACGACGCTGGTGTGCGATGTGATCGCTTATCATGCCCCCGCCCCCGGAAATGGTGGCGAGCGCGAAACCGCAAGCGGGCCGGCCGAGCGCATCGTCGGCCGGGGCAGGCAGGTGCAGCGCATCCTGCCGAAGGAGAAGCTGCGATCGCTGATTGCTCGCGCGGCGGCTTTGGGCTGTTGGCTGTTGGCTCTTGGCTGTGGGCTGTTGGCCCTGTGAGATTCGACTCGGGGTCGGAAGGAGAGGTTGATGCAGGACTTTCGAAACCTTGAGGTGTGGCAGCGCGGCCGGGCGTTGGCAGCCGATCTGTATCGGCAGACCGCTGCGTTTCCACGGGAGGAGTTGTATGGACTGACGAGCCAGATACGCAGGTGCTCAGTTTCCATTCCAGCGAACATTGCTGAAGGTTGCGGCAGACAATCCGACGCGGATTTCAAGCGGTTCCTGCATGTCGCGATGGGTTCGGCGGCTGAACTTGAAAGTCATTTGATCCTCGCAGAAGATGTGTGCCTGCTCAATCATGAAGATGCCCAAGCTCTGACCGATCGCGTGAGCACCCTCAGGCGCAAACTCAATGCATTCATTCAACGCCTGAACACCCCAAGACACCGCCACGCATCGACACCAAAGAACCAATAGCCAGCAGCCAACAGCCAACAGCCAACAAACCCATGACCGCACCTGACACCGAACCACTCATCCTCGCCGAGACCGACGGCCACGTCGGCATCATTCGCCTCAATCGGCCGAAGGTGCTCAACGCACTCAACCCGCAGCTAATGAAACAGCTTGTGGAGCAGATGGAAGCGTTCGACGCGGATGAAAACATTCACGTGATTCTGCTGGCCGGCAGTGAGCGGGCATGGGCAGCCGGTGCGGACATCGGCGACATGGCTGAGCAATCCGCAATCAGCATGTATGAGCGCGATCAGTTTGCGACGTGGGACCGCATCAAGCGCATCAAGAAGCCGATCGTCGCAGCGGTGAGCGGCTTCGCGCTCGGCGGCGGGTGTGAACTCATGATGCTCTGCGACATCATCGTGGCAAGCGAAACAGCCCAGATCGGCCAGCCGGAGATCAACATCGGCGTCATGCCCGGCGCAGGCGGCACGCAGC
>CAZFZT010000030.1:0-37200 GCA_964523675.1 uncultured Isosphaeraceae bacterium
GCAGTATCGCAGCCGCGCCGTCGTTGACACCTGATGAATTGCCGGCGGTGACGGTGCCGTTTTCGTCTTTCGCAAAGGCGGGTTTCAGCTTGGCGAGCTTCTCCAGGGTGGTGTCGGGGCGCGGGTGCTCGTCGGTGTCGAAGACTGCCGGCTCGCCCTTTGCACGGCCCCCGGCCAAGGCCGGGGCTATATGCATCGGCACGATTTCGTCGGTCCACCGGCAGGTGTCCTTTGCGGCCTTCCAGCGCAACTGACTTTGCAGCGCGAATTGATCCTGCTCCTGCCGCGTGATCTTCCACTTGCGCGCGACGTTCTCGGCGGTTTCCCCCATCGAAAACGGATGGTACAGCTCGGCAAGGCGCGGATTGGTGAAACGCCACCCGATCGTCGTGTCGAACACTTCCGGCGGCCTGCGGTCCCACGCTGCTTCCTTCTTTCCGAAAACGAAGGGCGCGCGGGTCATCGATTCAACGCCGCCTGCGATGTACACATCGCCCGCGCCCGCTTCGATCATCCGCGCTGCGATGTTGATTGCTTCCAGTCCTGATGCACACAGCCGATTCACCGTCGCCCCCGGAACGGTATCCGGCAACCCCGCTAGCAAGGCCGCCATGCGCGCCACGTTGCGATTGTCCTCGCCCGCCTGGTTCGCTGCGCCCAGATACACGTCATCGATCATCGCGGGATCGATGCCGGCCTGATCGACAACAGCGCGGATCACGTGGGCCGCCAGATCGTCGGGGCGCACTGAAGCCAGCGCACCGCCATATCGGCCGACAGGCGTGCGAAGAGCGGAGATAATGACTGCTTGGCGAGGCATCGTCATAGTGTAGGAAATTCGGCTGCGACCAGCCGACGGGCCACTGCTTCAGCGGTTAGACTGATGAGCATGTCGAAGATTCGTCAGAACATCAGGACGGACACGGCGAACGCGCCGATCGAGGCGAAGCCCACCGGCGACGCCCGGCCGTACGTCATCTTCACACAGTTGAAAGAGAATGGGCCGCACATCTACGCCGGCTGGCTGGAGGCCAGCGATGATGCGATGGCGGTCGTGCTGGCGAAGGAGCACTACGGCCAGGACCAGGAGTGCGTCAACATCTGGGCCATCGACCGCGCCAACCTGACCAGTAGCGACCGGTTGTATGTCGAGACGTCGAACGATCGAAACGCCGAAACGTCGACATACATGGTGTTCACCCAGAAGAAGGCGGGTGATGTGTTTGTGGAAGCGGGGGAGGTGGAGGCCGCGTCGGCAGAAGCAGCGCTTGAAGAGGCGGTGCGTGCGAAGCCGCAAGCGGCTCGAGCGCACTGCGTGTGGGCGGCACCGCAGCCGGCCATCGTTTCCACGGCACCGGGCGAGATGATCTGGCGCAGCACCGATCAAACCTATCGCCTGGCGCGCGGCTACACGCGCGATGTCAAGGAAAAATGGCATCGATTCCGTCAGGATGAAGCGCTCAAGGAATACGAGAAGGACGATTTGCAGGAGGCGTTCTGAGAAACGTCGAAACGTCGAAACGTCGAATCGTCGAGAGTGCTTTGCCGGACTATGAGGAAGCGCTCGTGATGGCGCGGGGTGGTATCGAGCTGCTTGGAGATGAGGAAGTCGATTTCGCGCACGCCGACGGTCGTGTGCTGCGCGAGACTATTGTGGCGGATCGTGATCTGCCGCCGTTCAACCGGGCGCAGATGGATGGCTATGCGCTTCGCGCGGCTGACCTTGGGAAGCTCGAGGCGTTTGAAGTCGTCGGCACGATCGCTGCGGGCCGTGACGGGAACGTGCGCGTGCCGCCGGGTTCATGCGTCGCGATTGCGACAGGGGCGCCGCTGCCTGATGATGTCGATGCCGTGATTCAACATGAACTTTCCGATCGCGGCGATCAGCATGGCCGGCCGGTGCGGTTCATGATTGATTCGATCGAACCGGGCAACAACGTGCATCCGCGCGGAGCGGATGCAAAGGCGGGGCAGGTGCTCGTCGAGCCGGGAACGGTGTTGCGGCCGCATCATCTTGGGATTGCAGCGACCGTCGGCCGCTTGGGGCTTCGCGTGGCAACACGGCCGCGCGTCGTCATTCTCACATCAGGTGATGAAGTCGTGGGCAGGGGCGATGCAGTTGAACCGCATCAGATACGCAACTCGAATCAGCCGATGCTTACCGCGCTTTTGACGCGCATGGGGGCGGAGGTCGTTGCCCACTTGCACGTGCCGGATCAATTGAACGCCACGCTGGCTGCGGTTGGCGATTCGCTGGAGCGTGCGGATCTGGTGGTGACGGTCGGTGGCGTGAGCGCAGGTGATCGCGACTTCTTCCCGCAGGCGTTTGAGGAGCACGGAGTTGAGACGATCTTGAAGGGGGCGGCGATTCAGCCGGGGCGGCCGATCTTCGTGGGCCGTTCCCGGAAGCCGCAAACGAATGCGACGCGGCGAGCGGTGATTGTGGGGCTTCCGGGGAATCCTGTATCTTCGCTCGCTTGCGCGTGTTTGTTTGTGTGGCCGATCAATCGCGCGATGCTTGGCGTGCGCGATGACTTACACTGGCGCGAGATTGAACTTGCGCAGCCGGTGCGCCCGAACGCGAAACGGCAGGCGTTTCGGCCGGCGATTGTTGAAGGCAATCGCGCGACGGTGCCGGCCTGGGCGGGTTCAGGAGATCTCGTACATACCTCGCTGACGGATGGATTGCTTGCGCTCCCGGTGCAGGAAGGGGAGGTGCCGGCGGGGACGATGCTGCGGTTTCTGTCCTGGCCGTAGGAACAACCGCGCGAAGCCGCTGGCGGCGATCGTACAGGCGAGACGCCTGTGCCACCGGCTTCAGGCCGCGCGGCGGAGTGAGCCGGTGCTGATGTGCGCGAGGAGCCGGGCGTGGTCAGCCGGGCTGGCGAACTCTCGAACATGCAGCGCCATTCGTCGTGCGCCTGGATCATCAATCTCGTCATATACGCGCACGACTTCCGCCCATGCCGCGATGGTGCCGCCGTTGCCGGGCAATTCGACTGTCACGCGCACCTCCTCGCCGACTGCAAGCGGCTCATCAAGTTCGAGTCGGATGCCCGATTCGCTGATGTCGTAGGCGTGGCCCTCAAGAACCTGCATGGTCATTCCGGCGCCGCGCACGACCCGGCGCACTGTTGCTGCGGAATACATGGGCGGGAGAACGAAGCGTTCATGCCGGCGACGGTTGTAATGAGGGATACGCGTGTTCATAGGATGCCTCCACAGGAGACATCGACGCTTTTGATATCGGCCTTGAGGTGGGGACGAGCCATGCCGGGGGCAGGGAGAGCGGCATGGGGGCGTCGGCGGAGGTCGCGGCTCGTCGAACGGCCGATCAGGCGTCGTTGCGATCGGCGGGGCGGATGCCGTTGCTGCGGTGCGCCACGAGTTGAATCTGCACCGACTCGATACTGATGCCAAGCTCGCGTTCAATGGCTTCGAGAGCTTCGCGCGGCAGCTCCCGCATCAGACGTGAGCCGAGTTCCGGGGGCACGTCCGCAATCTCCGCAGTGTCTGCAAACCGGATGTGCAGGTGCTCTGCGTCGGCAGCTTCGAAGCGGCAGCAACCATTGAGGGGCAGCCGCCGGGCAAGCCCAGCAGCGCAGAGCGTCTCCAGTGTGTTATACACCGTGGCCAAGCTCAATCGATCGACATGCGGGGCGACGCGCTTGAAGAGCGCCTCGGCGGTCGGGTGATCCCTGGCGTCCCGCAGCGCTTCATAGATGGCCAATCGCTGCTGCGTGCAGCGGAGGCCGTGTTCTTGAAAAAGCGCTCGAGTTGGGCAGGTGGAGTGTTTCACGGAATCTAAAGTGGAGCCAGACGAACGAACGCTGTTCCACGTCTTGATTATTGGCTGTCTGATGCGCGGGGGCCACTGTTGGGATTGGCGTTGCTACCGTGGTATCGTGATCGTCATGGCAGCCCTTGAGATCATCCGCGGCGCGGAGAATGCCCCGATCGAGCCTTTGAAGGGAAAGTGCGTTGCCGTGCTCGGTTATGGCAATCAAGGCCGGGCGCATGCGCTTAATCTGCGCGATTCGGGATTGAGCGTGGTTATCGGCTCGCGCGGTGGTCGGGCCAAGAAGGAGGGATTTCCAAGCTACAGCATCGCAGAGGCGGCGATGCGCGGAGACCTTGTCATCGTTGCTCTACCGGATGAAGTGCAGCCGGAGGTGTACGAAGGGCACATCGCGCCGAATCTGCGACCGGGCGCGATCCTCGGCCTCCTGCACGGCTTCTCGATTCACTATGGTCAGATCGATCCCTCAGGTGAACTCGGCGTCGTGATGATTGCCCCCAAGGGACCGGGCGCGACGCTACGCGACCGGTTTATGCGGGGGCTTGGCATTCCTTGTCTGTACGCATTGCATCAGGATTCGCCGAGCCAGAATGCTCGGCAGATCGCATTGGCATGGGCAAACGGCATCGGCTGCGCAAGGGCGGGGATCATCTGCACAAGCTTCGCCCATGAAACGGAAACGGATCTTTTCGGTGAGCAGACGGTGCTCTGTGGCGGTTTGACTTCGTTGATCCTCGCGGCATTCGAGACGCTTGTCGGCAAGGGATACCCGCCGGAGCTTGCGTATCTGGAGTGTTGTCATGAGGTCAAGCAGATAGCGGATCTCGTATATGAGCGCGGACTGGCAGGGATGATGAGCGCGATCAGCAACACCGCGGAGTTCGGCGCACATACCGCAGGCCCTGCGGTCGTTGATGAACATGTTCGTTTCACGATGGGTACAGTTCTGGATCGCATTCGATCGGGTGAGTTCGCACGAACGATGCGCGATGATTACGCAGCGGGTTTCTCGTGGTTTGAGAAACAGCGGGAAGCGCTTCGGCGACACGCGATTGAATCCGCAGGTGAAACGATTCGTTCGCTTATGCCAAGGGTCGAATCATCCGACGACGATTAGCCGACTATCCTCATCGACCTCATGGAGTGGTATCACGCCGTCATTCTTGGCCTTGTCGAGGGCATCACGGAGTTCCTGCCGATTTCCTCGACAGGTCATCTCATTTTGACATCCGCGCTGCTTGGGCTGGGTGAGGGCGAGAGCAAAGCGTCGCTTGATGCGTTCAACATTGTGATCCAAGGAGGGGCGATCCTGGCGGTACTGGGGCTGTACTGGCCTCGCGTGGTGCAGATGCTGTGCGGTCTGCTGGGGCGGGATGCGGCCGGGCTTCGCTTGGCGGTCAATATCTTCGTGGCGTTTGTGCCGGCAGCGGTGATCGGTGTGCTGCTGGCAGATGTGATCGAGCAGCGCTTGTTCTACCCCGTGCCGGTGCTCTCTGCCCTCGCGCTGGGCGGTGTTGTCATGATCCTCATCGGCAGGTGGCAGCGTCGGTTCTTTCATGAGACGCGCACCAGCGAAGACGACCATCGCACGTATGTCGATCTCGAAACAATGAGTTGGCGACGCGCGCTGGTCATCGGCTTGTTGCAGTGTTTGGCGATGTGGCCCGGCACAAGCCGCTCACTCGTGACGATTGTGGGCGGCATGATGGTGGGCATGAAACCCAAAGATGCGGCCGAGTTCAGCTTTTTGCTTGGCGTGCCGACACTGACCGGGGCATGTGTCTATCGCGCGGCGAAGAGCATGATGGGCAATGGTGAAAATATGTTTGTGGCGATAGGAACCGCGCCGATACTCCTAGGGATCGTGGTCGCCATGGTCTCAGCGGCGCTCGCGATCAAATGGCTGATTGCGTTTTTGACCAAGCATGGCCTTGCGCTATTCGGCTGGTATCGGCTGTCGCTTTGCGCGGTATTTGCTGTGCTCATCTGGCGCGGAGTTGTGGAAATCTCACCTGATGAAGCGGTCGTAGCGACGCCGATTGTGACCTCTGACGAGTAACTGTGGCGGACTGATGGAGAGACTAGGTGCCTGCACCACCTTATGGCTCACCCAGCGAAGGCGTTACCGCGCGGCCTTGCCCGGCACGTCCTGCTCCATAAGGTCGCAGTAACTGACCGCCACGGGTTCACCAAGAATCGGTTCAAACTCTTTCCGCAGGGCATCAAGCGAAGCATGGCACTGCTTCACATCGAAGTCGCGCGAGACAATCGCTTCAAACTCGATGAAACAACCGAGGTTCTCAACTTCATCGAGGTGAATGCGCACGCTACCGAGCATCCACACCTCACGCGACTTCACCACCCGCAACCACGGCCGCAGTCGATCGATGCCCCAGCGCCGTTGAGCTTCCGCCTCGCTGAGAATCGTGAAGTTGCTCATGCGCGGCGTCACGCGGTTCGGGCGGTGATAGTAAATCCATTCATCCGCGTCACCTTCAACGACGCGGTGCTTGAGCCGGCCATCCGCAAGGCGATAGTAGGTGTCTGTCTGTGTGACGACGCCCAGCCGCTTTGCTCCCAATGCATCGCACTGCGCACGAGCCGCCTCAATATCGCGGAGTTCGGCTTTGAATTCGATATTTTGCATAGTGCGTGGGTTGCGTAGCGCCGATATGAGCTACTTATCGGTTGATTTGCCGGTAATGTTTGACTTGGCGAGTATCTCCTCACGGTCCTGTAGTGGCTGCCCCTCGGCCAATCGTGCGAGTTGAATCTCAACGGACAATCGATCAGGCATGGAAACCGCGCCGGAACCAGCCAGGTCATCGATCCACCATTGGCCGTTCTCATCGCGTGCGCCGAAGTAAATGATCCCGTTTGATGGATGATGTACCGGTCCAGTGCCGCCGCTCCAGGTGCGTTCATCGGCTGGCTCCGATGTCTCATCAGGAAGGAGCGCCATGAGTTGCCATGTCGGCCTTTGCATGGTCACGCGCCCGGGCCGACCGCTCTCGATGGTCAGCCGCCAGTAGTACGAGGTGCCGCCGACATTGACGGGCTTCTCAGGCCAAACTGCTGCATAGGCGGGTCTGGGCCAAAGGGTGCCACCAAGCGCCCACGCCAACAGCGCCGCCATCACAAAGAAGATCGCGGCCCTCGTCAGCAGTGAGCGAAAACCAAGCGCAAGCTGGCCCATTGACTGACCATTGTAGCAGTGCTGCATAAGGGCAGTACCGAGTGCCGAGGAGCGAGTACTGCGTATCGCTTGCGGTCAGATGATGTCTGATGAGGCGCCTACTACCGCGGACTCGGCACTTGCCATTCGATACTCGGTACCTCATTCACGCTTCATCATCCTTGCCATCAAACTCGAATGACTTTCGCGCAAGATACTGGGGCCGTCGCAGGCCGATGTTGAGGATCAACCCGACCATCAACCACCCAGCAACGAGACTCGACCCGCCGTAACTGACGAATGGCAGCGTGATGCCGGTGATTGGAAGGACGCCGATCGTCATGCCGGTATTGACGGTCATCTGGGCAGTGAGCAGCGCGACGATGCCAACCGCTACAAGGCGGCCAAACGGTTCCTTGCATTGTCCAGCCGTCAATATCCCGCCTACGGCGAACAGCGCGAACAACCCCCACGTGACCGCAGCGCCAATGACGCCCCAACGGCAGCAGATCACGGCGAAAATCATGTCATTGTGCTTCTCCGGCAGTGCGTTGTACTCCAACAAATCCGCCGCGTGACTCTTGCCCACGCCGAACACACCGCCGGCACCGACCAGCGTCATGGCCCGCGCCCCTTGAAAGCCAAGGTCATCTTCGTAACGGGGATCGCCCTTCACCTGCGCGATCATTGCTTCGATCCTGCCTTTCTGGTGCGGCCGCAGGAATGGATACGTCATCGGTGCAAGCGACAGACCGAGAACGACGATCAGGATGATGTGCTTGAGTTTCGCGCCGGCAGCGATCATCATGGCGAAGAACGTGGGCAGGAAAACGAGCGCCGTTCCCAGGTCCGGCTCGACCAGAATCAGCACGAGCGGGATGAACGTGAGAATCAGCGGAATGAGCAGGCCGAAGAAGCGGCGGTAATTCTTGCGATATCGGAGGTAGTTTGCCAGTGCGAGAATGTAGCCGATCTTCGCCAGCTCCGATGGCTGAAAGTCCATGACAATCAGATTGATCCACCGCCGCGCGCCGTTGCGCGGATGGACGATCGCTTCAGGCACGAAGGGGATGAGTACGAAGACGAGCATGCCCAGCACAATGAACATGAAGAAATACGCATACCGGTGAATCCATCGGTAATGCGGCGCAGCAACTGCGCCGGCAGCGATGAGGCCGAGAAGCAGGTGCGCGATCTGCTTCGCAGCGGATCCACTCGGCGTCTTTCCCACGCCTGAGATACCCGCAATGGCCACAATGCCGATGATGCTCAGAAGCACAGCAGCCAGCACGCACCACCAGCCCGTATTCCAGAACTGCACGCGGGGCTTGTGCAGATCACGCGCCTGGTCGTGCAGCGTGCGAGCTGTGTAGCGTTCTCGGATGTCTGGATGGGCCTGTACAGTCGTCAATGGACAGCCCTCGCTGCGAGCTGCGCGTTTGCGCCCGAAAGATATCCCTCATGCTGGAGTGCGCGGATAATCTGATTTGCAATGGGTCCGGAGACGCGCCCTCCGGACCCGCCGTATTCCACCAGCACTGCAATTGCGTGTGTCGGCTTTCTCGTTTCTGAAGGACCGACCAGACCGACGAACCAGGCATGGGAAAGACCTGAGAGCGATGAATCAGTTTCACCGTCGCCGGTCGTGTCAACCGGGAGCGGGGGCGCCTGCGCTGTTCCAGTCTTGGCCCACACAACGACGTTCGGCGCATTGATGATGCGGTCGGGTTGAATTGAGGCATCGTCATAACGGATCTGGTAACCGGTTCCATGCGGTTCCGACACTGATTGGCGCAGCCCTTCAAGGATCGCTTGAACAAGATGCTGAGGCAGGCGCACCTCGTCGCGCTGTGCTCCAGCGGATTCCATCACTTGGCTTCGGAGGTCTCTCGAGACGAGCGTCGCATCGCGCACCAGGCCGCCGCGCGCGATCATCGCATAGGCGTTGGCCGCTTGGAGCGGTGTCCATGTGACCATGGGGCCCTGGCCGATTCCTGCAAAGACGGTGGCGGCATTCACGCCGCCGTCGCGGCGAAGTTCAGCCAGCATCTTCGGTGAAGGCAGAACCTGGCCCGAGCTTTCCCCGAGGCCACGTCCCGTCCTCAGTCCCACATCCAGTGCCGAACCCAATCCGAACCGTGAGAACCACTGCGACAACTTCTGCATGCCCAGCCAATCGGCGAGCGTGTAGAAATAAATGTTGCAGGAACGAGCAAGTGCTTCCTCCGCGCGCAGACTGCCATGCGTCGTCAGTCCGTAACGATCACGATAAATCCAGCATCGGCCTGCGTTCTGGATGTGCTCCCAGTAGTGCCCGGTGCACTGAATCGGCGCATGGATGTCATGCACGCCCTCCATGACCGCAGCAGTCAACACCAGCGGCTTGATGATTGAACCCGGCGGATAGACGCCTTCGGCTGCACGGTTGATCCAGGGATTGTCAACCAGCCGTCGCGACTCGCTTATGCGATTGCCCATGGCCATCGTCGGCATCGACACCATCGCCAGCACCTCGCCGCTGCTGACGTCAAGAACAACCGCGGAGGCATTGAGCGGCCGGCCAATCGGCATGGCGGGGCTGTTGGCATGCCAGGGCTGAACGCGCGTCAGGCCGTACTCATGTGAAAGAATGGCCTGGATGCGCGCCTGGAGCATGATGTCCAGTGTGACCTGAAGGTCATCCCCCGGCACGGGTTCGATGCGCTCCTGCACATATGCGCCTTCTGCTGTGCGGCGCTCTGTGACCATCCCGCGCTTGCCGCGCAGCAATGACTCAAATGCCGCTTCGAGGCCGCGTGAACCGACTTCATCACCAATGCGGTAGCCGCCTAAATCGATGGTTTCTGCCGTCTCATCGATGAACGGACGGGTGCGCAATTCCTCAGCGTTGACCTCATCGCGCATGGTCCCGATGAGGTGATCCGCAACGCCTTCCACCTGAAGTCGCAGAGTCGCGCCCTCGTGTGCCTGTAGTGGCTTCGGCAAGCCGCTTGCCGGCCCACGATCGAGAACGACTTCCAACTCAAGCCACGGCTGAATACGTGCATGCGACGGCATCACGTGAACAAGGCCGTCATCGCCCACAGCTTGCGCCATCTTCTGAAACTCAAACGCGACTTCATCGCTCACGCGCGGCAGGATGACGTGCGGCTGGCGATGTTCAAGCAGCGGCCTCGGTTTGAACGTGCTCGATGGCTCGCCTTGTGCATCGTCGTCGGCATGTTCACCGAATCGGCGCATCCATGCCTGACGCTGCTGCTCCCAGACAACGGCGGACCTGCGCTGCAACTGAGCGCGGATGAGATTTCGTCGTCGCTCGATCTCATCTTCGTCGATGCCGCCAAGCCGCTCCATCGCCTCCCAGAGTGCTTCGATGCGCTCCTTCCATTGCGGCAGGACTTGGGCAATAAGTTCATCGCGGGCCTCAGGGCCGAGCGTGTTCCACTGCAAGCGGCCGATTTCCTTCCGTGCCTGCGCCGCTGCTCTCTCTAGAGCCCAGGTGCCGGTGATGACCTCGTAACTCAGCGCGATGTCGTAGCTCGGCCGATCTTCCGCAAGAATGCGACCTTTTCGATCCAGGATGCGCCCGCGATGCGTCGGCAGATACGTGCGCCGATCCAGCCGCGACTCGGCCTCAGCCCGGCGATCGGCCCCTTCCACCACCGACAAGCGCACGATCTGCGCAGTCAGGCCCGAAAGAACCAGCCCGATCGTCGCTGCGATCAGCAGCAGCCGCCGATGGAACATGCTCGGAATGAGTCGCCGCGAATCCATAGGTGCATTATCGGCGATTCGGTGATATCGAGCAGACGAAGGGCAAGTGAATCTTACCGGATGGGCCCAGCATCGTTTCGCCTGGCCGCGCAGCACACATGTATCGGTGCTTGACAAAGAATCACAACGCGGCGAGGATGCGCTCGCCCCCCTCGGAAGCGCCCGGCCGTGAGTCTACTCCGGCCGGGCGACTTTTTCGTTCATGCGCAGCGGGCCTCGTCAGCGCGAACAATAACGGCGCGCTGCAATCGGTGGATCAAGGCGCAGTGACGAAAGTCGGAAGAAAATCGGCGGTGCTATGCAATCGCCGCGGCAACTTGTTCGGCCGCCTTTTTCAGCGCTGCCGCTTTGTCGGTCTTTTCCCATGTGAAGGTGCCGGGGCCGCCTTCGCCGGGTTCGCGGCCGAAGTGGCCGTGGTGGCTTGTGCAGCGGTAGATCGGCTTTTTCAGGTCGAGCGATTCGATGATGCCGCGCGGCGTCAGTCTGAAGTGTTCGCGAATCAACCGGCTGATCGCCGCCTCCTCAATCTTGGCAGTGCCTTGGCAATCAACGTGTACTGAAGTAGGTTCCGCCACGCCGATCGCATACGAAAGTTGCACTTCGCAGACATCCGCAAGTTCGGCAGCAACAACGTTCTTGGCGATGTACCGCGCCATGTACGCTGCGGAGCGATCGACTTTCGACGGATCCTTGCCGGAGAACGCGCCGCCGCCGTGACGGCCTCGGCCACCGTACGTGTCCACAATGATCTTGCGGCCGGTGAGACCGCAATCGCCCTGTGGGCCGCCGATCTCGAACTGGCCGGTGGGGTTGACGTGAATCTTGATGTTCTCGTTCCACCAACCGTCGCCGAGGGAACTGAGCACCGGCTTGAAGATATGCTCGATCACTTGCTGCTTGAGTTCGGCCTGCTTGGCCGGGCCGTTCCATTCCGGGCCGTGCTGCGTCGACATCACGAGCGTATCGACGCGCTGCGGGACGTTGTCTTCGCTGTACTCGATGGTGACTTGGCTCTTGGCGTCGGGGCGCAGGTGCGGAATGATGTCCTGCAGCCGAACCTCGGCCTGTCGCGCCACCAGTTTGTGCGACAGATCGATGGCAAGCGGCATCAGCGATGGTGTTTCACGGCAGGCAAATCCGAACATCATCCCTTGGTCGCCAGCGCCCTGATCTTTCTGCGCAGCAGCATCATCATTGACTCCGCGTGCAATGTCCGGGCTTTGCTGACCAAGACAAACCATGACGGCACAACTCTTCCCGTCGAATCCCTTCGCACCGTGGTCATAGCCAATATCGAGCACGACGTTGCGTACGATGTGTGGGATATCGACATAGCCGTTGCACGTAACTTCACCCGCGATGACTGCCATCCCTGTCGCCACCATCGTTTCGCATGCCACGCGCGAGTTCGGATCCTCGGCAAGCATGGCATCGAGAATGGCGTCGGAAATCTGATCGGCGACCTTGTCAGGGTGGCCCATGGAAACGGATTCGGAGGTGAAGAGGTAGGACATGGGGGTGCAGAGAGGACGGTTGCAGTTCAGTTTGTTATCGGCCGCCATGATGGTGCATCGCGTCAGCGGAGCCACATGGCTGAAAGCCGCCTTGATTCGTTCATCCGGATCATTGGATGAAGCAGAAACAGTGTACACGACTCTCTGCCGCACGGCAACAGAAGCCGGTAATCGCTTTCCCGTACAATTCGAGCCCTTCTGAATGTGCCGGTTCTGCGGCGTGAGCGAACCGAACACGACCCTTTTGCGGATTCAGTTGGGACATACCTTCCAAACCCGCTGTATTCTTGCATCGGGAAGCGGAATCGACAGTTTCCACGTAATCAGGAGAGAATGAGAAGGATGAGCCGACACTTGCTGGCATTGGGATTGTCTGGGGCTGGGCTCATTGCATTCGCGGCCGCACTCGGCGCAGCCAATCGGCCGCTGGAACGCAATCGCGCGGTGGATCGGCTCGAGGTTCAAGCGAAGCCGGGCGGAGAGTTCAACCAGGCCCAACCGGCTGCGCCCCCAGCGCTGGATGTCTTCGGCGGTGTCGCCTCCACGCATGTCATCGTGCGCACCGCACCGCAGGTGGAGCCATGGTTCCTCGACGACGGACGGTGGACATTCATCCGGCAACCTGAAGTCAACAGAACCGGAGTCGAACAGGTTCAGCAATCCACGCTTGATGCAGTTGAGCTTGAGTTTGCCGCAACGCTCGAAGCCAACGGCATCACTTCAGTTCGTCCGGCATTCGCCAATCCGGCACAGAATGAAATGCTTGCAGAGCAGTTCGGCCTCAATCGCTACTACGTGCTCAACGTCCCGCGTGGCACGAACACGCCCGCACTCGTCCAATCGCTGCGGAGTGCCATCCCCGCTGGGTATTTTGAGACGATTGAACTCGACGGCGTCGGCGGGGTGGCTGGAACAGTGCCCAACGACCCCCAGTTCGCGAACCAATACGGTTTGTTCAATGACGGACAGGCGCTCGGTCAGGCGAATGCGTTGGGCAACGGCTGCGGCACGATTCTGGTAGGAACTCCGGGTGCAGACATCGGCATTGTTGACGCATGGGATATCTCGACTGGATCGGATGATCTGGTCATTGCGGTCCTCGACAGCGGGTTGCATCCCCATGTTGATTTAGCAGGGCGAACGCTGCCGGGACACAATGTCTTTTCCTGTTGCTTTGGAGGCAACTCATGCGAATCGACCTACCCCAATCAGCAGGCGTGTCAGATCGCTGGCGGAACGTGGGTCGGCTATGACAATACGGTCGACGGCTGCAGTTCCCATGGCACACATGTCAGCGGCATCATTGCAGCGAACCCCGATAATGATCTTGGCATGGCTGGGATCACATGGCAGGGGAGGGTGGTTCCCGTTGTTGTCGTCAATGGCTGCTTCGGTCTGGAGATTGACGTTGCAGCAGGTCTGATCTGGGCGGCGGATCAGGGCGTCGATGTCATCAACATGTCGTTGCAGTATTACACCGGTTCAGCCGCGCTGCATAGCGCCGTGCAATACGCACGCGCATCGGGCGCGGTGTTGATTGCAGCTTCCGGCAATTTTCAGTCGGTCGTCGCATTCCCTGCGCGATGGCCGGAAACGATCACGGTGGGCGCAACGAACAATCGTGATCTGAACTGGGTGCCTTCCAATTCTGGACCTGAGGTCGACGTCTCTGCACCAGGCGAATGCGTTCGGTCGTTGAACTTCTCGACGCTCTACACCGATAAGAGCGGAACGTCGTTTGCAGCCCCTCATGTTTCCGGAACCGTCGCGCTGATGCTCGCGCTCGATCCATCGCTGACCCACGATGACATTCAAGACATTCTTGAGCAGACTGCGGATGATCTCGGCCCGCCGGGCTGGGATGCAGTGTTTGGCGAGGGGCGCATCAATGCGCATGCCGCGCTGCTCGAAGTCCAGGCAGGAATCAGTATCGTTGGCGATCTCAACGGCGATCAGGTTGTCGGAGTTGCGGACCTCCTTCTGATACTGGCCGCATGGGGTGATTGCGCGGAGTGTGGCCCCGAAGTCTGTCCGGCAGACCTCACCAACGATTGCAGCGTCGGCGTGGCGGACTTACTCATCTTGCTGTCCAATTGGGGCTGATAGAGGCAGGCGGCGGCGACTGAATTCGCTGCTGGATACCATTTTGCCATGATGAGGCCACTGCTCGCGATCTGCACGCATTCTTCACGCATGCTGCGTCCTCCCGAGTGGATCGATGACAACTTCGTCGGCATGGTCTTCCAAGACCTCACGCAACTCGACAACGATCCGCTCCTCGATTGCGCGCACGGATTCATCACAGGCAAGTCGCCCGTGCAAACAAAGAGCCAATAGCCAATAGCCGCTCGCCATCACTTCCCACATCGCTCCATCAACTCATCAAGCTCACGCGCAAGCGCTTCTTCAGCCCGGCCCCAGCGATGCTCACGGAGCCACGCCAGCGATTCGCTCGTCCGGCTAATCCACCCTGCCGGCCGGACGGGCAGGCCTCGCCACGGCGAGTCGCCCGTGGAAACCGGCTCCCCAGCCGCGCCGACCTCACAACCCGCCGCCGCCAGGCCGAACGTCGCACGAGCCAGCACCGCCCGAATCCCCGGATCGCTCGGCCGCTCCTCATGCTGCGCTTCAACCACCTCGTAAAACGCTGAAGCATGCACCCACGCCTCATCCGCCCGGCCCAATCGCAACAGACACCGCGTCGCCTCATCATGACCCCGCGCCAGCACCGTCCTCGGAAAGGATAAGGCAGGCGCATCGGCCGCAACTGGCGAGATCACCGCAATCGACCGGTCCACAAGCTCCCACGCCTCCTCTACCCGATCCGCCGCCAGCAGCATCCGAGCGACATTGATCCCGCACCACGACAAGCTCACCTGATGACTCACATTGCTCGGCGTCTCCTCCGCCAACGCAACCGACAGGGCATACGACTTGCGATACCCCTCCAGCGCGCGGCCGATCTCGCCGTGTGACTCCTGGGCCTCCGCCATGTTCTCATACAGGATCGACAACGTCCGGCGTGCCGTCGCGTCACTTGCATCCAGCTCCACCAGACGAGCCAACATGTGCTCCGCCTCGTCATACCACCCCAGCGCGCCGGGCAGATCATCCTGCGCGTGTGCGATCCGGCCGAGATTCATGTACGTCGTCGCCAGGTCCCGCACATGCTGCCCATTGGTCGGTTCGCGCTCAACAAGTTCGCGCAAGGCGGGAAGATACCGCTCACGTGAAGCCGCCGCTTCCTCCAGACGATGAAGTCGAAGCTGCACATCGCTCAATTTCGACAGCGCAACGCGAACATCACGCACCGGTTCATCAAGCTCAGGCCACCTTGCTGCCAACGCCTCGGCCGCCTGACTCGCCTCCTGGTACACGGCTGCCGCCCGCTCGATATCGCCCATGCTCAGTACCTGGTTTCCGAGAAAAATCAGAGCTAAATAGCGTGCGCGAACATACACATACGAATCGGGGTCACGCGCCGCCAATCGCTCTGCATCGCCCACCAGTTGCGTGAGGAGCGCGAGCGCCTCATCTAGCCGCCCCAATTCTGAAAGCATTCTCGCCTTGTTCAAGCGACACGAAAACAGCCGATGCTCGATCCGGCCGATCTCAGTTCGCCACGGCGAGTCGCCCGTGGAGACCGGTTCCTCACGCTGCGCGAGCTCAAACAGCTTCTCAAGAAGGCGTTCAGCTTGACCGAATGATCCGTGCCCTGAAGCCGGGTCGCCAAGACTCGCAGTCGTCGGCAATCCCTGGATGCGGCCCATGCGATCGTAACCGGCAGCAAGCTCGGAAAGCAACGCCATGTCATCACCCGCTTCCGCCGACAGTGCATCGAGGTATTCAAGGGCGGTGTCGATCAACAGGTGTCGAGCGTTCGTGCTGCCCGCAAGATGTTCGATTTCGTCGTGCAGGTCGAACATCAGGACGTGCGCCAACGAGCGTACTTCATCAAATCGCCGTGTGGCACGCTGCTCCGCCATCGTTGCAAGGTTCCGTTGCTCTGAGGCCTGCAACCAGAATTGCGTAATCAACGATGCGCTGCCGAGCAGCACAACAAGGAACGCCGCAGTCACACTCGCGCCGAGCCGATTTCGCCGCAGAAACTTCCCGGCCCTGTACCCGAACGTGTCCGGCCGGGCCCGCACTGGCAGACCTGTCAAGTGTCTGCGGATGTCCTCATGCAGTTGCTCCACCGACTGATAACGACGAATCGGATCGCGATGAATCGCAGTGAGGATGATGGTGTCAAGATCGCCGACAAGCCCGCGCGCCCAGCGCTGCCGCGATGGATTCAACTTGTTTCGCAGCACTTGCTGTGACGGCCTTGGCGGATCGCCGGCGGTGACGGCCGCTTCCAGTTCCTCCCTCGAACCGGGCAGCGCGCCCTCTGCATTCGCGTAAGGATGTATACCCGTGAGCAGTTCATAAAGGATGACGCCGAGCGCATAGACATCCGCGCTTGTATTGACACGATCGCCGCGCAGTTGTTCAGGTGAGCTGTAACGAGGCGTCAGGAACCTCGCTCCGGTTTGCGTCGCTTCCGTGTCATTGTCCGAAAGTAGCCGCGCAATACCAAAGTCGATCACCTTGACCGATTTACTCTGTGTCACCAGAATATTGCTCGGCTTGAGGTCGCGATGCACGATCAGGCGTTGATGCGCATGCTGCACGGCTTCGCAGGTTGCCCAGAAGAGCAGCAATCGTTCTCTGATGCTCAGGTCATGTTGTGCGCAGAACGCGTCGATGCGCAACCCCTCGACGTGCTCCATGACAAGGTAGGGCCGGCCATCGGGAGCAGCCCCCGCATCGAGCAGCCGGGCAACATTACGGTGGTCGAGCGTCGCAAGCAGCGCCCGTTCCCTTCGGAAGCGCTGCAGGATCTCGTCCGTATCCATGCCGCGCTTGATGAGTTTAAGGGCCACCTTCCGCTCAAACGCGCGGTCTGCTCGAGCCGCCAGATAAACCGCGCCCATGCCGCCTACACCAATCCGTTCGAGAATTCGGTAGTTCCCGAGCGTTGCGCCCTCCATCTCATCAACTTCATCCACCAGATGAGCTGCGCACAGCACCACAGGGTTTTCAAGGAATTCACCTGCGCTCTCGTGCGCGGCGATCAGTGAAATCAGCTCGCGGCGGCGACACTCATCGGTTCCACAAGCCGCTTCCAGAAATGCTTCTCGCTCCTCCGGCGGCAATTGAAGGGCGTGATCGAACAACGACTCATCCGTAGCGTCCGCAGACGTTGGCCACTCATCCGTCAGTCGTTTGCGCAGGTGGTCCACGTGAAGCGTTCAATGTGCGGGCGCGAGCCGGCGGTGGTGAGCAATGATGAGAATGAAGATCTACTCGCAGGCCATTTCTCGAAACAGCCACGCCCGTGCATATTGCCAGTGCCGCTCGACGGTGCGGGTTGTAACACCCATCACCTGCGCGCACTCTTCTACCGTCAATCCGCCAAAGAAGCGCATCTCCACGAGGCGCGCCTTCTCTGGATGTTCAATGGCAAACCGTTGCAGCGTCTCATCAAGGTCGAGGAGGTCGGCTGATTGGTCAATTAATGCATCCTGGCCCGGTGCATTCGAAGCGACCGGCCCGTCATCAAGCGACAACCGCTGCCGATTCCCGACACGCTTTTTTCTGCCGCGACCGCGCGCGTGATCTACCAGGATTCTGCGAATGGCCTGCGACGCCAATGCAAAGAAATGTGACCGATCGTTCCACTGCACTCGGGACTGATCGATCATCTTGATATAGGCCTCATGCACAAGCGCTGTTGCCTGCAGCGTGTGGTCCGTGCGCTCACTCTGGAGGTAGCTCTGCGCCAGCCGCCGCAACTCGTCGTACACGAGCGGAAGCAATTGATCGACGGCCTCCCGGTCGCCTCGGCCGGCGCTCATGAGCGTCTGCGTGATGTCAAATCGCTCGGGCATCGCAACATCAATCTCAACTGAGCATGTCGGGCTGCGCCCATAGCTGTCGCTTAGTGGAGCAGCGGCACGGCCAGTATACCGCGCCGGAACGTCAACACAGGTAGGAAATGCACGCCTCATGGCTCTTGGGAGTACCGAGACCGAGTGCCGGGTACCCAGGAGAGCAAACACTCGGCAATGGGCAGTCGGTTTCAAACCAATGCGGAAGCAGCGAACCCCATTACCCATTGCCAAACCCTCGGCCCCGGGCGTCATTCCTGCGTCCAACCTTAGAAAGGAGCATTGAGATGTCTAAACTGCGAGCACTACGAGTTTGTAGATGGGCGGCAACCTTCGCCGCAACTGCCTTCATGGCTTCCGCCGCCATGGCCGGCGATTCCCCGGGCGATGCCTTCACGTATCAGGGCCGGCTCACGTCAGCAGGCGAGGGGGCTTCGGGACCGGTGGACTTGACGTTCCGGCTCTTTGATGCTCCGGTCGGCGGCGCCCAAGTTGGCGGCACGCTGACCGCTATCGGCTTTAGCGCCTTCGACGACGGCGGCGTCTTCTCCATTGATCTGCCGTTTGGCAAGAGCGTCTTCGACGGCTCGCCGCTGTGGCTGGAGATCACTGTTGATGGCTCGACCTTGTCGCCACGCCAGCCGTTGCTGGCTGCACCTTACGCCGCCTTCGCCCTTAATGGGAATGAAGGCCCTCAAGGGGAGCAGGGGCCGCAGGGCGAGCAAGGCGAAAAGGGCGACAAAGGTGACAAGGGCGACAAGGGGGAAAAAGGCGACAAGGGCGATCAAGGGCCTCCCGGAATCCAGGGAATCCCCGGCATCCAGGGCATACAGGGAATCCAAGGCATTCAAGGCGAGCAAGGCCCTCCCGGAACGCCCGGCGACTCGCATTGGTCGCTTTCCGGCTCCACGACGTATTACGACGATGGCAAGGTGTTCATCGGACGCAGCACCGGCATTTCCGGTGCGGAGCACTTTGGCTTTACATCGCCGGTCAACAGCAGTTACGGCGGCATGTACATCGACACGGCCGGCGCAACGGCCTGGCCGTTCTATGGATACGCCACCGGCGGATTGGCGCGCGCCTGGCATTATTACAACGGCGGCACCGGCAGTTGGCACCTGTACAACGGAGGCGATCGTCTGACCGTGACTTCTACAGGCAACGTCGGCCTCGGTACCAGCGTGCCCACGCATCGCTTGACTCTTGTTGACTCGACGACTCAGCAGGGCGGCATGCGCTTTGGTCTTGCGGCTGATTCGCCGGTGCTTTATCGCAACGCGGCGAGCGCGAGCGATCGGCTCATTCTCACGACTGCCAATGGTTCATCCGCGTTCCTCTCGATTCTCTCAGGCGGATTCATGATTGGAAACAACACGGTCATCTCACCTGTGCGCACCTTCCATGCAGGCAACGGCGACCAGGTGCAGACGGCGTTCGGTTTCTCTTCGGATGCCGGCCTTGGCATGTGGCGCCCGGCCACTCAGACGCTTGCTCTGAACACCAACGGCCAGCAGCGCTTGCGCATCAACAGCAACGGCAACGTCGGCATCGGCACCACGGCACCAGCGTTCATGCTTCACGTCAACGGCTCGGCTGGCAAACCCGGCGGCGGTTCGTGGTCGAATGCATCTGACATCCGGCTGAAGAAGAACATCCAGCCGCTGCACGGCGCGCTTGAATCGCTTCTCGCAGTCGAAGGCGTCACCTACGAGTACATCGATCCGCAAGCCATCAACGAACTGCCCGGCGAGCGCATCGGCATGATCGCGCAGCAGGTCGAAAACATCTTCCCCGACTGGGTCGAAACCGCTGAAGACGGCTACAAGCGCCTTACCATCCGCGGCTTCGAGGCCCTTGCCATCGAAGCGCTGCGCGAACTGCGCGATGAGAAGGACGCGGAGATTGCGGAACTCAACCTGCGCATCGAACGGCTTGAAGCGCTTGTTCGTTCACTCACCGAGGCCACCGTGCGCTGACCCATCGCTCTGATCCCTTACACAAGGAATCTCACCATGTATAGCAAACCAACACGCACACTCGCCACGATGTTCCTTGCCTGTGCAGCGATCGTCCTTGGCGGAGCGGGCGACTTTGATCTCACCTGGTACACCATCGACGGCGGTGGGGGCGCATGCGCAGGCGGCGAGTTCGACCTCGCCGGGACCATCGGCCAACCCGATGCCGGCTCCATGTCGGGAGGGGAGTACACGCTGACCGGTGGCTTTTGGGCCGGTGCTGCAGGCGCAGAAGACCCTGTCACGCCATGCCCCGGCGACCTCAATGGCGATGAAACCATCGGCGTCGCTGACCTGCTCGTCCTCCTCGCCTGCTGGGGGGATGCAGATGGCGAATGTGCAGCCGCTGACCTCAATAGCGACAGCTCCGTTGGCGTGCCGGACCTACTCCAGCTCCTGGGCGCATGGGGCACCTGTCCGTAAACAATCGAGATCAACATCACCTCCCTTACGCCCCGGCCCCAACCGGGGCGTTTTTAACAGGCAAACGCCGCACCCATTGCCTATTGCCGATTGACGCTGCTGTCCGCATCTCCGCATACCATCTTCGCCGCCCACATTGTGACCGAGAAGCGATGCCTGTCCTTTGGAAAACAATCCTGCTCCTGTGCGCTTCGAATGTCTTCATGACTTTCGCGTGGTATGCACACCTGAAGGAGCTTCAGCACAGGCCATGGGTGATCGCTGCTCTTTTGAGTTGGGGCGTCGCGCTCTTTGAATATCTGTTGCAAGTGCCGGCCAATCGCATCGGCTACACGCAGATGAACGTCGGTCAGTTGAAAATCCTTCAGGAGGTCATCACCCTCTCCGTCTTTGTTCCCTTTGCGCTGCTCTATCTGAAGGAACCCATCAAACTCGATTATCTCTGGGCTGCGCTCTGCCTCTGCGGCGCAGTCTTCTTCATCTTCCGAAGCGGTTTCGCAGCGACTTGAACGGCAGTACCGAGTACGAAAGCCGGCTGGCAATGGGGAATGGGACCGGCCAACTTCAGCGCAGTACCGAGTACCGAGTGCTCGCCTTCCTCGGTACTCGCTACCCAGTACTCGGTACCGATACAGGGCAGTCGTGTATGATCGCCCGCTCACCGCCGTTTGAAAGGAACGAATCATGGCCAAGCGCAAGCCGCGTCCGAAGCGTGACATTGAGAAGGATTATCCCTCGAAGCAGTTCATCGCCAAACTGCGTCGACTCGCGGACTGCATCGAGCAGGGAAAGCCGTTTCGCATCCAGGTCGCAGGTGAACGCATCAACGTCCCGCCGAACGCAACCATCAACATCGAACACGAGCGCAGCGACAGCGACGAGGAAATCGAATTCCAGATGAAGTGGTAGCGGGCAGTCAGCGCCAGGGCAGTACCGAGGAGCGAGTACCGAGGAGAGCGCCAGTTCTCAATCACTCGGTACTAGGTACTCGGTACCCGGTACTTCCCTCGGTACTCGTAGGGAAGTTGGCTATTGGCCGTTCGCTGCTTGCTCTTACTCCACGCCTTCATGCCTGTACTCGTTGTGGTGGCGTCAATTCCGAAACTGCGACCGACTCGCGCGGTCCTTCCAGAAGTTTGCCTGGTCTGCGCTTCCGAGCTCGTCGTACACGTTGAACAGCAGGTGAGCGACGCGTCCCGTGCTGCGATGGCCCGGCCCGAGTTCCGCTTCGAGTCGGGCATGCCATGACAGCGCGAGTTCCTCGGCCGCCTTCATGTCGCCGCCGAGGCCGATGGCGGCGACGGTCAGTTCAAGCGCAGCGAGCGTTTCGGAATGCGAAGGTCCGAGGTGTTCTTCGCAGGCCGCAAGGTGTTCAGAAGCATGATGAGCGCCTTCCTGGAAGCGCTGCTGCTGCAGGTCGTACTTGATGAGATTCACGCGCCGCCGCATGGTGCTCACGTGCATCGGCCCGAGCACGCGGTGGCTGCGCTCGGCCGCCTCGCGCAGGAGCGGCTCGGCGAGCTGGCGCAACTCCTGGTTGTTTCCGTAGAGCGCGCCGAGATTACCAAGCGAGAGAATCGTCTCCGGAACATCGTCGCCAAGCAGCGCCCGCCGCCGCTCGAGACATGATTCGAGCAACAGCCGCGCCTCCTCGAACTGCGATTCATCCATGAGGAAGACGCCGAGGTTGTTCTGCGCGAGCAGCGTGTCGCGGTCGTCCGGCCCGAGGGTCGCGAGGGCTTCGTTGTAGTTCAGGCGGTACAGCCCCGCGGCTTCATCATTGCGGCCCAGACGGTGCAGCACGATGGCGAGATTTTCTCGAACGCGGCGAGCCGTTGCTGGGTCATCGGTCGCAACCACATGGCGCATCGCATCCTGGAGGACGAGTTCTGCGTCTTCAAGTCGATCAAGTTGATAGAGGGTGAGCCCGAGCGACGCCATCGCCTTCAGCGTGCGCGGGTCGTTTTCGCCGGCTCCCTGTTCATAGAGCATCACGGCCGAGCGCAGATGCCGCTCGGCTTCGCCAAACGCTCCGAGCAGGTGATAGGTCGAGCCGACCGTGTCGTGCAGTTCGGCCTTGACCAGCGGCAGGGCGTCGAATCGCTGCTCGAGTTGCAGCGCGGCGTCGTCAAGCATGACACGCACAGTGACCGGCTCGCCGGCCGTCTTCGCCGGATCGACCGAGGTCAGCATCTCGCGAAGAAACAGGATCACGTCCTGACGCGTGCCCGCTTCATCGGCAATCCTCAACGCCTGCCAGCCGACTGCTGTTGACCCTGCAAGCAGCGCGATCGCGATTCCGAAAAGGCCGGCGACCAGTCCGCGGTGCCGGCGCGCGAACTTTCGCATGTGTTCGAGATGAGAGGTCCGGCGGGCGAGGATCGGTTCATGGTTGAGGTGCCGGCGCACATCCGCAGCAAGATCGTGCGCGGAGGCGTACCGGCGATTGGGATCCTTCTCAAGCGCTTTTCGAACGATGACATCGAGGTCGCCCCGAAATCTTCGATCGTGCGTTGACAGCGGCGTGGGCTCGGTTTCGACAATGGCGCGCGATGCGCTGATGATCGACATGCCCTTAACGTCGATCGGGAGCCGGTGCGTGAGCATTTCGTAGAGGATGACGCCGAGCGCGTAGACGTCGGCGCGCACGTCGATGTGGTCCGTTGCGCGTTGAACCTGCTCCGGGCTCATGTAGGGCAATGTGCCGATGATCTGCCCCGCGCCGGTCTGGATGGTGCTGAGCTGAACGTCGGATTCTGTTGCCCGCGCAACGCCGAAGTCCACGATCTTCGGCGTGCCGCAATCGGTGACGAGAATGTTCTCCGGCTTGAGGTCGCGGTGAATGACGCCCTTCTGATGCGCGTGCGCCACGGCGTCGCAAATCTCACAGAACAGGAGCATGCGGTCACGCAACGTGAAAGCAGGTAATTGACTCCGACGAGCAAGGAATGCACCGAGCGTCTCACCGCTGATGTACTCCATCGCGAAGAACGGCCGGTTTGCAGTTCCGTCGTCGAAGAGTCCCGCTTCGTATATCTGCGCGATGCCGGGATGCTGGAGCCGGCCGAGCACCGCCGCTTCCAGTTCAAAGCGCTGGACCAGGGCGCGGCTCATTCTGCCGCGACGAATGACTTTGATGGCGATGTCGCGCGCGGGGTTGTCTTGCGTGGCGAGATAGACAGCCCCCATGCCGCCCGTGCCGAGCGGGTGCTTGATTGTGTAGCGGCCGATGCGCGGTGGGAGCGCGTGGTCGGGTTCGTCATCGCCAGCGTGCGGGCCGTCTCCATCTTCAAGTGGCAATCGAGCTTCGAGCTGTTCATCAGGCAGCGCGAACGAGCCGGATTGGACCAATGCGAGGGCGAACTGACCTTCACTGAGCACGCCGCTTGTCGTTGCGTCGTTTCGCAGCAGTTGGCGCAGCGCGCGTTCCATGGCCGGGTCATCGCTGCACGCGGTGCTGAGGAACTCCTGTTGATCCTCGGGCGGAAGATCACACGCCGCGATGAACAGTTCCTTGAGTCGATTGCGATCGACGTTCATGTGTTCTCCTCGCCTTCGAACTGTGCTCTGAGCCAGGCGCGCGCCATGCGCCAGTCGTACATGACGGTTCGCTCGCTCACGCCGAGCACCTGTGCGACTTCGGGCACGGTCAGACCGGCGAAGTAACGCAGTTCCACGATGCGCTCCTGCCGCGGATCGATTTCACCCAGCCGCGCGAGGGCGTCGTGCAGGTCGATGAGGTCGACTGCGCTGGAGTCGTCGAGCGGGGCGACCTGTGGGGCGGCCGACGCTGCCTGTTCGCCGTCTGCAATGCCGACGATGGAGATGCGCTGCCAGTCACCGCCGCGTTTCTTGGCGCGTTTCGCACGAGCATGATCGACGAGCAGGTCCCGCATGACTTTGGCTGCGACAGCGAAGAAATGGGCGCGTCCTTCCCATGACACATCCGTTTTCTGGACGAGTTTCATGAAAACGTCATTGACGAGAATTGTGGGCTGGAGGGTGTGGCCAGGCCGGCGGGTGGCGAAGAAGTGCCCGGCAAGTGCGCGTAATTCGGCGTGAACGAGGGGAAAGAGCCGCTGCGCTGCGTCTGCATCGCCGCGTTCGAGTGCCGCCAGAACTTGAGTCACGTTTGCGCTGATTTCCTGCACAGATGTTACGCCTCCCTGCATGGTCCAGTTGATGGACCTCGCTCAATATACATCGCGATAAATTTGCGGTCTACTTGCAGGGGACACGGCGGGACTACGGGTTCTGTTTACGGAGCGACATGGCGGCGGCCCGGCTGGAAACGGCTGCCATGCAATGCGCTCAACTTGTGCTTGAGGAGACTCCATGCTCGCGCCGATCGTCCAGTTCATCACAGCGTTTCTGATCGCGGCCGGTTCTCTTGCCGTAACCACCTCGGCCGCGGCAGCCGATGGCTCCGTCGGTACGACGTTCACCTACCAAGGTCGGCTGACCGAAGGCGGAGAGCCGGCGGCTGGGACAGTTGAACTGATCTTCCGGCTCTACGACGAGCAAGTGGGCGGAACGCCCCTCAAAGGCGGCGTGCTTGTCGCGGAGGACTTTGAAATCGGCGATGACGGGCGATTCACCATCGACCTTGACTTCGGCGATCTGTTCACCGGTGAGCCGCGCTGGCTTGAGATCGTTGTGAACGAGACGACGCTCGCACCGCGCCAGCCGATCATGGCTGCGCCGCACGCAATGGTCGCCACCACCGCGACGAATGTGCCGACCACCGCAATCGTGGGCTCCTACGAGGGCATAAACAGTGTTGGAACGCTCGATTCGCTCAATGTGAGCGGCAACACGGGACTGGGCACAGTCAATCCTGCAGCGAAACTCCACATTGTCGGAAGTGACAACAACGGCACCGACGCCGCTGTCCGCATCGTCTCCGGCAATCAGACCATGCTGCTTGACGGCAACGAGATCGACACCACTGATGCAGGCGGCCTGCATCTCAACCACAATCTGCCCAACAACGTCTCGATCGTCAACGGCGGCGGCCGGGTCGGCATCGGCACGCAATTCCCGGCCGCCCGGCTCGATGTGCGGGCTCTGGCCGCCGCTTCAGGAGACAACACGGCCCGCTTCAGCGCGCCGGAGATCGGCCCAAATGTGAGCCACATCCATTGGGGAACCAACGGCGACTGGTTCATTCGCTCCGCGAACAGCGCTGGCAAGATCATCCTTCAGGACGGCGGCGGGAACGTTGGAATCGGCACAACCTCGCCAACAGCGCGGCTCCATGTCAACCATGTCGGGTCCGGTTATGCAATGCGCGCGGTTCACGATGCGAATCAGTCCGGCGGCGCAATCCTTGCGGAAGTCCAGCCCGATGGCAACACACAGACGCATTACGCCGGCCGTTTCGTCAACTACAACTTCAACGGCAGCGGCACCAGTGAGATCGGTATCTCGGCGGAACTGTGGGGCAGTGCGGGCGCTGCCATCCTGGCCAAATCGATGCAGGCGACGGGAAATGTCGACGGCGTCGTTGGCGTGACGCTGAGCAATAGTTCGCAGGCGTCCGGTGTCGAGGGGCGCGCTGAACATAGTTCGGGATTGGCTGTCGGCGTGAAGGGGTTCTGCAACAGCGCAACAGGGTATGACTTCCTTGCTACCGGAGCGGGCGTCAACTACGGCTCCTCATCATCCGCCCGCTGGAAGCGCAACGTCGCAAGCATCACGCAGCCGCTGGAGAAACTGGACCGGCTTCGCGGTGTCACGTTCGACTGGGATGCTGAGCACGGCGGGCATCACGACATCGGCATGATCGCTGAGGAGGTCGGCCGCGTCCTGCCGGAGATCGTTGTGTACGAGGAAAACGGCATTGACGCTCAGGGCATGGACTACAGCAAACTCGGTCCGCTGCTCATTGAGGCGGTCAAAGCGCTGCGCACGGAGAAGGAGGCCGAAGTTGCGCGGCTTGAAGCGCGAGTTGAGATGCTTGAAGCACGCTTGCGGAGATTCGAAGAGATCGCCGCCCGGGCGGCTGGCCACTCGTTCCAGGAGAATTGACATGCGAAATGCGTTCGTCCCAACCTGTTTGCTCGTGTGCGCGTACCTGATTCTTGCTGCCATCGGCTCGCGCCCGGCGGCCGGTGACACACCGGTCGGAACGACGTTCACCTATCAGGGCCGCCTGACTCTCGGCGGCGAGCCGGTGAGCGAGAAGGTTGATCTGGAGTTTCGTCTCTTCGCGCAGGAAGCGTTCGGCGATCCGCTGGGGGTATTGCTTGCCGAGGAGTTTGCGTTGAACGAGGACGGGCGATTCACCATCGACCTCGACTTTGGCGATCTGTTTACAGGCGATGCGCGCTGGCTGGAGATTGTCGTCAATGAGACGACGCTCGCGCCGCGCCAGCCGATCATGGCGGTGCCGCATGCCGTCGTGGCTGCGTCCGCGAAAAGCGTGCCGACCACCGGCGTCGTCGGCTCGTACTCCGGCATCACCGGCGTAGGCACTCTGAGTTCGCTCAACGTGATCGGCAACACAGGACTGGGCACGGTCAATCCTGCAGCGAAACTCCACATTGTCGGCGCTGAGAACAACGGTACGAATGCAGGGCTGCGCATCGTCTCCGGCAACCAGGTCATGCTCCTCGATGGCAACGAGATCGACACCACTGATGCAGGCGGCCTGCATCTCAACCACAACATGCCTCATGACGTGTCGATGGCGAATGGCGGCGGGCGAGTTGGCATCGGCACGCAATTCCCGGCCGCCCGGCTCGATGTGCGGGCTCTGGCCGCTGCTTCGGGGGACAACACCGCTCGCTTCAGCGCGCCGGAGATCGGCCCGAATGTGAGCCACGTCCATTGGGGAACCAACGGCGACTGGTTCATTCGCTCGGCCAAGGATGCTGGCAAGGTCATCCTTCAGGACGGTGGCGGGAACGTCGGAATCGGCATCGCGAGTCCCAGTTATCGTCTTCATGTCATTGGCGGTATGTACAGTGGGGCGACGACTTCTTCGACCTATGGGGGGACATTCGGGGGCGCTGGATCTTTTGGCAGCGGTCGTTCATTGTTCGTGCTTGGCGAGACACACATGCTCGGCAATCTGGGCGTCGGCCTTACAAACCCCACCGCGCGCGTTGATGTCCTGACATCCAGCTCAGTCGGAGTTCGCGGCACTTCCAGTCTGAACCAGGGTGTTGGCGTGCATGGCCATGCAACCACCGGAGGCAGCGCTATTGGGGTATACGGCACAAGCGCTTCCGGATGGGCCGGTAAGTTCGAAGGCCCTGCGTTTGTCACAGGTAACTTCTTCGTCGGCGGCTCCAAGAACTTCCTCATCGACAATCCGGCCGATCCGGAGAACGAGTATCTCGTCCATTCGTGCGTCGAGAGCGACGAGATGAAGAACATCTACGACGGCGTCGTCACGCTCGACGCTGCCGGTGCTGCGGTGGTCACGATGCCAGACTGGTTCGAGCTCGTCAATGCAGATTTCAGGTATCAGCTCACATGCATTGGCGGATACGCGCCGGTGTACATCGCGCGGGAACTTGAGAACGGCTCGTTCATGATCGCCGGCGAAGGACCGCGGGCGCCGGGCATGAAAGTGTCCTGGCAGGTCACCGGAAATCGGATCGACCCGGCAGCGCGCCGAAGCAATCACCGCGTGATCGTCCCCAAGAGCGCGTCGGAGAAGGGCAAGTTTCTGCATCCCGCCGACTACGGCAGGCCCGAGGCCGATCGCATCGTTCGAATGGCAAATCCATCCGCGATGACCACGGACGATCAGAGCAACTGAATCGGTCTGCGATCCGTCACCCATGGCTGTAAAGGAATCAGGAATGTCTCGTCACCGTCACCTCTGCACAGCGATTCTGCTGCTTTCCATGGTCGTCGGATTGAGCGTCGCCACAGTCAACGCCGACATCTCGCCGGTTGGAACGACGTTCACGTATCAAGGCAGACTCTTTCAATCCGGCGAACCGGTCAGCGGAACACTGGACTTGATGTTCCGGTTGTACAGCACGGCCGGTGGCGGAGTGCCGCTCGAAGGCGGCGTGCTCGTTGCGAACGACTTTGAGATCGGTGAGGATGGGTTCTTTACGCTCGACCTTGACTTCGACGATCTGTTCACCGGGGAGCCGCGCTGGCTTGAGATCGTTGTGAACGAGACGGCGCTCTCGCCGCGCCAGCCGATTGTTGCGGTGCCGCATGTGATGGTGGCGACGACGGCTGCGAATGCTCCCGCCAAGGCGGTTGTCGGAGTCTTCTCGGGCATTACCGGTGTCGGCACGCTGAACACGCTCAATGTCAGCGGTAACGTCGGCGTGGGAACGACCGATCCTCAGTCGCGCCTGCATATCGTCGGCGCGGAAAGCGATGGTCAGGAAGCTGCGGTTCGAATCGTTTCCGGCAGTGAGACGATGCTGATGGACGGTAATGAGATCGACTCGACGGATCAATCCAGTCTCCTGCTCAACAGCAACACGCAGCACAACGTCATCCTGGCGACCGGCGGCGGTAAGGTTGGAGTCGGCACCGGATCGCCTCAGGCGCGACTTGATGTTGTCGCAAACACAGCCGAGGGGAACGACTACGCGGCTCGCTTCACGGCGCTGGACATCGGTCCGAATCAGAGTTTCATTCTCACGGAGAATCTGGGTGACTGGAGAATTCGCTCTGCCAGTTCCGAGGGCAAGGTCATTTTTCAAAACGGTGGCGGCAACGTCGGAATCGGCCTCTCAAATCCGCAATATCGACTGCATGTGGCGGATGGCTCGGACCACGCCATTCGCGGTGACAGTTTCGGCACCGGATCTGCGGCGCCCGTGTACGGCCAGGCCGGGAGCAGCAGCGGCGTCATTGGAATGGCTGCGGCGACGTTCGGAGTGTGCAATGGCGTGCTGGGTGAATCAAACAGCGTGGCCGGCAGAGGTGTCTATGGTTTCGCCTCGTCATCCACCGGATCGAACTATGGGGTCTTCGGCACGAGTCTCTCGAGCGAAGGACGCGGTGTGGCCGGGCTCGTTACTACATGGGGAGCGACCGGTGTGTACGGGCAATCGCCCGGAGGTCGCGGCGTGTATGGGCTGGTCACCGCGCAATCCGGCGTGAACTACGCCGTGTACGGCGAAAGCCAGAGCAACATCGGATACGACTTCTACGCCGCTGGCGACGGGCTCAATTACGGAGCTCCATCCTCCAGGCGATGGAAGTCCAACATCCGCAACGTTGACGAGCCGCTTGATAAACTCGCGCAGCTTCGCGGCGTGCAGTTCACGTGGGATGCAGCGCACGGCGGGCATCAGGACATCGGCTTCATCGCAGAGGACGTCGGAAAGGTGCTGCCGGAGATCGTTCAATATGAAGAAAACGGCGTTGATGCAGTCGGCATGGATTACAGCATGCTCTCGCCGCTGCTCGTCGAGGCGGTCAATGCGCTCCGCAATGAGAAGAACGCTGCGCTTCCAGCTCTGAACGCCGAGGTCGTCACACTCGAGGAGCGCCTGCAACGGCTCGAAGAGATCGTCGCCGGCCGCGCCGTCCGTTGATCAATAAAGGAAATCCGATGAACAGACTCATTCTTACAGTCATGTCGCTCGTACTGATGGGCGCGACCGTCGGCGCGGTATGCCAGGGTGTGGCAGCCGATACGTCCCCGGTCGGCACGACGTTCACCTACCAGGGTCGACTGACCGAAGGCGGCGAGCCGGCCAGCGGAACGGTTGATCTGGTCTTCCGCCTCTACGCAGCGGAGATGAGCGGCGAACCGCTTGATGGCGGTGAACTCGTCGCAGATGACTTTGAAATCGGTGAGGACGGCCGCTTTACAATTGATCTGGATTTCGGCGATTTATTCAATGGTGAGGCGCGTTGGCTGGAGATTGTCGTCAACGGCACAGCGCTTTCGCCGCGGCAGCCGATCATGGCGGTTCCGCATGCCATGGTGGCGACAACCGCGGCCAACGTGCCAACGAAGGCGGTCGTCGGTACGTATGCGGGCATCACCGGCCTCGGCGTACTCGATGCGCTGAATGTCAACGGCAGCGTCGGCATCGGCACGACCAATCCATTGTCGCAGGTACACGTTGTGGGCGCCGACAACAACGGCGAGAGTGCCGCGATGCGCATCGTGTCCGGCAGCCAGTCCATGCTTCTGGATGGCAACGAAATCGACTCGGACGCATCGGTAGGTCTCTTTCTCAATCACAATCACGCCAACAGCGTGGGCCTGGCAACTGGTGGCGGCCGCGTCGGAATCGGAACCAGCTCGCCGCTCGCGCGCCTGGATGTTGTTGCCAACACCGCCGGTTCAGGAAACAACACCGCTCGGTTCAGCGCGCCGGATATCGGGCCGAACCAAAGCCACATTCACTGGGGGCCCAACGGGGACTGGTACATTCGCTCGGCTCACGCTCAAGGCCGCGTCATCATTCAGGACACCGGCGGGGTCGTCGGCATCGGCACGTCCGTTCCCAATCATCGACTTCACGTCTCAGACAACACAAACCACGCGATCTACGGTGAGTACACCGGAACCGGAGCCGCGGCCGGCGTGTACGGCCGAAGCGCAAGCGCCACGGGCACCGGCGTGTATGGACACGCGGCGGGATCGAGTGGGGTCAACACAGGTGTGCATGGCGTCACGGCCAGCACCTCCGGAAGGGGCGTCTATGGCCTGGCTTCAACAGGCACCGGCCAGAACTACGGCGTACAGGGCAGGAGTCAATCCAGCGAAGGCGCCGGCGTTGCCGGCTTTGCCTCTGCATCCGGCTCGGGAACGTGCGGCGTGCTCGGCCAGACCGCGCTGGGTCGCGGCGTGCATGGCAGGGCGACGCTTACATCCGGGATTACCTACGGTGTCTACGGCGAAAGTTGGAGCGCGAGCGGCTTCGACTTCTTTGCAGGCGGCGCCGGAACCAATTACGGCTCTCCGTCGTCAAAGCGATGGAAGTCCAACATCCGCCGCATCGGCGAGCCGCTGGAGAAACTCGCGCAACTCCGCGGTGTGTATTTCAACTGGGATGCAGCGCACGGCGGCCGCCATGACATCGGCTTCATTGCTGAAGAAGTCGGCGAGGTACTGCCGGAAATCGTCCGCTATGAAAAGAACGGCGTCGATGCTGTGGGCATGGACTACAGCATGCTCTCGCCCCTGCTGGTCGAAGCAGTCAACGCGCTGCGGGCCGAGAAGGACGCGGAAATCGCCGCGCTGGAAGCGGAAATTGCGACCATCAAGGAACGCCTGCGCCTGCTTGAGGATGTCGTCTTCAACGGCGACATTCAGTGAACCCCACTTCGAGGAGTAACGGAGATGTGCACATTGAATGTACCCATCATCCTGCTCATGTTGGCGTGTGTGTATTGCGGAGTGCCCTTCGTGTGTGTCGCGGCGGACAGTTCTCCGGTCGGCACAACCTTCACGTATCAGGGCCGCCTGACCGAAGGCGGCGAGCCGGCGAGCGGATCGTTTGACATGACGTTCCGGCTCTTTGCCGTCGAGTCAGGCGGACTTCCACTCCCAGGCGGCACGCTCGTAGCAAATGATTTTGCGATCGGCGAGGACGGTCGCTTCACGATTGACCTCGACTTCGGCGATCTGTTTAGCGGCGAAGCGCGTTGGCTGGAGATCATCGTCAACGGCACGCCGCTCTCACCGCGTCAGCCGATCATGGCTGCGCCGCACGCCATGGTCGCGACGACCGCTGCGAATGTGCCATCAAAGGCCATCATCGGTTCGTACTCTGGCATCACCGGCGTGGGCACGCTCAACTCGTTGAACGTCGCGGGGAATGTAGGCATTGGTACGACTTCGCCGCTGTCTGCGCTGCACGCTCGCGGTGAGCAGGCAACCATTCGGCTGGAGGACAACGATGATCCGAACAGTTACGCGGAGATCATCGATGCACAGCCGACGCAGTTGCGCATCAATAAGGTGAACAACTCCGGATTGGTGGCTCTTGACCTCAATCCCAAGCCCGCAGTCAACACGGAATCTGCTCTCATCAGGTTCTTCAGGGAGACCAACACGACTGGGCCAAAGGCGCTGCAGTTGTTCCGCGGCAACAACACCACTCAGGCCTCCGCAGTCATTGGCGTTGACGGTACAGACAGTTGGTTCCAGATTCACGGCGGCAGTCTCGGCATCGGCACAGCATCGCCGGCTCGGCCATTTCATGTCACGGGCATCAGTCGCTTCGGCGACGGCACCAATTACGCAGAGTTCGATGGCGCCGCCGGCCTGGGTTTGCTTCGCCGCAACACCTCAGTCGGACCGATATTCACGTTCCGCAACTCCTCAAGCGGTCTGAACACGACCATTGGACGCATCGTTTTCGAGGATCCCAACTTCCTCTACTCGATCGGGTATAGCAAGGCGTCGATCGGCGGGCCGGGATTGTTCTTCACCGGCGCTTCGGGAACGCATATGAAGATCAACGATGCCGGCAATGTCGGCATCGGTACCAATCTGCCGGCGACAAAACTTCACATCGAAGGCGGTAGTGACAGTTCGTTAAATGGCGGCGGCTACCTAGTGCTTGGCACCGTCAGCGGCGCGAGCATCTCCATTGATAACAATGAGATCATGGCGCGGAGCAACGGTTCGGTGTCAACTCTTTATCTGAATCATGAGGGTGGACAGGTTCACATCGGCCAGTTGAGCGGCGGCACCGGACGGCTTCTCACGCCCGTCCTGCAAATCACCGGCGGATCGGACCTGTCCGAGAAGTTCGATGTCGCAGGTGTCGGCGACCTCTCCCCGGAGCCGGGCATGGTCGTCTGCATTGATCCCGCCAATCCCGGCAAGCTCGTCCCAAGCACGCGCGCCTATGACCGAACAGTCGCAGGCGTCATCAGCGGCGCAGGCGGCGTCAAGACCGGCATGCTCATGGGCCAGGAGGGATCAGAAGCAGACGGTGAGCATCCGGTCGCGCTCACTGGGCGCGTGTATGTGCTCATCGATGCGGGCCTGGACGGAATTGTGCCCGGCGACCTGCTTACGACATCCGACATCCCCGGTCACGCCATGAAAGTGACGGATCACGCAGCGGCGCAAGGCGCGATCATCGGCAAGGCCATGTCGCCGCTCGAGGAGGGCGAGCGCGGAATGGTGCTTGTTCTTGTTTCCCTTCAGTGAACTACTAGAGGCCACGCACCATGAAGCGCTTCTTTCCATTCTCTCTCGGCCTTGTGGCTTGTGCCGTGTGCATGCCAACGTGGCGCGCTGACGCTGGCGACCTGCCCGTGCAGGGGCGCCCCGTCCCATCGCTCCAAATCTTCGATGATGTCATGCAGTCGTACATGAACTTCTGGGGAATCAATGCGGGCGTCCTGACTGTGAGCGTTGAAGGCCGCGTCGTGTATCAGCGCGGCTTCGGTACGAGCATTGCTGAGAACACGCCGATGCGCCTGGCGAGCGTCGAGAAGCCCATCACCGCTGCGGCGATTCATCATCTCATCGCGCAGGGACTGCTGGAGATGGACGACAATGCCTTTGATCTTGGGCAGTTCGGCGGCGGAATTCTGCCGCACCAGCCGTACAACGGCGTTCTCGGCGACGAGTGGCTCAAGTACATCACAATCGAGGATATTCTGAATCACCAAGGCGGTTGGGATCGAGCGGTCGCGCCGATCGGCGACCCGCAGTTCAAGACCGTCTTCATCGCATCACAACTCGGCGTGCCTTCGCCGGCCGGCACGAATGAAATCATCAAGTACATGCTCGCCCAACCGGTCGATTATGTGCCGGGCACCAACGATTGTCTGAACGACGACGATGAACCGACCTATTGCTACTCGAACTTCGGGTACATGGTGCTCGGCAAGATCATCGAGGAGGTGAGCGGCATGTCGCTGCTGCAGTACTTCCATACGCACATTCTCACGCCGTCCATGGATGTGCCGAATCAGGAGGTGATCTTCGGCAGAACGAAGGACTCAGCGAATCACTGGCGCGAACCGCACTACCAGTGCAGCGCCTGCAACGTGCAGGATGTCTTCTTCCCCGACGGCAGTCCTGTGGAGAACCCGTACGGCGGCTGGCATCATGAAGCGTTCATGGGACACGGCAATCTCGTGGCAAGCGCAGCGCCTCTGCTTGAGTACATGGATCGATACCAGGTCGGCGTGCAGGCCGGCGCTGGCGTGCCGCTTGAGCCGGGCGACTTCGGCGGTGACAATTTCAATGGCGCGATTGACGGAATCAGCACCTCAATCCGTCAGCGCGGCGACGGAATCAACATCGTGTGCCTGCTCAGCAAGCGAGAAGGCGTTGATCATGCCGGCGAGGTGACAGCCCTGATCTCGAACATCATCACGAACACGATCACCAGTTGGCCGACGACGACCTCCGACGGCTTCTGGACCGACTTCAATCTGCCGCCATCCGGTTTCGCTGTCGGCGGTTATCACAATCCGCTGCGAACGATGAGCCAGGTGCTCGCCATCGGCGCGGGCGCGAAGATTCGCCTCAAGCCGGGCTCAGTGAACTGGACCGGCACGATTTCGCACCTGATGTCCATGGATGCGCCGCTCGGGCCAGCGGTGATCGGATTGCCATGAGCGGATCCATTACCGGTGCAGCAGGCATCGCCGAACCAAACCGATTTGTGAATCAACGAGAGTGTTTCGCCATGACGACCACCACATGCATTCCACGGCTTTCGCAGAGCGCGAGGCAACACGTGAGGTTCCTGGGAACCACGACGTTTCGTGCAGCGTTCATCGCTCTGGGGTTTGTGCTGGCGATGGGCGGCCGCGCAGCATTGGCCCAGGTCTCGGAACAGATGCGGTTTGACGCGCAGCCCTACGAGCATGCCTCCGGGGAGCACGAGGCGGAGCCGGGCCCGCTCTTCGATGACGCAGAGCGAAAACGACTCGTGATGAGGCACATGACCCTTGTGCAGTCGCCGGGCGCGAACATGATGCGCGTGCACTTCATCGATTACGACCTCGGCGAGCACAGTGAGATTCACCTTAATTCGCTGCGGGACGGCGCGGTGCAGCGTTTCACTCACGCCATGCTCAAGGAATGGGCCGGCTGGAGCGCGATCTTCAACGGCGACCTGGTGCTCGTGCAGTTGTTTGTCGCACCCGGCGACGCGGCGAGGTTCGAGATTGACCAGATCGCGATCAACAATCCGCCGGTGGAGTTCGTCGAAGGCGGAGTTGCCTCGATCTGCGGCGTCGATAACCGTATCGCTTCGAGCGACTCGCGCGTCGGCCGACTGTCAGGGCCCAACTGCGGCAACGGGGGGAGCGGCAACGGCTGCGGCGGATGCACCGCATGGTTGACCTCCGTGGGCAGCGCCGTGACGGCCGGCCATTGCGGCAACGGATCGGGCGGACTGATCGAGTTCAACGTGCCGATGTCGGCTTCGAACGGCGCGCCCGTCGCTGCAGCCCCTGAAGATCAATATCCCGTTGGTGTCACATGGTTCGCTTCGCAAGATGGCGGCACGGGCCTCGACTGGGCCATCATGAGCGTCGGACCGAACTCAAACACCGGCCTCCGCGCCCATTGGGTGCAAGGGTACTTTCATTTGTCGCCGAATCTCCCGGCGGACGTTACAACCCTGCGCATCACAGGGTATGGAGTTGACAGCACGCCTGCCGGCAGCCAGCCGACGCTCTGCTGCGGCACCGACGGTGATGGAAACTGCAATCGATGGGGCTGCAATTCGGCTTCGCTCACACTTCAGACGGCAACCGGTCCCAAAGTCAGCCATTCGACAAACATGTTCACGTATGCCGTAGACACCGAGCCGGCGAACTCCGGCAGCCCCGTCATTTGGAGCACCTTCGATTACGCCATCGGGGTACACACCAACGGCGGCTGCACAGCGGACGGCGGCGCCAATGCCGGCACCCGAATCACTCAAAGTGCGCTTTCGCAGTGGCTCAACAGCTTCATCAGCGGCGCGACCTTCGTTGACTTCGCGCCGGTCAGCGCCTCCCAACAAGGCACCGCGCTCAATCCCGCGCGAACAGTAACGCTCGGCATGTCGCTTGCCCCCGTCGGGGGAACGGTCGCGATTGCCGGCGGCAGTTACAACACCGGGTCCGGCCACATCGGCACGTTCTCCAAAGCAGTCACCCTCACAGCTGTCTCGGGCAATGCCGTCATCGGAAAAATCGGCAACTGACTACGAACATCAGCGTCCCTCGCTCTATCCAACGGAGAAAATGATCATGAACACATTCACAAAGCTGCTCAGCGCTCTTGCAACATTCATCCTGATCGGCGCAGTCGCACCGTTCGCCTTTGCCGGCGACTACGAAATCTCCTGGTACACGATCGACAGCGGCGGCGGAACTTCGACCGGCGGCGCGTACTCGCTGACCGGAACGATCGGCCAGTGCGATGCAGGCGACATGGCCGGCGGTAGGTACACCATCGCAGGCGGCTACTGGAGCACGGGCACAACGCCGGTGCCGCCGTCATGCCCCGGCGACTTCAACAGCAGCGGGAGCGTCGGCGTTGATGATCTGCTTGCCCTGCTCGCCGTGTGGGGGCCGTGCAGCGGATGTCAGACAGATCTGAACGGCAACGGATCAACCGACGTGGCTGACCTTCTTGTGCTGCTTG